>NZ_JBVILR010000025.1:0-71818 GCF_055580265.1 Streptomyces sp. NPDC032091 | reverse complement strand
CACCTGGCGTTGCGGGGAGGGCGCCGGGGGGGGGGGGGGGGAGGATCCCCGGGATCCTCCCCACCACCCCCTCCTTCCTTTCCCCGGGTCCGCGCACGCGGAAGGGCCCCGCCGGCCGTGCCGGCGGGGCCCTTCGCGCGTCCGCTACTCCCCCGCCGCGCGCAGGAGGGCGTCCAGGTGGGTCAGGGCCTCGTCGCAGAGGCGGGCGGCTTCCAGGTCGTCGGGAGCGGCCGCGCAGGCCTGGAAGCGGTCCACGAGCAGCAGGCCCTGGGTGTGGATCTCGTCGGTCGTGGTCATCGGATGCCTCCCTCTCAGACCGCGTTGCAGGCGCGGAAGACGTGGACCAGCGCGGGCAGGCTCGCACCGTGCTGGAAGGCGATGTACTCCGGCAGCACGGCGGAGGGCGCCCACTTCTGCTTGTACTCCAGCTGCGTGCGCGCCGGGTAGATGTGCGCGCCGTGCTCCCAGAGGTGCTCCATGAACCAGTGGAAGCCCCGGCTGTGGCCCGGGAACTGCGGGGCCGTCAGGGAGGTGAAGGGGGTGAAGCCGAAGTGCAGCCAGCGGGTCCCCTCGGCGGTGAACACGTCGATGGCGGCCTTGTTGAGGGCCTCCATCACCCCGGGCGGGGAGTCGGGCTGCCGGCGGCTCAGGTCGTGCATCCAGCCGGGCTGGGGGCCGTAGACGGGGGCGTAGGAGACGTAGCCGATCAGCTCGCCGTCGCGGAGGGCCGCGAAGAGCCGGCGCAGGTGCTGGTAGCGGCCGCCGGTCTGGCCGACGAGGAACTCCAGGGGTTTGACGCCCTCGCCCTTGGTGGAGAGCCAGGCGGTGTCGAGTTCCGCGATCTGCGCGGCGTGGTCGTCGTACGCGACCTCCTTGATCTCCAGGCCGCTGCGCAGGGCGCGGGAGATCTTGTTGCGCAGCTGCATGAACTTCGTGCCGGCCAGGGTGAAGGTCTCCAGGTCGACGGCGTAGGAGGCGCCCATCTGGTTCACGGTGAAGCCCTGGTCGACGTAGATGTCGGCGTCCGCGCCCTGGAGCTGTACGGAGACGATCTCGCGGCCCTGCTCCGCGGCGAAGGCGCGGAACGCGGCCAGCAGGCGGGCGCGGGGGCCGTCCGGGCCGGCGGGGGCGAAGGGGGCGAAGGGGCCGCCGAACTGGACGAGGTAGCGGCCGACGGGACGGTAGACGATCACCCCGGGCCCGTCCGGGAGGCGGAAATAGCTGTTCCCGTCACTGAAGGCGAAATAGGCGCTCGGATTACCGGCGTCCGCATACTGCCGGATGGCGTCGAGCGCGACATCCGTCTCCAGAATCGTTCCGGTCATGTGAATTCCATTCTCGCGGCAGCACTACCGCTACTTATGGCACGGGCCGCCGGGGGCCACAAGGCCGGTCCCGTCCCAGGTCAGCCCTCTGTCAGGGCCAAGTCAGCCGAAGACGCCGGTCAGATGAGCGTCAGGCCTCAGTCAGATGGTGGCTGGAAGACTCTCATTCGCATTCGAGTATCCGAACGCGGAGAATACCGCCGGTTCGGACGCGAAATCCAAGAGAGCCCGAGACAGCCCGAGGAGAACACGGCGATGCGTTCCCTGACGACAGCGCGCGGGATCTGCGAGCAATTCCACGCAGGTCTTCTCGACGCACTCGAAGAGCTGCCGCTCACGGCCCGGGAGGGCGCGGACAGCCCGGTGCTGGAGCTGTACCGCAAGCACGGCGGTCCCGGGCTGCTCGTGCCGGCCGCGTACGGCGGCGCGGCCGCCGGTCCGCTGGAGGCGGTACGGGTGCAGCGGGCGATCGCCTCGCTCTCGCCCTCGCTCGGGGTGGCCACGACCATGCACCACTTCACGGTGGCGATGCTGTTCCGGCTGGCGGAGGCCACCGGCCGGCTGACCCCGGCCCAGCTGAAGCTGATGTCGGCGGTGGCCTCGGACGGGCTGCTGCTGGCGTCCGGCTGGGCCGAGGGGAGGACCGACCAGAACATCCTGGCGCCGTCGGTGGTCGCCGAGCGCACCCCGGGCGGGTACCGGGTCAACGGGGCGAAGAAGCCGTGCAGCCTCTCCGGTTCGATGGACGTGCTCACGGCCAGCGTGCAGGTGACGGAGGAGGACGGGCGCTCCGCCCTCGCGCTGATGCTGATCCCCGCCTCCTCCCCCGGGGTCACGACCCGGCCGTTCTGGGCCACCCCCGTACTGGCCGCCTCGCAGAGCCACGAGGTCCGGCTCACCGACGTGGAGGTCCCCGAGGACCTCGTCATCCACAGCACCCCCGAGGACGCCGACCGGCTCGACGACCTCCAGACCGCCGGGTTCACCTGGTTCGAGCTGCTCGCCACCTCCTCCTACGTCGGCGCCGCGTCCGCGCTGGTCGCGCAGGTGCTGGCCGGCGGGCGGGGCAGCGCCTCCGAACGGGCGCAGCTGGCGGTCCGCATGGACGCGGCGGTCTCCCTCGTGGAGGGCGCGGCCCGCTCGCTGGAGGACGGCACCGGGGGCGACGAGGCGGTGGCGGCGGTGCTGACCGCCCGCTACGCCACCCAGGACCTGCTGTCCCAGACCGTCGACCAGGCCGTGGAGATGCTCGGCGGGATGGCCTACATCCGTTCGGGTGACGTGGCCTACCTGGCCTCCGCGGTGCGCGCCCTGGCCTTCCACCCGCCGTCGCGCGCGAGCGTGGCCGCGGAGCTGGCCGAGTACTTCGCCGGCGGCCCGCTGCGCCTGTCCTGACCCGCCGGCAGCATCCCGTAGCGCGGCCCGCCCGCAGTAAGGACACCCCTCATGGACATCAAGAACCCGGTGGAATCGCCGGTCACCTTCAACCTGCACCGCCTGGAGTACCTGGTCGCGTTCGCCGTGACGATCGGGTTCATCCTGTGGCACTTCCTGGACATCAACTGGTTCGCGGCGATCGGCCTGTTCCTCTACATCGACCTGATCGGCTACATCCCCGGGGCGATCGCCTACCGGCGCAGCGCGAACGGGCAGATCCACAAGGCGTTCTACGTCCTGTACAACACGATGCACAGCCTGCTGAGCGTGGCCGCGGTCGGTCTGCTGTGGATGTGGCTGATCGGGCCCGAGTGGGCGCTGCTGGCCCTGCCGTTCCACGTCTTCGGCGACCGCGGTGTCTTCGGCAACTTCCTCAAGCCGTTCGGGCTGCCCTTCGAACCGGAGGACACCCCGTTGGTGCACCAGGTGACGGCCATGCTGAAGCGCCGCTCGGCCACCGGCGGCCCGGTCCCGCTGCCGTACGACGAGCACCCGGCCACCCTCGCCGCCACCGCCGCCCCGGCCGTCGGGGTGAACCGGTGAGCCGCTACCCCGCCTGGCTGACGGACCGCTCGCCCTCGGCGTCCGCCGAGGGGTACGAGGATCCCGACGCGGCCCGCCTGGCCCTGCGCCGGCTGGCGTCGAGCGTGACGGTGCTGACCGTCAGCCAGGGCGGCGTCCGGCACGGCACCACCGCCAGCGCCGTGGTCACCCTGTCCCGCGACCCCCTGGTCCTGGGTGCCTGCCTGCGGCCCACGTCGACGTTCGCGGCGATGGTCCGCCGGGCCGGCCGCTTCTCGGTCAACGTCCTGGGCTCGGCCCAGCAGGACGTGGCCCGCCGCTTCGCCAATCCGCAGCGGCCGCTCGGCGACGCCCAGTTCGAGGGCTTCGACTGGTCCACCGACCCGCTCTCCGGGGCCCCGCTGATCGGCGGCAGCCTCGCCCACATGGCCTGCCGGGTCCTGGGCTGGCACCAGGTCGGCGACCACGACATGCTCCTCGCCGAGGTCACGGGCGGCTCCCACACCGTCGACTCCCCGATGCTCAGCTTCGCGGGCCGCATGCACAGCGCCTGCGTCACCCCCGCCGCTTCCGTCTCCGTTCCCGCTTCTCCCAGTGAGGTTGTCTCATGACCACCCTTCCGCAGATCCCCGTCGAGGCCGACTGGGACCGCGCGCCCAATCTGCTCGACGGCGCCCAGGAGATGACCCTGACCGCCGAGGAGTGCGACCTGGGGTACTGGCTGTCGGCCGTCGCCCAGGGGACCCTGCGCGGTCGGGCCGAGGCCGGGCACGACGCGGTCACCCCGGCGCACATGCGCGAGGAGGGGCCGCTGCGCGAGGCGCTCGTGCTGGAGCTGGGCAACCGGTCGCTGGCCGAGTCCCGGGCGGTGAACGTGCTGTCCCACTACGTCATCGGCGCGCCCGGCGTCGTCGAGCAGGAGTTCTTCGCCACCCAGGTGATCGACGAGGCCCGGCACGCGATGATCTTCCGCAAGCACCTGGTGGACCTCGGGGTGCCCGAGGCGGGGCTGCTGGAGTTCATCAGGGAGCAGGGCACCGACTACACGCGGCGCGTGCTGAACCCGATCGCCGAGTTCGCCACGACCGTCGTGCGCGACGAGGGCGACTTCATCGGCGCCGTCGCCGTGTTCACCATCGTCATCGAGGGCGTGCTGGCGCCGGCCGCCGAGCTCAGCGAGCGCAAGTGGACCCTGCTGGACCCGGCGGCCGCCGAGATCGCCCGCGGGGCGTCCATCGACGAGATCCGCCACCTGACCGTCGGCAGCTCGATCGTCCGCGACCACCTCGCGCGCAACCCCTCGTACCGGCCCCGGCTGATCGAGCTGATCCGGCGCGGCCGGCAGCTGTGGGACGAGCTGCCGTCGGAGGAGTTCGTGCTGGAGCGCGAGGAGCTGTTCCAGCAGGGCATGTTCGCCCACGCCGAGCTGCTGAGGGACTACGAGGTGTTCCCCGGCTGCAAGCTGCTGGAGACCACCCCGAAGGAGCGCTACGACCTCGCCGAGCGGTGGACCGACGACATGGCCGAGGTGCGGCTGCCGTACATGGGCATCCCGGAGGCCGTCGACCTGATCCGCACCCACCCGAGGTAGCCCCGGTGACCTCCACGATCCCCGCGAGGACGGAGCGGCGGGACACCGCCGCCGAGCCCGGGCTGCGGCGGACGCTGACCACCCCCCGGATCGTCTTCCTGGTGGTCGCCGCGGCGGCGCCCATGTCCGGGGTGGTGGGCTCGGTGCCCCTCGCCTACGCCATCGGCAACGGGGCGGGGGTGCCCGCCACCTTCGCCCTCGCCGGGCTGATACTGCTCTGCTTCTCCGTCGGATACGCGGCGATGAGCCGGCACGTGGTGGGTGCGGGCGGCTTCTACACGTACATCGGCCAGGGGCTCGGCCGGCCCCTGGCCGTCGCGGGCGGGCTGACGGCCGTCCTCGCCTACACGGCGGCCGTCGCCGGCGTGGCCGGGGCCTTCGGGTACTTCGCCGAACTCGTCGCCACCGCCCACGGCCTGCCCGTGCCCTGGCCGGTGTGGACGGGCGCCGCACTGGCCCTGACGGCCGTGATGGGCTACCGGCGGATCGACCTCAGCGCCCGCCTGCTGGCGGTGCTGATGGTCGCCGAGGTGGCGGTGCTGGGGTTGCTCGCGCTGGCCATCGGCGTCCGGCACGGGGCGGACACCCTGCCCGCGGCGGCGTTCGCTCCCGGCACGGTCTTCACCCCCGGGCTCGGGGTGGCGCTGATGTTCGCCCTGATCTCGTACGTGGGCTTCGAGGCGGCCGCGCTCTACGGCGAGGAGAGCCGCGACCCGAAGCGGAGCGTGCCGGTGGCCACGTACGCGTCCGTCGTGCTCATCACCGTGTTCTTCGCGCTGATCAGCTGGGCGGCCGTCGGGGCGATCGGCGCCGGCCGGGTGGCGGAGACGGCCGGGAAGCAGCTGGGGGACCTGTTCTTCCGGCTGTCCGACGACTACCTGGGCGGCTTCGCGACGGGCGTGATGCAGGTCCTGCTGTGCACCAGCCTGTTCGGTGCGCTGCTCGGGCTGCACACCGCCGCCAACCGGTACCTGTTCGTCCTGGGCCGGGAGCGGGTGCTGCCGTCCTCGCTGGCCCGGGTGCACCCGCGGCACGCCTCCCCGCACCGGGCGAGCGTGGTGCTGTCGGTGGCCACGGCCGTGGTCTGCGGCCTGTTCGCGCTCGCGGGCGCGCACCCGTACACCACCCTGGCGACGACCATGCTGGCCCTGGGCACCGTCGGGATCGTCGCCCTCCAGGCGGCGGTGGCGGTGGCGGTGCTGGTGTTCTTCCGCCGGCACCCCGACGCCCACTGGTGGCGGACCCGGCTCGCCCCGGTGCTGGCCCTGGCCGGGCTGGCGGGGGCGCTGTGGCTGCTGCTGGACAACTTCCCGCTGGTCACCGGCACCGACTCCGTGTGGGTCAACCGGATCCCGTGGCTGATGGCCGGCGCCGCGCTCGCCGGGCTCGGCTACGCCTGGTGGCTGCGGGCCCGTGCGCCCGAGCGCTACCGGGCGATCGCGAGCGCCGCCCCTGACGTACCGGAACCGCAGGACATCCCGTAACGAGACCGAGGAGCCGTCATGCACGACCCGCACAGCCTGCTCCAGGACGAGGCGGAGGCCGATCTGGGCCGCCGCGGCTACGTCCTGGACCGGGACGCCCTGCGCACCCTGACCGAACGGCGCGCCCGGCTGATCGCCGAGCGGGACAAGCTGCGGGCCGAGCAGAACCGCTCGGCGAAGGCCGGCGGCCCGCCGGACGCGGCCGCCCGGGCCCGGCTCCAGGAGGCCCGGGAGCGGCTGCGGTCGGTGTCGGAGGAGCTCAAGGGGGTGGAGGACGGGCTCGGTGCGCTGCTGCCGACCGTCCCGAACCGCCCGTACGCCGACGTGCCCGACGGGACCGAGCAGGACCCGCCGGTGGTGCGGCGGGTCTGGGGGGAGGTGCCCGGCTTCGATTTCGCACCGCTCGACCACGTGGACGTCGGCACCCGGCTGGGGATCCTCGACCCGGTGCGCGCCGCCAAGCTGTCGGGCTCGCGCTTCGCGGTGACCCGGGGGGCGGGGGCCCGGCTGGAGCGGGCGCTGGCCGCGTTCCTGCTGGACCTGCACACCACGGAGCACGGGTACACCGAGCACGGGGTGCCGCACCTGGTCAGCCGGGAGACGATGACGGGGACCGGGCAGCTGCCGAAGTTCGAGGACGACCTGTTCCTGACGAACGCCGCCGACCGCGACCTGCTGCTGATCCCGACGGCGGAGGTGCCGCTGGTCAACCTCTACCGGGGCGAGACCCTCCAGGAGGACCGACTCCCGCTCGCGCTCACGGCGTTCACGCCCTGCTACCGGGCGGAGGCGGGCTCGTACGGGCGGGACACCCGGGGGCTGGTGCGGCTGCACCAGTTCGAGAAGGTGGAGCTGGTGCGGATCTGCCACCCCGACCGGTCCGCGCAGGAGCTGGAGCTGCTCACCGGGCACGCCGAGACGGCGCTGCGGCGGCTGGGGCTGGCGCACCGGGTGGTGGAGCTGCGTGCCGGGGACCTGGGGTTCGCGGCGCGGCGCACCTATGACATCGAGGTGTGGCTGCCGGGCCAGGGGACCTACCGGGAGATCTCCTCCTGCTCGGACTGCGGCGACTTCCAGGGCCGGCGGGCCGGCATCCGGGTGCGCGGCCGGGACGGGCGCAAGGCCTTCGCGGCCACGCTGAACGGTTCGGCGCTGCCGGTGGGCCGCACGCTGGTGGCGGTCCTGGAGCAGTACCAGCGTGCGGACGGCTCGGTGGCCGTGCCGCCCGCGCTGGTCCCGTACACCGGCTTCTCGGCGATCGCCCCCGACGGCTCGCCGGTGGTCAGCGCCGCCTGACGCCCGCGGCCCGCGTCGGTGATCCCACGGGGTCGTCGGCGCGGTCCGGCCAGGTCAGGACGGTCACCGGGGGGAGTTCCCGGGACACGAACGCGGTCATCGCCCACGGGCAGTCCTGCCGGGTGGGCTGGAGCGCGGTGTGTCCGTGCCAGGGCCGTACGCCGTGCCCGCTGATCCCGCGCAGGGTGACGGACCCGTCGGGCCCGAAGGCCAGGTCCACCTCCCGGGCGCCGTCGGCCAGTCCGCGCCCGGTGGCCTTGACGGCCGCCTCCAGCAGGGTCCAGGCGTGGAAGAAGGTGTCGGCGCCGACCCCGTCCGGGACGCCGGGGTAGACGAAGGTGAGCACGTCGAGGCTGCTGGTGGCCGGGCGGACCAGCTCCACGTCGACCCCGATGGGCCCGGTCTCGGTGGCGCCGAGCAGCAGCAGCCCGTCGGAGCGGGACCAGCTGACATGCGTACCGGGCTGGTCGGGCAGGTAGGGCTTGCCGGCGGGGTCGTAGTGGATGCGCAGGTCGTGCGCGGCGAGCCCGAGCCGCTCGGCCAGCAGCCGGCGGACGGTGAGGCGGGCCCGGAAGAAGCGGTGGGCGGCGCGGGCGTGGACGAACTCGGCGCCGCGCCGCAGCTCCTCCTCGGTCAGGCCCTCGGGGTAGTGCGCGCTGATGTCTTGGGGGGCGACCTGGTCGAGGTCGACCAGCCATGCGTCCATCGTGCTCCTTTCTCTGGCACGGCCCTCCCCGGCCCAGGAAGGGACGCCGGCCTACAGGCCGAAGACGCGGGTGCGGGAGCGTGCGGGGTCGCCCGGGCGGAGGTGGAGGCGGCCGGACGCGGGGAGCATGACGGCCGCGGCGACGGTGCGTTCGGCGCGGATGTCCCCGCGGTCGGGGACGCGCAGGGGCGGCGTGGACAGGAGGGCCAGGTGGTCCTCGGGGGTCGCGGTGGCGGGGAGTGCGGCCAGGCCTTCGGCGGCCGCGTGGAGGCGGCGCAGCGAGGAGTTGCGGGCGAAGACGTTGAGTTCGTCGGCGGGGGCGAAGTCCGGGTGGAGGTAGTGGTTGGTGTGGGTGAGCCCGGCGGGGGAGGTGGCCTCGGTGACGCGGAGGTCGCCGTCGAGGTGCTCCACGTACAGGGCCCGCCCGGGGTCGCAGAGCATCAGGGAGCGGGAGCTCGCCAGGGGCAGGTCGGCGAGGATCTTGAGGGCCTGGCCGGTGTCGGCGGCGGTGTCGAGGAGGTGGCGGATGGCCAGGTACGGGGGGACGCCCGGGCCCCAGGTGCCGCCGAGGACCAGGTTCAGTCCGACGGCGAGGCCGTCGCTGTTGAGGCCGAGGTAGCCGAGGAGGCCGGCGAAGCTGAGGACCAGGGAGCGGCGGGCGGTGCCGGCGCGGGCGATCTCCAGGACGCTGACGTGGGTGTCGAGGTCGCCGCTGAGGTCGACGGTCTGGGCGAGGACGGGCGGGCCGGCGCCGGGGCCGGTACGGGCGTACGTGGTGCAGTCCCCGCCGGTGCGGATCTTGGAGTAGCCGAGGATCTCGCGGCGCAGCTGGAGCAGCCAGGCCTCGTCCTCGGAGGTGCCGGCGCCGTCGGCGAGGCCGGCGACCTCCTCGGCGAGGTCGGGCAGGCATGCGGTGACGGCCCTGCGGTGGGCGGCGATGGCCGGCAGCAGGGCGGGGAGGGCCAGGGGTGCGGGGACGAGGTGGTTGAGGCGGGCCAGGCCGTCGTCGAGGAAGGCGCGCAGGGGCCCGGAGAGGGCCGCGCCGTGGGCGCGGCCGATCTCGTACGGGGTGCCGCAGGCCCGTATGTGGCTGATGCCGGGGCCTGCGGGGGCGGGGTCGCTCATGCCGGTACGGCCTTCTTGGGGCCGCGCGCGAGGTGCGCCCGGACGGCGGGCCATTCGGCGCGCAGGATGCTGTAGAAGACGGCGTCGCGGCGGCGGCCTCCGGGCATGTAGTTGAAGCTGCGCAGGACGCCTTCCTCGGTGGCGCCGATGTTGGCGAGGCCGCGGCGGGCCTGGACGTTGAGGACGTCGGTCTTGAACTCGGCGCGTTCGGCGCCGAGCACCTCGAAGGCGTGTTCCAGGAGGAGGGCCTTGGCCCAGTGGTTGACGCCGCGGCCGCGGAAGTCGCGGCCGAGCCAGGACCAGCCGAGTTCCAGGCGGCGGTCGGCCTCGGCCATGTTGCCGAAGCTCATGCTGCCGGCGATGCGGCCGCTGTCCTTGTCGGTGAGGGTGAAGACGGTGCGGCGGCCGGCGGCGTGGTCGGCGAGGTTGGCGTCGAAGAAGGCCTCGAAGTCGGCGTCGGTCTCGACGGCGGCGACGAAGTAGCGCCAGATGTCGGGGTCCATGGCCACGGCCCGGACGCCCTCGCGGTCGGCGCCGGTGATCGGGGTGAGGCGCACCCGGTCGTTCTCCAGGACGGCGGCGGCGTGCTCGGTCCAGCTCATGGTTCAGGCTCCGGTGGTGGTGGCGTGGTGGTGGCGGGCGAGGGCGGCGACGACGTCGCGGAGGGTCTTCATGTCGGCGAGGTCGTGCTCGGTGAAGTGGGCGAGGTCCACGCCGGTCTCCTCGCAGACCTCGGTGAGGAAGAGGACCTTGTTGAGGGAGGTCAGCCCGTAGGCGGCGACCATGTCGGCGTCGGGGTCGATCTCCTCCGCGGGGACCTCGGGGACCAGGACGAGGGCGAGCTGGTCGCGGGCCGCGTCTTCGAGGGTGGTGTCGGTGGTGTCAGGCATGGATTCCGGCCTCCTGGGAGTGCAGCGGGGCGTGGTAGGCGGCCCGGATGTCGGGGCGCTTCGGCTTGTACTGGGAGGTCAGCAGGCCGCCCTCGATGCTGAACGGCGGGTCGGCGACGAGGACGCGGCTGATGCGCTCGTCGGGGGTGGTGGCGGCGTTGACGGCGGCGAGGCGGGCGGCGATGGCGCGGTGGTCGGCGGGCTGCGCGGCCGGGGAGACCACGGCGACGAGGTCCGTCTGGGTGGGGCTGAACAGGACGCATTCGGCGATGGCCGGGTCGGCGCGCATCAGTTCCTCGATGGGCCGGACGATGACCTTCCTGCCGTTGTCGAGGACGATGACGTCGTCGGCGCGGCCGTGGACGAAGAGGTAGCCGTCCTCGTCGAGGTGGCCGAGGTCGCCCGTGCGGACGGTGCCGTCGGGGGAGAAGACCTTCTCGGAGTCGCCGGGGCGGGCGTAGGCGTAGTGGTTGTTGACGGGGTGGGTGCTGCGGACGCTGATGACGCCGTCCTCGCCGATCAGCACCTCCTTGCCGCGGACGGCCCGGCCGACGCTGCCCTCGCGGTGGGCGCCGGGGTGGTTCTTGGTGACGATGCAGGTCTCGTTGAGGCCGTAGCCCTCGTAGAGGGGAAGGCGGGCCTCGTCGTCGAAGAAGCGCAGCACGGCCGGGGAGGCGGGGGCGGAGCCGGTCCACAGGTAGCGGATCCGGTCGCCGAACAGGGCGCGGGCGGCCTGTTCGGGGCTCTGGCCGGGGGTGCGGCGCAGGCGGGCGCCGATCTGGCGGCGGGCGGTCTCGTAGAAGGCGGGGACGCCCATGACGACGGTGGGGCGGACGCGGCGCAGGGCGGCGAAGGCCGCCTCGTAGGTGGTGATGGTGACGTCGTGGCCGTGGAGGAGGGCGGAGTAGACCCAGTAGCGCTGCTGGAGGAGGGAGAGGGGCAGGAAGACGAAGAGGTGGTCGTCGGGGGTGTGTTCGAAGATCTCCTGGACGGCGGTGAGGGAGCTGTCGATGCTGCCGGCGGTGGCGCCGAGGCCCTTGGGGACGCCGGTGCTGCCGGAGGTGAACTTGATGGTGGTGACGGCGTCGGTGGTCCAGGTGACGGGCGGGAGGGGCGGGGCGTCGGGGACGACGCCGGGCTCGGTGAGGGCCAGGAGCCCGTCCATGGGGAGGACGCCGGGGACTCCGCCGGTGGGCTGGTCGGTGAAGAGGAGGTCCAGGTCGTAGCGGGCGGCGAGGTCGGCGGAGGGGGTGAACTTGCCGGGTTCCAGGCCGGCGGTCTGCGCGCCGAGCCGCAGGGCGGCCAGGTCGAGGAGGACCCATTCCAGGCTGTTGGCGGCGAGGATGCCGATGCGGTGGGAGGGGCCCGTGCCGTGGGTGCTCCGCAGGTGGCGGGCCAGGCGGTCGGCGCGGGTGTGGAGTTCGTGGAGGGGGAGGGTGCGGGTGCCTTCCAGGCGGGCGACGTGGAGGTGGCCGGTCGCCGGGGGCGGGCCGTCGACGATGCGGCGGATCGTCTCCGGTGCGGTGGGCTCCGCCGGGGGTGCGGTCGGTTGGGTGCGGGTCGGCTCCGCCGGGGGTGTGGTCGGTTGGGTGCCGGTCGGGTGGGGCTGGGCGCGCAGTTCCCCGCGCCCCTGGGGGGTGGGCGTGACCGGTTCCGTGCCGGTCCGGTGGGGCTGGGCGCGCAGTTCCCCGCGCCCCTGGGGGGTGGGCGGCCGGGTGGTCATCGGTTGTCCTTCGGCATGAGGGCTGCCGCCATCGCGCGGACCGTGGGGAGTTCCGCGAACTGGTCCAGGGTGAGGGTGACGCCGAAGCGCTTGCGGGTCGCCGTGAGGATGCGGGCCGCCGCGATGGAGTCGCCGCCGAGGGAGGTCAGGGTGTCCAGGGCGCCGACGTCGGGGCGGCGCAGCACCGTGGACCAGATGTCGCAGAGGATCTTCTCCGCCTGGGTGGCCGGGGCGCTGCCGCCCGGGGCGGCGGCGGCCGTGGCGGGCGCCTGGGCGGCGAGGGCGGCCAGCCGGGTGCGGTCCACCTTGCCGTTGCGGGTCAGGGGGAGCTCCTCGTGCCAGAACACGGCCGCCGGGAGCATGTAGTCGGGGAGGTCGGCGCGCAGGGCCCGGCGGATCTCCGTGAGGTGGGGGCGGTGGCCGCCGGCGGGGACCAGGTGGGCGATGAGCCGGTTGCCCTGGGGGGCGACGACCGCCCGGGAGACCTCGGCGAGGGCCGCGAGCCGGGTCTCGACCTCGCCCGCCTCGATCCGGTAGCCGTTGATCTTGATCTGGAAGTCGCTGCGGCCCAGGATCTGGATGCTGCCGTCGGGCAGGTAGCGGCCGAGGTCGCCGGTGCGGTACATGCGCTCCCCGCGCCCGGTGTCCTCGTAGAACCGCTCGGCGGTGCGCTCCGGGTCGCCCCAGTAGCCGCGGGCCAGGCCCGTGCCGGCGGCGGTGATCTCGCCGGTGACCCAGTCGGGGGCGTCGCAGCCGTGGCGGTCGAGGACGTAGGCGCGGTTGTTGGAGTTGGGGCGGCCGTACGGGATCGAGGCCGAGCCGTCCTCGTCCTCTCCCACCGGGTGGAGGATGTTCCAGACGGTGGTCTCGGTGGGGCCGCCGAGGGAGACCACCTCCAGGCCGGGCATCAGCGCGCGCAGCTGCGCGGGCAGGGCGGGCGGGATCCGGTCGCCGCTCATCAGGACCAGCCGCAGCCCGGGCGGTACGTCCCCGTCGGAGCGGGCCTGGCCGTGCAGCAGGCCGACGATGGCGGGGACGGAGTTCCACACGGTGACCCCGTAGAGCCGGCACAGTTCGAGCCAGTGCGCGGGGTCGGCCGTCTTGTCGCGGTCGGGCATGACGAGCGCGGCGCCGGCCGAGAGGGCGCCGAAGACGTCCCAGACGGACAGGTCGAAGTGGAAGGCGCTGACGGCCATGAACCGGTCCTCGGCGGTGATCCCGAAGCGTTCGCGGCAGTCGGCGACGAGGTTGGCGACGCTGCGGTGGCTGACCATGACGCCCTTGGGGGCGCCGGTGGTGCCGGAGGTGTAGAGGACGTACGCGAGGTCGTCGGGGTGGGATCCGGGGAGCCGGTCGGGGAGTTCGGCGCGGCCGGAGCAGGGCCGGGTGAGGTCGAAGGCGGCGACGGTGTCGTCGGAGGGCCGGCCGGAGTTGGTGAGCACGCACCGCACCCTGCCGTCGGTGAGCATGTACTGCTGCCGGGCGGCCGGCAGGGCGGCGTCCACGGGCAGGTAGGCGGCTCCGGCGAGGACGGTGGCGAGGATCCCGACGATCTGCTCCGGGCCCCGGTGGCAGACGAGGCCGACGAGGTCGCCGCGGCCGATGCCCTGGGCGCGCAGCCAGGTGGCGGCGGTGGCGGCCCGGTGCAGGAGTTCGCCGTAGCTGACGGTCCGGCCGGAGGTGAGGATCGCGGGCGCGGCGGGGGTGCGGGCGGCGCGGGCGACGATGGCGTCGCCGAGCATCTCGTCGGGCAGGGCGACGGCGGTGTCGTTGGCGGCGGCGCGGCGCTCGCGCTGGGCGGGCGGCAGCAGGTCGAAGGAGCGGCGCTGCCAGGAGGTCTCGTCGACGAGGGTTTCCAGGAGGGTGCGGTAGCCGTGCGCGAGGTCGTCGAGGAGGCCCTCGCAGAAGAGTTCGTCGATGCCGTCGAGCTGGACGACGAGCGCGCCGTGCTGCTCCATGGCGAAGGCGTTGAGCCACACCTGGGGGGTCTGGCTGACGGTGTAGACCTCCTTGCCGAAGAGTTCCAGGGCGGAGCCGTCGACCTCGCTGCTGACGTGTCCGATGGCGCTGTTGAAGGTGTACGGCATGCGCGCGCCGGTGACCCCGCCCCGGCGGACGGCGAGTTCGCGCAGGACCTCGACGCCGGAGTGGTGGCGGTGGTCGATGTCGGTGTGCAGCCGGGCCTGGAGGAGCTGGGCGCGTTCGGCGAAGGTCAGCCGGCGGTCGACCTCGGCCTCGACGAGGAGGGTGTCGGAGAACTGGCCGATGGCCTCGAAGACGCGGGGGTGGACGGGCGGGCGGTGGGCGACGGTGGTGGTGAGGGTGAACCGCTCCCCCGCGCCCCAGGCGGCGAGGGTTTCGGCGTACGCGGCGAGGAGCAGGGCGGAGGGGGTCAGGCCGGCGGCGGCGGCGCGCTCCTTGAGCGCGGTCCAGGCGGTCGGCTCCAGGGTGACGCGGCGCGGGGTGAAGCGGGTCTCGGTGAGGGCGGCGGGGCTGGTGCGCAGGGGCAGGTCGGGGTGGGGGGCGAGGTCGTCGGCGCGCTCGGCCCAGTAGGCGCGGGAGCGGCGGGCGGGGGCCTTGTCGCGGGCGGCTTCGAGGGCGGCGAGGTAGTCCTCGTAGGGGAGTTCGTCGTGGACGTCGGCGCCGGGGCTCTGGTAGGCGTGCCACCAGGCGCGGAAGAACAGGAACATGCTGATGCCGTCCATGACGAGTCCGTCGTGGCCGACGTGGAGGAGCATCCTGTCGTCGTCGAGGATGGTGGCGTCGACGGTGATCAGGGGGGCCTGGTCGGCGGGCAGGACCTGGTGGGAGCGCATGTCGCGGAGCTGGGCGCGGATGGCGTCCTGCTGGCGGGGGGTGTGGGAGCGCAGGTCGAGGACGCCGATGCGGGGGGCGTGGTCGCCGTATTCGGTGGCCTGGCGTTCGTCGGACAGGAAGCGGGAGCGCAGGCCGCTGTGGGCGGCGATCACCGTGTCGAGGGAGGACTGGAGCCGGTCGATGTCCCAGTCGCCCTCGATCTCGTGGAAGACGTGGCTGGAGACGTCGCCGACCTCGAAGATCCCGCTGCGGCCGAGGTAGTAGCTGCGCTGGAGGGGCGTGAGGGGGAAGCCGGGACCGTGGTCGGCCTCGCGCTCCAGGTGGGCGACGAGGGCGGGCTTGGCGGCCTTGACGCGGGCGATGAACGCGGGGTCCATCCGCTCGCGGTTGCCCGTCAGGCGCAGGTCGCCGTCGGCGAGGGTGACGGTCAGCCCGCGGTCGGCTATCTCGCGCAGGATGTGGCGGTGCTGGTTCATCGGGCCTCCCCCGAGGTCAGGGCGGCGACGGCGGAGGGCTCGGCGCGCTCGGCGATGACGGCGGCGAGTTCCGCGAGGGTGCCGCCGTGCAGGAGTTCGTCCATGGACAGGTCGACGTCGAGGGCGTCGAGGATCTGGTACTGGACGGTGACGGCCTGGAGGGAGCCGGCCGCGAGCTGGGTGAGGGTGCGGTGGGCGATCCGCTCGTCGGCGCCGAGCCGCAGGGCGGTGCGGGCGATCTCGGCGAGCCAGGGGGTCAGGACGGGCTCCGCCGCGTCGCCGGCGTCCGGGGACGGCTGGAAGAAGACGGCGTCGGCGAGGTCGACGGCGGCGCCGGGGGTGAGGAGTTCGACGGTACGGGGCCACGCGCGCGGGGTGTCGAGGCCGAGGGCGGCGGCCAGGCGGGCGGCGAAGCGGGGCATGACGGGGGCGGCGGCGTGCGCGAGGAGGCGGGCGGCGGCCAGTTCGAGGGCGAGGGCGGTGCGGTTCTCGTCCTCCCAGCCGGGGGTGTCGGTGAGGAGGCCCTCGGCGCGGGTGAAGCGGACGGTGTCGCGGACGATGCCGTCGAGTTCGGCGGCGGCCTGGTTGAGGGAGAAGGAGTCGTTGCCGAGGGCGCCGGTGACGGCGTTCAGGCGGGTGCCGAGGCGGGCGAGGAAGGCGGTGTGCTCGGGGGTCCAGTTCCCGGCGTCGGGGGCGCGGCCGCCGTGGTGCTTGGCGACGCGGGCGCCGAGGTCGGTGAGCCACTGCTGCCAGGTGCCGATGAGGGTGTCGGCGAGGGTGGCCTCGTAGGCGGCGCGCCGGAAGTCGGTGCGGGTGCCCTCGGGGCGGGTGGCGGCGAGGAAGTAGCGGACGGCGTCGACGGTGTCGGGGGTGAGGACCTCCTTGCCCCAGATCGCGTGCCGGCGGCTGGTGGAGAACTTCTCGCCCTCCAGCAGGTAGAACTCGTTGACGTGGTAGTCGATGTCGGGGGTCCAGCGGGGGTGGGCCAGCTGGTAGAGGACCGGGTAGAGCACGGAGTGGTAGAAGCTGTTGTCGTAGCCGAAGAAGTGGACGATCTTCCAGTCGGCGGAGGGTTCCGCGGCCCGCCAGGGGCGGCCGAGGCGGGCGCCCAGGGACTGGATGCCGTGCAGGAACCCGTAGCTCATCTCGGGCCAGACCCAGATGACCTGCCCGTCGGTGTCGCGCTCGCGGGGGGCGACGCCCCAGCCGGAGGGGTGGGTGAGGGGGAGGTCGAGGGTGGGGCGGCGGAAGAGCCGGTCGGCGAGTTCGCGCAGTCGGGCGGGGACGCGGCCGCGCCGGTGGTGGGCGCGGACGTCGCCGGCGTAGGCGTGCAGGGGCAGGGTCCAGCGGGCGGCGGGGCCCGGGCGGGGCGCGCTGCCGGTGAAGGCGGAGCGGGGGTCGGCGAGGTCGGCGACGGTGTTGGGTTCGCCGCACTCCTCGCACAGGTTGCCGGAGGTGGCGGCGCCGCAGCCGGGGCAGCCGCCGGTGACGTCGGCCTCGTAGAGGTACTCGCCGGTGAGGGCGTCGTAGAGGGCGTCGTGGGCGGCGACGTCGATCTCGCCGGAGGCGACGATCCGGCTGAAGAAGTCCCTGAGGCCGTCGGGGTAGCCGGGGTCCTGGTCGGTGACGGTGTACTGGTCGAGGGGTATGTCCATCAGCCGCAGGGTTTCGGCGATCTCGGCGCTGTAGTGGGCGGCGGTCTCGGCGGGGGTGCGGCCGCCCCGGCGGGCGGCGCCGAGGACGTAGCTCTGGTAGTCGTCGCTGCCGGTGAGGTGGTAGGCCTCGGTGCCGTTCATGCGCTGGAAGCGGGTGAAGGCGTCGGCGCCGAGGTAGGGGCCGGCGAGGTGGCCGAGGTGCAGGTCGCCGTTGGGGGTGGGCGGGGTGGAGAAGACGAAGACGGGGCGGTCGCCGAAGCCGGTGCGCACGGGTGCGGAGGCGGCGCGCGCGGCGCGTTCGGCGTCGCGCCAGTACTGGGTGAAGAACACCAGGTCGGTGCCGTTTCCGGCGTCGTCCTGCGGGCCGGTGTTCACCAGGACGTGCGACTCGAAGGGTTCGAAGAGGACGACGGTGCCGGGGACGGCCTCGTGGCGTTCGCCGTCGATGACGAACTCGCCCCGGCCGGAGACGATGACGAACAGTTCGGTCTCGTCGTGGTGGTGGTCGTCGGTGGCCCGGCCGGGGGCGACCCGGCCCCATCCGGCGCCGGTCCCGAGGCCCCGCACCCCGCTCATGTCGATGCCGAACGCCTGTTCCAGCACGTCGTCGTCATAACGCGCGATGATCATGTCGTGGCCTTTCGCGGGGACGGGAGGGAGGGGATCAGGTCCGCGGCGCGGGCGGCGAGCGCCGGCGCCAGGCGGTAGCCGGAGCCGCCGGCGGCGCCCGCGAAGAGGAGCCGGCCGTAGGGGTCGAGGGCGGTGGCCAAGGGCGTCCCGCCGGGCCCGTACGCGTCGCAGAACACCCGGCCCGACCGGCAGTGGGCGGCCAGGGCGGGGGCGTAGCGGGTGAGCAGGGCGCGGCCTTCGCGCAGGTGGGCGGCGGTGAGGGCCGGGTCGACGGTGGCGGGGTCGGGGTCCCATTCGGGGCAGGTGTAGCTGAGCAGCCAGTGGCCGCGGTGGTGGAAGGGCAGCAGGAAGGCGTCCTCCTCGTGCAGGACGACCGCCCGGTCCCCGGGGGCGGGCGGGACGTCCACGTGCAGGGCGACGACCTTCTTGACGCGGGCTCCCAGCGGGGCGACGAGCTCGCGCCAGGCGGGCTGGTCCAGCCAGGGGCCGGGGGCGATGACCACGTGCCCGGCGGCGAGGGTGGCGCCGCCGCTCAGGGTGAGGCGGGCGCCTCCGGGACCGGCGGCGGCGGTCTCGACGCGGACGCCCTCGCGGAAGGAGACGGCGGGGCGCAGTTCGGCGGCGAGGAGCTGGGTGAGGGTGTGGACGTCGGCGTACTGGCAGCCGTCGCCCTCCCAGGCGCCGTAGCCGTTCGGCAGGGCGGGGACGCAGGGAGGCAGTTCGCCGGTCCAGCGGAGTTTGGCCTCCGGCAGGTAGGCCTCGCGGAGGGCCTCCTCGGCGGGCTCGGGTGCGAGGACGGTCATGTCGAGGGGGTGGATGGGCAGGTCGGGGCGGGCGGCGTGGAGGTCGGCGTAGAAGCGCTCGCTCTCGGCGGCCAGGGCCCGGACGGTGTCGTCGGCCCCGCGCGGCAGGTGCAGTCCGGCGGAGCGGCGGGTGGCGCCGGAGCCGATCAGGTCCCGGTCGAGGACGGTGACGGTGGCGGCGGGGTCGCGGGAGAGGACCTCGCGGGCGATGAGCACGCCGAGTATCCCCGCGCCGACGACGGCGACGTCGACCCGCGCCCCGGCCGGCCCGCCGGCGTGCGGGGCGGTGGTGCGGTAGGCGGGGGCGGCGGTGGGGTCGGCGCCCGGGGTGGCCGGGGCGGTGGCGGGCCGGGGGGCCGGGGGCCGGGGGGCCGGGGGCGGGGTGGCCTCGGGGTCGGTGGTCAGGGGGCGGCAGGTGCCGGTGCGGTCCGTGGTCATCAGGCGGTCCACCGTTCGTCCTGGGGGGTCTTGGAGGACCACTCGATGAAGGAGGGGAGCTGCTCGTCCCCGCGTACGCCGCACAGCCGGTCGGCGATGCGCCGGCTGCGCCAGGCGTTGAGGCTGAGGTTGGGGTCGGCGAGGCCGCGCTGGCCGCGGACCCCGTTCTGGACGAAGATCCGGCGGTCGGCGGGCCCGTCCCAGCGGACGGCGTAGTCCTCGTCGACGCGCAGTTCCTCGCCCTCGCGCTCCAGGCGCCCGGCGAGCGGGGCGAGGAACTCGGTGGCGGCGGGCCGGTAGCCGGTGGCCCAGACGACGACGTCGGTGTCGAACCTCTCGACGGCCTCCGTCTCCTGGGTGTGCCGGGCGCGGACCTCCCAGCCGCCGAACTGGCCGGGCCGGACGTCGAAGACCTCGCGGCCGGGGTGCAGGGCGACCAGGTCCTCGTTGCCGTCCACGAACCGGTGCATGTAGATGCCCTGGTAGATCTCGCGGAGCGTGGACTCGGAGATCCCGTCGCTGCTGAGGACGTTGCGGGAGTTCAGCGCCTGGCGGCGCTCGCGCGGGAGCCCGTAGAAGTAGTCGGCGTGGCTGGGCATGTAGTAGTCGTTGGTGAAGGGCGAGTCGTCGATGGGGAGGTAGTTCTGCCGCCGCGAGATCCACGAGACCCGGCGGGGCAGGTCCCAGCCGCCCCGGGAGATCAGGTCGAGGAAGGCCTCGGCGCCGGACTGGCCGCCGCCGATGACCACGACCCGCTTGCCGCCGACGTCCTGCGCGTTGGCCATGTAGTCGCTGACGTGGAACTGGGTGGGGCCGAGCTGGTGCTCCCCCAGCGGCGGCACCCAGGGCCGGCTGCCGACCCCGACGACGACGTTCTCGGCGGTGACGGTGCGGCGTGCGGTGCGGACCGTGAACACCCCGGGTCCGTCGTCGAAGTCGACCTCCTCCACGCCTTCGCCGAAGACGACGTTCTCGTTGCGGCGGCTGGCCCAGGCGAGGTAGTTGCGGAACTCCAGCCGGGGCACGTCGTCGAACCGGGCGTTGAGGAAGTGGTAGACCCGGCCCTTGGCGTGCAGGTAGGAGAGGAAGGAGAAGGGGTTGGCGGGGTCGGCCAGGCTGACCAGGTCCTTGAACTGGGAGACCTGGAGGCCGGCGCCCGGGATCTGCTGGCCGTCGTGCCAGCCGAAGGACTCCTTGCGGTCGAGGAAGAGATTGGGTACGTCCGGCCTGCTGTGCAGCAGGGACGCCAGGCTGAGGTTGGCCGGGCCCACGCCGACTCCCACGCAGCGGAAGTGCGTGATGCCCGGCCGGAAGCTCTCGTGCCCCATGGTTCGGAACCTCTCGTTCGATGTGCGGTGGCTGAGGTGAGGGGGAAGTGGGGTGAGGGAGGGGTGGGTGAGGGAGCGTCAGGCGGTCATGCCGGTACTCCGGTGGGGAGGCGGGTGGTCTCCTCGTAGCGGCCGGCGAGTCCGTGGGCGCCGAGGAACGACAGCCAGCGGGAGGCCTCGCGCGGGGTCTCCGCGGCCCGGTTGAGCCCGGCGGGCAGGGCGCCGGCGAGGATCCGCGTGACCCCGTAGGCGACGGGGAGGGAGACGCAGCGGGCCATCGCGGACTCGTCCGGCCCGCCGGTGAGGTCGAGCAGGCGGGAGCCGCGCCAGCGCTCGCCGGATCTGGTGCGCAGCTCCAGGGAGACGGCCAGCACGACGCGGTCGCGGTCGGCGGGGCCGGCCGGGTGGCGGGCGGCGAGGTCGTACGCCAGGGCGCGGACGGCGCCGGGGTCGCCGGCGGAGACGGTCTCGAACACCTCCTTCCAGGCGTCGTGCCAGCCGGCGTTGCGCAGGGTGCCGCGGACGAAGGTGTCGAGGTGCCAGTAGTACGGGATGCCGTACTGGGCGACGAAGGGGAGGCTGTCGCGGTTGGGGTAGGCCTCGAACTCCTCGCCGGCCAGGATCAGGGGGGCCGTCGCCTCCCAGGGCCGGGGGACGGTGATCTCGGCGCACCCGGCGATGTGGCGGGCCGGGCTGCCGAGGGCGGCCAGGACCCCGTACGGGGCCCAGCTGAAGCGGTAGCGGAACGGTCCGGGGACCGCCGGGAGCCCTCCGCAGTGGGAGGTGAACACGGCGGTCGCCGGGGAGGGGCCGAACGCCTCGCGGGCCCGGGCGACGAGGTCGTGGGCCATGAGGTGGTCGATGCCGGGGTCGAGCCCGGCCTCGGTGAGGACGACGGTTCGGGCGCGCGCGGCGCTCCGCTGCGCCTGTGCGGCCAGTTCCGGGGAGGTGTAGCTGGTGCAGGCGAAGTGGGCGCCGCGGTCGGTGGCCAGGCCGAGCAGGGGGGCGTGCTCGGTGGCCGGGAGCATGGAGACGAGGACGTCGCCCGCGCCCGTCTCCGCCGCCAGGGCCGCGGGGGTGAGGGCGCGGACCTCGGCGCGGCCCGCCAGGCCGAGGGCGGCCAGGCGGGCGGCGGCGCGCTCGGCGGTGCGGTCCCACAGGACCACGCGGCGGGCGCGCTCGCAGACGAGGGAGAGGCCGGAGCGTCCGGTGGACAGGCCGGTGCCTATCCAGTGGACGGTGCCGGACGCGGGGGCCGCGGCCGGCGCGGCGGGCGCGGGTAAGTCAGATGACAAGGGGTGCCTCCTGGGCTTCGACGGCCGTCCGGTAGGTGTGCAGGGCGCGGGCCCAGACGCCGTCCCACTCGGCCAGGCGCAGCAGGTGCGGGGCGAGTTCGGCGGAGAAGGCGGTGCTGGCCTCGACGGGGAGGAGGGAGGGGAGGTTGTCGATGGCGATCAGGTCGAGGGGGCGCTCGCCGTCGCGCAGGGTGCGGACGGGGGCGTCCCAGGTGGTGGTCTCGTCGTAGACGGGCAGGACGTTGCAGTCGGAGGTGACGTCGCAGGTGACGTCGCAGACCAGGGAGAGGCGGCGGGCGGGTTCGTCCAGGTCGGCCTTGGTGAGGAACGGCGGGACGGGGGTGGTGGTCAGGACGGTGTTGACGAGCAGGTCGTGGGCGAGGAGGGCGGGGCGGTCCAGGGCGCGGGTCTCGGGGAGGTCCCAGCGGGCGGGTTCCAGGCCGGCCTGGACGAGGGCGTCGCAGGCGCCGCGGCCGCAGCGGCCGAGGGCGCCGATGACGAGGGCGGTGGTGGGGTCGCCGTGCGGGGCGGTGGAGGCGAGGAGGGCGTCGAGGGCGGGGCGGTCGGTGGGGACCAGCGGGGTGGTGAGGGCGCGGCGGTGGTGCAGGACGGCGAGGGCGGCGCCGACGTAGCCGGCCCAGTAGCCGAACGCGGCGACGCGGCGGCCGGCTTCGTCGGTGAGGTACTCCATGTCGAGGAGGGCGCCGCCGCCGGCGGTGAAGCGGGCGAGGAGCTCGCGGGCGCCGGACTGGCCCTTGTAGGCGTGGCCGAAGTAGATGTGCCGGTGGCGCAGGGCGGGGGCGCCGGGTCCGGCGGGGAGTTCCTTGAGGCCGAGGACGTACGCGTCGTCGGGGGCCTGCGCGTGCCAGGAGGCGGTGGGGGCGGTGGCGCAGCCGGCGGCGGCGTAGTCGGCGAGGGGGAAGGCGCGCTGGGCCGACTCCTCGACGGTGATGCGGATCCCGGCCCCGACGAGGCGGGCGGCGTCCTGCGGGGTGAGGGGGGCGCGGCGTTCGGTGCGGCGGGCCTCGTGCCGCATCCAGAGGTGAGCATTGTCCGACATGGTGCGTTTTGTCCTGTCTGGAGGCATGGGAGTGGCCGACCCCCGGCCTGATCGCGGTGGCGGGGGCTGCGTCCTGGACGTTCTCGCGCGCTACAGGAGCGGGATCCGGGCGTTCGCCAGAGGGCGGTAGGCCGGGGTCGCTGTGGTGCTCCAGCCTGCCCTGCGGAGTTCGCCCACCACGGCGGCGGCGAGGGCCGTCGCCAGCTCCCCGCCCGGGCAGCGGTGGGCTCCCGCGCCGAAGGTGAACACGGTCGGATTCACCCGGCCGGGGGAGAGCGCGTGCGGGTCGGGGTTGACGGCGGGGTCCCGGTTGGCGGCGGCGAGGAGGACGAGCACCTGCTGTCCCGGCCGCACGGTGGATCCGGCGTGGGTGAACGGTTCGGCCGCGAAGCGGCGGGTGTTCTGGACCGGCGCGTCGTAGCGCACCACCTCGCGCACGAGCGCCCCGGTGTCGGGAGCGTCGGCGCCCCGGGCGAGGGCGACGAGGGTGTTGCCGATGAGGCCGGCGGTGGCGTCGTAGGTCTGGGACAGGAACCCGATGGCGTTGGACAGCAGCGGCCCCGGGTGCGCCCCTCCGCCGCGCCCGGCGGCCGCCACCAGCTCCCGTAGCAGCCCGTTCGCCGGGCCGGCCGCAGCCGCCGGGGCCGCCGAGGCCGACGCCAGGGGCGGCCCCAGGAGTTCGCGGAGCCGGACCGCGGCACGGGCGGCGGCGTGGTGGTCGGCGGCCGTGGCCGTGGCGGGGATGCAGCGGACGAAGTCGCCGATCGCGCGGGCCGCCTCGCGGTCGGCGCCGTCCGTGAGGCCGGAGAGGGTGGCCACCACCCGGGCGGGAACCCCGAACATCAGCTCCTCGTACGGGACTTCGCCGCCCCGTGCCAGCTCCTCGTGGGTGAGGCGGGCGGCCAGTGCGGCCGCGTGCCCGAGGTCGGCGCGGGCCAGGGCGGCGGCCACGACCCCCTTGAGCCGGGCCGCCGCCGCGCCGTCCGTCATCCGTACGAGCTCGCCGAAGACCTCTCCGGCCGCCGTCCCGCCGATCCCGGCCGGGACCGGCTCCGCCACGGGCCGCACCCGCAGCCCGCCCGCGCCGAGCACCGCCCGCACCGCGGCCGCGTCGGCGGCCACCCACGCCCCGAGCGCCTCGTCGAAGGCGAAGGGGCGCTCGGCCACCAGGCGCGCGTAGTACGGGTAGGGGTCCGCGAGGCGGACGGCCTCGACGGGGGTGGGGGCGACGGTGCTGCTCACGACCTGCTCCTTGTCGAACGGTGGTACGGGTACGGCGGGTGGTACGGGTACGGCGGGTGGTACGGGTAAGGCGGCTGGTGCGGCGCGGTCAGGCGGCCACGCGGGCCGCCCGGCGCATGTCCAGGGAGCCGGCGATGGCCATCCGCAGGACCTCCGACGAGCCCTCGTAGATGCGCAGGGAGCGGATCTGCCGGTACAGCCGCTCGGTGACGGAGTCCCGGACGATCCCCGCCGCGCCCAGCAGCTGGACCGCGGAGTCCACGACGTCCTGCGCGGCCTCGGTGGCGTGGACCTTGGCGATGTTGGAGTGCCGGGCGAAGCGGCGGCTGCCCCGGTCGGTCTCCCAGGCGGCCCGGGCCACCAGCAGCGAGGCCGCGTTCAGCTGGACCTCCATGTCGGCGAGCCGGGCCTTGACCAGCTGGAGGTCGAAGAGCACGGACCCGTACGCCTCCCGCGCCAGTACGTGGGCGAGCGCGGTGTCGAAGGCGCGCCGGGCGAAGCCGAGGGCGGCCGCGCCGACCGTGGTGCGGAACCGCTCCAGCAGGTCCACGGCGACCACGAACCCCTTCCCCGGCCGCCCCAGCACCGCGTCGGCCGGCAGCCGGCAGTCCTCGAAGGCGAGGTGGGCGAAGGAGCGCGGGGCGATCGCGTCGACCCGCTCGACCCGCAGCCCGGGCGTGGCGGCCGGCACCAGGAACGCCGACAGCCCCAGCGGGCCCGGGCCCTCCCCGGTCCGGGCGATGACGACGAACACGTCCGCGATGGTGCCGTTGGCGATCCACGCCTTGCGTCCGCCGAGCCGGTACGAACCGTCCGGCGCGCGCACCGCCTCCAGCCCGACCGACGCCAGGTCGGACCCGGCCTCCTTCTCGGAGACCGCGAACGCGCCGATCAGGGTGCCGGCGGCCATCCCCGGCAGGTAGCGGCGGCGCTGCGCCTCGCTGCCGAAGCGCAGCAGCGGGGTCGCGGCCAGCGCCTGGATGGAGAAGGCGAAGTCGGCCAGGTCCTCGGCGTAGGCGAGGGCCTCGCGGCGCAGGCACACCGCGCGGAAGTCGTCCACCGGGACGCCCCGCGGGTCCAGTTCGGACAGCCAGCCCGCCGCGCCGAGGGCGCGCACGAGGCGGCGCCCGGCGTCGTCCGGGCCGAGGGAGCGGACCTCCTCCCACAGGACGCGGTTGCTGTCGCACCAGGCCCCGGCCGCCGCGGCGAGACGGCGGTGGGAGTCCTCGTAGAAGGGGAGCGCGAGCACCTCGGGGTCGAAGCTCGTCGTGGGTTCCATGGTCCGGCTCCTCAGATGACCAGCTCGGCGGGGGCGCCGGCGTCCTCGGCCGCGGCCGCGCGCACCCGCTTGACCAGGGCGTGTTCGATGAAGAAGGCGAAGGAGGCGTAGCCGCGCCAGATCCGCCGCCACTCGCGCTGGACGGCCTCCTCGCCGGAGAGGTGGCGGACCTCGTCGAGGTAGGCGACGACGATGTCGGCGGACTGGCGGGCGTGGCCGGCGGAGAAGTTGTCGATGGACAGGTGGGCCTCTTCGTAGGAGACGTCGAGGCCGTGCCGGCGCAGTTTCCGGATCTCGTGCATCCGCATGGCGCCGAGGCCGAACATCTCGATGCCCAGGTTGTAGCCGAGGATCTCGTTGTAGAGGCTGTCGGGGAAAAGCGACAGGCAGAGCTGGTGGATGGAGAAGCCGTACAGGTGGTCCGGCAGCTCGCCCTGGTGCAGGAAGGCCTCCTGGCGGATGTGCGGCAGGTCCATGTCCATGCTGGCCAGGACCTTGTGGATGAGGGTGATGTGGTTCTTGGCCGTGTCGCCGCGGCCCATCTCGTCGGCGTAGATGGCGAAGAGCATGTCGTCACTGCGCCGGCCGCGCCGGCCGAGGTTGCCGACGCGGTGCGCCCAGGTGCCGTCGATCAGGCTGCCGAGGGCGTACGTGGACTGTTCGAAGACCACCTCGTCGCGGGAGGGGACCTCGTCGAGGGGCTCGTACGGGTCGACGAGCTTGTCCCAGTAGATCCGCTCCACCCGCTCCAGCAGGGCCTGCGGGGTGTAGGGGAACCAGGAGGCGTCGGTGAACAGGCCCTCGGCGCCGTGCTCGAAGAGGATCTCGCCCTCGGCGAGGCCGGCCTCGGCGCGGGCGCGGGCGAGCGGCAGCACACTGGGGTGGCGCTCGAAGTTGACGAGCCGGTGGAAGAACCGGCGGTGGTCCTCGGGGCCTTCGGGTTCGCCCACCAGGATGTCGGCGGGGTCGGCGGCGGTGAGCCGGTCGCTCCAGAGGCGGGCGGCCGCGTCCCCGGCGGTGGCGGGGACGAGGTCCGCACCGGCGGGCTCGCCGTCGGCGACGGCGCGGGCCCAGGCGGTGAGGACGGCGGCCTCGGCCTCGTCGAAGACGCCGAACATGGGGCCGCCGAACTTGACGGCCTTCAGGAAGCGGCAGGGGCCGCCGTCGCCGGCGGGCTTGAGCCGGCGGGAGGCGCGCAGTTCGCGGACGAAGGCGGCGGTGTCGAGGTCGCCGGTGTCGAGCCAGTCGGTGAGCCGGCGGGTGCCCAGGCGGACGGAGTGGTGCTGGCGGCCGGCGTGCGGGGCGTGCCGTTCGACGATCCGGGCGACCTTGGCGTCCAGCGACAGCCCGTCGTGCCAGGCGGCGAGTTCGGCGAGGGCGGCGGTGTGCTCCCGCTCCAGGCGCAGCAGGAGGCGTACGGCGGCCAGGGCGCGGCGGCGGTCGGCGGGGCCGGTCGGGGACTCCTTCGTGAAGGCCAGGTAGGCGGCGAGCACGGGCCGGACGTCGCTCTCGGTGAGCATCGGCTCGGTGCCGAGGAGGAGTTCGTCGAGGCCGAGGGCGTGGGCGGCGTAGTGGACGCCGACGACCTCGGGGAGGAAGGAGGCGGGCAGCCGGGACAGGGCCAGGTGGAAGGCGCCGTGCAGGGCGGTGAGCGGGCGGGCGCCGGCCGCGTCGAGGAAGGCGGCGGACTCCACGCCGGGGAGGTGGACGCCCTGGGCGGTGAGGGCCCGGCGGCGGCGGCCGAGGAGGCCGGCCTCGGAGGTGCCCTCCCCCTGGAGCAGCCAGTGCTGGCCGAAGAGGCGGCCGACGATCTCGGCGGGCTGGGTGGCGGCCTGGGAGAGGGTGTCGAGCCAGCAGCCGCCGGTCAGGGCGAGGGGGGCGCGCTGGCGCAGTACGGCGGCGCGGACCTCGGGGTCGGGGTGGGCGCGCAGCGGGCCGAGGACGGCGGCGAGTTCGGCGCGGGCGGCCAGGACGTGGGCGGCGACGGCGTCCGCGTCGGCGCCGGGTCCGAGGGCGCCGCCCCCGTCCGCGTCCTCGTCGTCCGGGGCCAGGAAGGCGGCGAGGACGCGGCGGGCGGCGAGCAGGACGGCCTCGCTCTCCTGGTCGGCGATCAGGCGCCGGAAGAGCCCGGCGGGCGGCCCGGCGGTGATCCGGGCGGCTTCGGCGGCCCCTTCCGGGGAGGCCTCGAAGGGGCCGGAGGGCAGGGAGGTGGTCAGGTCGGGGAGGGAGAAGGCGGGCGCGTAGTGGCTGCGCGCCATGTCGAGGGAGATTTCCTCGTCGGGGGTCTGGGGCGCGCTCATGCCGGGGATCCTTCGGGTGCGGTGACGGGTGCGGTCGCGGGGTCGGTCGCGGGCCGGGGCGCGGGGTGGGGCGCGGGCCGGGGCGCGGGGTGGGGCGCGGGCCGGGGCGCCGGGTCGGTCGCGGCGGGCGCCGGGGCGGCGGGGGTGCGGGCGGCCGTGGGCAGTGCGCGGAGCAGGACGGCGATCCGTACGCCCGGGACGCTGGACGCCAGCAGGTAGTGGCCGTGGGGCTTGAGGGCCCCGTCCCGGGCGCGGTCGACGAGGTTGATCAGCGGGTCGGCGGCGAAGCAGTGGCCCACGCGCGGGATGTTGTCGAGGAAGAGCTGCTCGCGGGTGAAGCCGGCCTGGCGTTCCTTGAGGACGACCAGGGGCTTGTGGAGGTTGGCGTGGAACACGCCGTCGATGTCGCCGGTCTTCATGCCGGCCTCGTCGAGTATCCGCCGGTTGACCTCGCGGGCGAGGTCGGAGCTGATCTCGTTGGACCAGTCGAGTCCGGCCGGGTCCTGGGCGCCGGCGCCCGCGACGACCTCGTAGGCGTCGGGGCCGAGCGGGTCGGCGCTGATGAGGCAGGAGGCGGCGCCGTCGCTGAAGAGGGCGAAGTTCTCCATGCGGACGGACTCGTCGGTGATCCGGTCGGCGGTGACGACCATGACGGTGCGGTGCATGCCGGAGGTCACGTACGCCTGGGCGGTGCGGATGCCGGCGAGGAGGTTGGCGCAGCGGCCGAGGGTGAGGCCGGTGAAGGCGGCGGTGCCGAGCCCGGTGGCGGCCATGACGTTCTCGACGAACGCGCCGTGGGTGCGGGGGCCGCCGGGGAAGCGGGTGGAGCACAGGACGAGGCAGTCGACGTCGGCGGGGGCGGCTCCGGCGCCGTCGAGGGTGGCGCGGGCGGTCTCGGCGGCGAGGGTCTCCAGGGACTTGGCCGTGCGGTGGACCGAGCCCCAGCCCCACAGTTCGGCGCGCGGCGGCATGCCGAAGCGGCGGGCCCGCTCGCGCAGGCCCTCGATGGTGGTGTGGTCGCAGCGGAGCTCGCCGAGGACGTAGCGGGGCGCGGACAGGTGGACGGCGCCGGGGGCCGGTCGGCCCCCCGGGCCGGCGGGCGCGGTGGGTGTCGCGTACGGAAGGCTCACGGTGCCGGATCGCTCTCTCGGTCGGCGGCGGACGGGGCGTTCGGGGCGGGGGCGGCGGCACCGGTGGCGGCGGGTGCGGGCGCGGCGGGCTCGGCGGCCAGCAGCGCGTTGGCCTCGGCGTACGGGAGGGCGTCCGCGCCGAAGCCGAAGGTGCCGGACTCGGCGATCTCGCGGGCGGCGCGGGTGAGGGCGCCGAGCGCGGCGCGGGACAGGGCGGATCCGGTGCTGATCCGGCGCACGCCGAGGGCGCCGAGTTCGGTGACGGAGAGCTTCAGGGCGCCGGTCATCAGGACGTTGACGGGCCGTGAGACGGCGGAGCAGACCGCGCGGATCGCCTCGGCGTCGGGCAGGGCCGGGGCGTAGAGCACGTCGGCGCCCGCTGCCTCGTAGGCCCGCAGGCGGCGGATGGTGTCGTCGAGGTCGGGGCGGCCCAGGAAGAAGTTCTCGGCGCGGGCGGTGACGGTGAAGGGGAAGTCGAGCCCCTTGGCGGCCTCGACGGCGGCGGCGACGCGTGCGACGGCCTCGTCGAGGGGGCGCAGCGGGTCCTCGTCGCGGCCGGTGGCGTCCTCGATCGAACCGCCGGACAGGCCGGCCGCGGCGGCGAGGCGGATGGTCTCGGCGACGTCCTCGGGCCGCTCGCCGAAGCCGCTCTCCAGGTCGGCGGTGACGGGCAGTCCGGTGGCGTCCACGATGCAGGCGGCGTTCGCGAGGAGTTCCGCGCGGGTCAGCCGGTTGGCACCGTCGGGGCGGCCGAGGCTGTGGGCGAGGCCGGCACCGGTGGTGGCGAGGGCGGCGAAGCCGAAGGAGGCCAGGATGCGGGCGGTGCCGGCGTCCCAGGGGTTGGGGACGACGAAGGGGCCGGGGCGGGTGTGCAGGTCCCGGAAGGCTTCGCCGCGCCGGAGTCGGGCGGCGGGGTCGGTGCTGGGGCGGGTGTGGCTCATGAGGGTCCTCGCAGGGGTGGCTTCGTACGTCGGGCGGGCCGTCAGATCAGCTCAACGTACTCATCACCAGGGATGATCGGCCCGGTGGCGGCGGGCTTCGTCACCTCCGCGACCACCGCCGCCTCGTGGGCGAGGGAACGCAGGAGGGAGGTCGCGGCGTCGGGCCGGTCCTCGAAGTAGAAGTGGCCGCCGACGGCCCAGTGGCGCTCGGGCGGGGCGGCGCACTCGCGGGACCAGGGGTCGAGCGCGGCGGGGGCGACGTGCGGGTCGTTCGTGCCGTTGAGCAGGGTGACCGGGACGCTCAGGCGCGGGCCCGGGCGGTAGCGGTGGGCGGCGACCATGCGGAAGTCGGCCCTCAGGTGGGGCAGGAGGAGTTCCTGCACGGCCTCGTCCTCCAGTACCTCGCGCGGCAGTCCGCCGAAGTACCCGACGGCCTCGGCGAAGGCGCGGCCCTCCAGCCGGGCCGTCTCGACGACGCGGGCGGTGGGCAGCAGCGAGGGGGCCGAGCAGCCGGAGGCGACGAGGCCGGCGAAGCCGCGTACGCCGTCCAGGCGGCGGGCCACCTCGAAGGCCAGGGCCGCGCCGAAGCTGTGGCCGAACAGGAGGAAGGGACGCCGGCCGGGGGTGTCGCCGGCGATGGCGGCCGCGGCGCCGTCGGCGAGGGCGGCGAGGGAGGCGGGGGCCGGCTCGCGGAAGCGGTGGCCGCGGCCGGGCGGGCACACGGCGGCGAGCAGTGCCTCGCCCTCCAGGGCGGGCTGCCACCCGAGGAAGGTGCGGGGGTTCCCGCCGGCGTGCGGGAAGCAGTAGACGCGGACGGCGGCGGGGGCGGGGCCTGCGGCGGTCTCGGAGGTCAGGAACCAGGGTGAGGCAACCACGAGGATCAGCCATTCCTTTGCCGGTCGGTCAGTGGCGGGAGGTGATGCAGTGCAGGACGGGGCGTCGGTGGGCGATCAGTTCCAGCCAACGTCGTTGGTGGAGGTGGGGGTGGGCGCGGGGGTCGTCCCGGGCTGCGGGTTGTTCCAGCCGACGTCGCCCGTCTCACCGTTCTCACCGGCGGCGACGTGCGGGTTCACGAGGTTCCAGCCGACGTCGCCGGAGCGCAGGTGGCTGACGGAGCCGGCGGGGGAGGCGTCCTCGGTGGCCTGGAGGGCGAAGCCGGCGACCGCCGTTCCGAGCCCGAGGGCCACGCCGGCCGTCGCGAGAACCACGCGTCCGCGGATTCCCGAAACGCGGTTGGCCGGACGAGTCACCATGCGGTTCTTCCCCATTTTGCCCAGTCCCCTCAAGTCGTTTCGCGTTTGGACATTCCTGGAACGCCAAACCGAGGCGGTAGCCGGGTGGTCTCGATCTCCGGTGCGCCTTCTCGGTGTTCGTTCCTGCGGTGAGACCAAATCTCCCCTGCCCGCTTGAGAGGAACTAGACCTACGATGGCTCCGGTTTACGCATTGCGGGAACCCACGGGGTCTCAACCGCCGCAAACAGCTCCATACCGGACAGACAGGGGTGGGTAGTGGACGTAGTCAAATACGTCAAAACCGCACAGAGCGGTGCACCTGAGGAGCTGTGCAAGGCCGCGGCGGGGGAACCGCAGGCCTTCTTGCGGGAACTCGCAACGCACCTGGGCCTGCTCGCGCAGGAGGCCGCGCAGCAGGCGGCGCGGCCGGCCCCGGCGACGGCCGCCGAGGTCCCGGCCGAGGAGGTGGTCGGGCCCGGCGTGCGGTACCTGCACGGCCTGGGCAGCATCTCGACGGCGATCAACGAGGCCCTGGGCTCGGTCCGGCGCGACATCCTGACGGCGCAGCCCGACGGGGCGCGGCCGAGCGCGGTACTGAAGGACGCGCTGGAATCCGTACGCCGGCAAATCTCGGCGGGCATCGCGATGCGGACCCTGTATCAGCACACCACGAGATTCGACGAGGCGACGAAGGAATACGTCCGCGCCGTAACGGAATATGGCGCTCAAGTACGGACGCTCGAAGAATTCTTCGACCGTCTGATCATCGTGGACGACGTCGCCTTCATTTCCGCAAACGAGGACCGTACCACGGCGATCTCGATTACCGAACCGACCATCGTACGATTTCTGCGCGACACGTTCGACAAGGCCTGGGACCGGGCCAAGCCCTTTCCCTTCGTACCCCTGCACGCCGCGAAGGCGGCCGACGAGGTGGTCCCGGCGATCCGGGAGTCGATCAGCCGGCTGCTGGTGGAAGGTTACTCGGACAAGGCCATCGCGCGTCGCATAGGGATCAGCGAGCGCTCCCTCCAGGCCCATATCGCGGCCATCAAGCAGGAACTCGGCGCGCACAACCGATTACAGCTCGGCTACCTCCTGGGCCGCAACGAGGCCACCTACGTGGTGTGACGGCGGGGGCGGGGGAGCCGGAGGGCTACTGCCGGTTGAGGTAGGTGAGGACCGCGCGGACGCGGCGGTTGGTGTCGTCGTCATCGGTGATGCCGAGTTTGCCGAACAGCGAGGTCGTGTACTTGCTGATGGCGCCGTCGCTGAGGAACAGGCGGCGCGCGATGGCGTGGTTGGACAGCCCCTCCGCCATCAGGGCCAGTACGGAACGCTCCCGTTCGGTGAGGCGCTCCAGCCCCCGGTCGGGGCCGCCTCCCGTCAGCAGCTTCGCGATGACGGCCGGGTCCATGGCGGTGCCGCCCGCCGCGACGCGTTCCAGGGAGCCGATGAACTGGTCGGCGTCGAACACGCTCTCCTTGAGCAGGTAGCCGACGCCGCCGCTGCCGTCGGCCAGCAGTTCGCGGGCGTAGAGCTGTTCGACGTGCTGGGAGAGGATGAGGACCGGCAGGCCGGGAACCTCGGCGCGGGCGGCCAGCGCCGCGCGCAGGCCCTCGTCCGACTGGGTCGGGGGCATGCGGACGTCGACGACGGACACGTCGGGGCGGTGTGTCCGCAGGACGTCGAGGGTCTCGGGCCCGGTGGCGGCGGTGGCCACCACCTCGTGCCCGAACGCCTCGATCAGGCGGACCATCCCGTCGCGCAGCAGGTACAGGTCTTCGGCTACGGCTATGCGCATGGCACGGCCATCCTGACACGGGTCGGCCCGCCGTGGGGGCTGGTGATCGCCAGAGTTCCGTCGAAGACGGCGAGGCGGCGGCGCAGGCCGGCGAGCCCGCCGCCGGGCCGGACGTCGGCCCCGCCCCGGCCGTCGTCCTCGACCTCCACCACGATGCCGTTCTCGTCCCGGACGAGGGAGACGTGCGCGCGGGCCGCCCCCGCGTGCTTGACCGCGTTGGTGAGGAGTTCGGCGACACCGAAGTAGACGGCGGACTCGATCGGCGGCTCCAGGCGCAGCGGTCCGCCGGCCCGGACGGCCACGTCGAGGGGGACGTCCAGGGCGAGCGCGCGGACGGCGTCGACGAGCCCGCGCTCGCTGAGGACGGGCGGGCTGATCCCCCGGATGAGCTCACGCAGTTCGGTCAGCGAGGCGGTGGCACCGGCCCGCGCCTCCCGCATCAGCTCCCTGGCCCGCTCGGGGTCCCGGTCCATCAGCGCCTCGGCGGTGGCCAGGGCGAGCCCGAGCGCGACGAGGCGCGCCTGGGCGCCGTCGTGGAGGTCCCGCTCGATGCGGCGGATCTCGGCGGCCTGCGCGACGGTGGCGTCGGCGCGCTGGGAGGTCAGCTCGTCCACGCGTTCGGCGAGCGCCATCGCGGGCGACGGGCCCAGGAAGCGGACGGCCACCCGGCGCAGGGACCGCCAGGCGTACGGGGCGCAGCCGACGGCCACGGCCAGCGCGCCGGCCCCGGTCAGACGGGCGGCGGTCCCGGAGCCGGCCGGCCCCACGCCGGCCGCCCCGAGGGCCGCCACGGCCAGCGCAGCCGGCGGGACGGCGGCCACCACCCCCGCGGTGAACGGGGCGACGAGGGCGAAGCGCAGGTCGCGCCAGGTGGCGGGGTCGCTCCACCACAGCCGCATCCGCTGGTCCATGACGGCGTCGCGGCGGCTGCGCTCGTAACTGAAGCCGTTCCACCAGTACCCGGTGGACAGTTGCATCACCGGCCCGGCCTCCCGGTAGCCGGCGGGTATCGAGGTGCCGGTCCACCGCGCGACGAGGGAGCGGACCGCCCCGCAGACGGTCCGGGCCACGGCGAGGGTGCCCGCGCACACGATCACGGCGGGCCCGATCCACGCCCACGGGTGCGCGGCCCCGCACCACACCGCCAGCCCCACGGCGGCGGCCCACACCGCCGGCACCGGCAGGCAGACGGCCGCGGCGACGCACGCCCGCCCGAACCCCACCGCGGCCCGCACCACCCAGGATCCCGCACGTCCCATGACTCCCCCTCGTCTCCGGTCCACTCCCCCACTGTGCACCGCCCGCGGCCCGCGCTGGGTCGGCCCGGCGCGGGAGTGGGGCTGGGCCCACCCCCCTGTGGGCCCAGGCCGATACCGCGCCGAACGGCCGCTCCGTAGCGTCGTGGCCATGGACACCACGGCAGACACGAAGACCACCGACCCGGCCCTCCTCGACACCCCCGGCGCCCGGGCCGCCCTCGGCACGACGCGGACCTGCGTCACGCTCTACGCCGCCGTCACCAGCGCCGCCCTCCTGGCGGTCGTCGCGGTCGCGGCCACCGGCCACCTGGTGAACCCGTTCATGTGGACCCGCGCGGCCCTCCTCCCCCTCATCGCCCTCCTCCTCCACCGCCTGACCGCCTCCACCGCCCGGGGCTCGCGCCGCGCCTTCGAACGGCTGCGCACCCTCACGGCCGTCTTTCCGGTCGCGATCGTCGGAGTGGACCTCATCCCGGGCGTCTGCCCGTGGTGGTACGCGGCGCTGCAGGCCCTCTGCGTCCTCCCGGCCCTGCGCGTCACCCTGGCGCTGCGCGGCCCGGCCCTGCGGGTGGCATTCCCCAAGAAGCCCTGAACCGGGTCCCATTGATACCCGATGCTGGGCGCATGGCACCGACGTCCCACCCGGCCGGCCGGCCGAGCACCGCTGCGTGAACCTCACCGGCCTCCACCGCCGGCTGCTCGCCGACGTGATCACCATCGGCAGGGCGTACCCCCTGGTCATCACGGGTGGCTACGCCGTCCAGGCCCACGGCCTCGTCGACCGGGCCAGCCAGGACCTCGACGTCGCCACCGAGAACCCCGCGCCCATGGCGGACATCGCCGCCGACCTCGCCCGGCAGCTGGCCGACGGCGGCTGGCACATCACCGTCATCGGCGTGGACCCGCTGTCCGCCCGGCTGATGGTCACCGACCGCACGGACGGCGGGCGGTGCGGGGTCGACGTCCTCAAGGAGAACCTCTGGGCCGCTCCCCGGCCCACGCCCTACGGACCGGTGCTCGCCTTCGACGACGTCATCGGCACGAAGGTCCGCGCCCTCGCCGACCGGGGCGCCGTCCGCGACCTCATCGACGTCCACGCGGCCGCCCCGCACCGCACCCTCCCCGAGCTCGAACGTCTGGGGGTGCGCCACGGCCGCGGCGCCTTCCGCCTCGACGACCTGCGCGACCGCCTGGCGGGCGCGGACTGGTACGACGACGAGGAGTTCGCCGCGTACGGCCTCGACGGCCACGCGACCGCGGTCCTCCGTGCCTGGGCCCGGCACTGGGCCCGCGACCTCGAACCGAGGCTGGCGGACGACCGGGACGGGCCGTCCTGACGGGACGTCGACGACGGTCAGGATTCGAGAAGCGCGGCGCACCCGGCGCGTCTAGCCTGCTGGTCATGGACATCAGCATTCACACGACCTCCCTCCCGCACGTCGACCCGGACGCGTCGCTCGCCTTCTACCGCGACGTCCTCGGCTTCGAGGTCCGCAGCGACGTCGGGCAGGGCAGGATGCGCTGGATCACGGTCGGCCCGGCCGGCCGGGCGGGCACGTCGATCCTGCTGGCGCCGGCCGCCACCGACCCCGGCATCACCGAGGCCGAACGCCGCACGATCAGCGAGATGATGGCCAAGGGCACCTACGGCTGGATCCTGCTGGCCACCCCGGACCTCGACGCCACGTTCGAGAAGGTGCGGGCCGGCGACGCCGAGGTCGTCCAGGAGCCGACCGAGCAGCCGTACGGGGTCCGGGACTGCGCGTTCCGCGACCCCGCGGGCAACCTCATCCGCATCCAGGAACTGCGCTGAGCCCAGGGGGGGTCCCATGTGCAAGCCCGAATGGGGACGCGCACGCGTCCAGGCTCAGCGCCTGGCCGGTCTCGCGCGGCTGCGCCGCGTCCGCGACCGGATCGACCGGCAGTACGCGCAGCCGCTGGACGTGGAGGCACTCGCCCGCGAGGCGCACCTCTCCGCCGACGACCTGACCCGGCAGTTCCGGGAGGCCTACGGCGCGTCGCCGTACGGGTACCTGATGGCGCGTCGCGCCGAACGGGCGGCGGCGCTGCTGCGGCTGGGCGTCGGCTTCGCGGCCGGGCGCCGGCGGGAGACCGCCACGCCCGCCAGGCAGATCGCGCCGCCCAGGAGGGTGAGCCCGCCCGGGATCTCGTCCAGGACGGACCAGGCGATGAGGACGACGACCGCCGGGACCGCGTAGGTGGTCGCGCCCATCCTGCCGGCCGTGGTGCGCGACAGGGCGTAGGTCCAGGTGGTGAAGGCGAGGGCGGTCGGGAAGAGCCCCAGGTAGACCATGTTGAGGGTGGCCGACAGGGGGGCCTGCGGGAGCTGGCTGAGGAGCTGGCCGGCGAAGGGCAGGGTGCAGGCCGTGCCCACGAAGCAGCCGTACGTGGTGACCTGGATCGGGTCGGCGTGCCGCAGTGCGGGCTTCTGCGAGACCACCCCGGCCCCGTAGGCGAGCGCGGCGACCAGGCAGAGCAGGACTCCGGTGAGGGAGGAGGTTCCGCCCTTGGAGGTGGACATCCCCACGACGACGGCCCCGGCGAAGGAGACGCCCATCCCGGCCAGCAGCATCGGCGGGAACCCCTCCTTCAGCAGCCAGACGCTGAGCAGGGCGATGACGAGGGGGCCGATGTTGACGACCATGGCGGCGGTGCCGGCGTCGACGCCCTGCTCGCCCCAGTTCAGCGTCACCATGTACAGCCCGAACCAGAGCACCCCGGAGGCCAGGATCCCGGGCCACGCCTGACGGGGCGGCAGCGGTACCCGCTTGACCAGCAGGACGGCTCCCAGGGCGACCGAGGCCGTGAGGAGGCGGCCGAGGGCGAGGGCGCCGGGGCCGTAGTGCTCGGCGGCCGCGCGGATGGAGACGAATGCGGAGGCCCAGAGTGCGACGGTGACGGAGGCGGCCGCGAGGGCGCGGTGGTCGATGCTGGAGTCGCCAGCCGGTTGGTCCATGCGCGTCAATGTATTGATGGATATCGGCCTTGCCTACGCGAATTCCCGCGCGATGAGGCCGCGTCAGGGCGCCGTCAGCAGGGTACGCAGGCGTTCGGCGTAGGCCTTGGGGTGGCTGGTGTTGCCGTTGTGACCGCCGGGGAAGACGCGTATCTCCTCGCCCACCAGGTCCGCCAGTGCGGCGGCGCAGGCGCGGTCGAAGACGGTGGCGGGGGTCGTGGCGCCGACGGCCGGGACGATGCGGGTCGGGGTGGTGGCCAAGGCGGCCGGGTCGAGGGTGTCCTGGAGGATCGCCGAGAAGTCGTGCTCGACGAAGTAGGCGAAGTTGGCGCGGCGCAGTTCGGTCATCGGCTGCGGGGTGAGGCCCGGTTCGGAGTCCTTGCCGCTGGTGTCTATGCCGAGCACCCGGGCGGTCTCCCGCAGGGTCGCGGGGAGTCCGGCCGTGCGGTGGAGGTGCCGGAGCTCGGCCAGTTCCGCCTCGTGCCGGGCGCGGTCGGCGGCGGGCAGCAGGCTCGGCGCGACCGGTTCGTGGGCGATCAGGGTGGAGAGCCGGCCGGGGTGCCGGGCGGCCACATGCAGCCCGATGACCGCGCCGAGGCTGCACCCGAGCATCAGGGCGGGCTCGTCGGTGACGGCGCCGAGCAGCCGGCAGACGTCCTCCGCGTGCTCGGCGAGCGAGGTGGTCCGGCCGGGCTCCGCCGGCCGGCTGCGGGACAGGCCGCGGCGGTCGTAGGTCAGGACGGTGAACGCGTCGGCGAGGTGCGGGACGAGGTCGACGGTGCGGTCGGCGTCGCCCTCGCCGCTCTGGGAGATGAGCAACAGGGGCCCGGTGCCCTGGAGTCGGTAGTGGAGGCCGGCGGTGGTCGCGGTGCGGTGGCTGGACATGACGGAGGCGCTCCTTCGTGGGTCGGGCGGTGCGGGCCTTCGTCCCGCACCGTGATCCGAAGGTAACCCATCACCATCGATACATCAAGAACGATGGATCGATTTCGATGAATCTCTTCTGATGTAATCTGGCGGGGTGGATGGAATCGAACTGTTCCTGCTGGGCCGGGCCCTGATGAAGCTCGGCGAGGAGGCCCTGCCCGAACCCCCGGGCGGGGCCGGGCAGTACGCGGGCGGCACCCGTTCCGTCGTCATCGTCGCCGGGGACGTCGCCGCGCACCCGGGCACGACCGTCGGCGAGACGGCGCAGCGCACGGGGCTGCCGCAGAGCCAGGTCTCGGGCGCGGTCGCCCGTCTGCGCGAGGCCGGTTCGGTGGAGACGGCCCCCGACCCCGCCGACCGCCGCCGGACCCTGGTGCGGCAGGCCCCCGGGGTCTCCGCGCGGGTGGCCGCCGTACGGGCTGCGGGCGCCTCGAAGGTCGAGGAGGCCCTCGCCCGGGCGTTGGGCGAGGACGGGGCCGGGCGGCTGCCGGAGGTGACGGAGGCACTGGAGCTGCTCGCCCGCCACCTGGCGGTACGCGGCGAGCAGCCGGCCTGAGCCCGCCGGCCGCTCCGGCCGGACGCCGGACGGTCAGACCGCCGGTCCGTCAGGCCGCCGGTCCGTCAGACCGCCGTCGGCCGGGGCGCCGTCGGCCGGGGCGCCGTGAAGGCCGCCACGTCGTCCGCGACGGCGCGGGCCACCGCTTCGTGGTGCTCGGTCAGGTAGAAGTGGCCGCCGGGGAAGCTCCGGAAGGTGAAGGCCGCCTCCGTCAGCTCCCGCCAGGCCATGGCCTCGGCCACGCTCGTCCGCGGGTCGGACTCCCCGCAGAGCACGCTGACCGGGGTGCGCAGCAGCGGTCCCGGCTCGTGGCGGTAGGTCCCGAGGGCCCGGTAGTCGCCGCGCAGCGCCGGCAGGACCATCGCCCGCAGCTCCGGGTCGGCCAGCAGCCCCGGGTCGGTGCCGGCCAGCGCCTGGACGTGGGCGAGCAGGGCGTCGTCGTCCCGGGTGTGGAGGTCGTCGTGCCGCGCCACCTGCGGGGAGCGGCGGCCGGAGAGGATCAGGCCGCGCGGGCCCCCGCCGCCGGACGCCCGGCCCGTACCGCCGGCGGACACCTCCAGGCGGCGCGTCAGTTCGTACGCGAGGACCGCGCCCATGCTGTGCCCGAACAGCACCAGGGGCCGCCCCCGCCAGGGCTCCAGGGCCCGTTCCACCTCGTCGGCGAACCCCGCGACGGTGTCGGGGGACGGTTCGCCCAGCCGTTCCTGGCGGCCGGGGTACTGGACGGTGAGGACCTCGGCGTGCGCGGCGAGGTCGCGGGAGAGCGGGAGGTAGAAGGAGGCGCTGCCGCCCGCGTGCGGGAGGACGACGAGGACCGGCGCCGTGCCCGGGGCGGCCGGCGGGTGGAAGCGGCGGATCCAGGGGCCGCCGGCCGTCGTGGCGCGGGCGGCGCTCACCCGGCGGTCCCGTGGGGGGCGTCCGTCAGCAGGAGCTTCTTCTGCGGCTTGCCCATCGCGTTGCGCGGGATGGAGGCCACGAAGCGCACCTCGCGCGGGCGCTTGTGCACCGACAGGTGCGCGGCCACGAAGTCCGTCAGCTCGGCGCCGGTGACGCCCTCGGCGACGACGAAGGCCACGATCCTCTGCCCGAGGTCGGTGTCCGGGACGCCGACGACGGCCGCCTCGCTCACCCGGGGGTGGTCGAGCAGGGCGTTCTCGATCTCGCCCGCGCCGATCCGGTAACCGCCGGACTTGATCATGTCGATGGAGGCCCGGCCCACGATGCGGTGGACCCCGTCCTGGGGGTCGACGGCCGCGATGTCGCCCGTACGGAACCACCCGTCCGCGGTGTACGCGGCCGCGGTCGCCTCCGGGCGGCCCAGGTAGCCGGAGAACAGCGTCGGCCCGGTCAGCTGGAGTTCGCCGATGTCGGCGCCCGGCTCGGCGGCGATGCGGGTGCGGATGCCGGGCAGTGGGGTGCCGACGGTCCCGGGGCGGACCTCGCCGCCGGCGCGGCCGCTCACGGTGATCAGGGTCTCGGTCATCCCGTACCGCTCGACGGGCCGGTGCCCGGTGAGGCGCTCCAGGTCGCGGAAGACGGGCGCGGGGAGGGCGGCGCTGCCGGAGACGAGGAGACGGGCCCCCGACAGGGCGGCGGCGGCCTCCGGCGCGGCGGCGATACGGGACCACACGGTCGGCACCCCGAAGTACAGGCTGCCGCCCGCGGCGGCGTACGCCTGCGGGGTCGGGCGGCCGGTGTGCACGAGGCGGCTCCCGGTGCGGAGGGCGCCGAGCACGCCGAGGACCAGGCCGTGGACGTGGAACAGCGGGAGCCCGTGCACGAGGGTGTCCTCGGCGGTCCACTGCCAGGCGGCGGCGAGTGCGTCGAGGTCGGCGGCGAGGGCGGCGGCGGTGAGGACCACGCCCTTCGGGGCGCCGGTGGTGCCGGAGGTGTAGAGGATGAGCGCCGGGTCCTGCGGGCCGGCCGCGCGGGACCCGCCCGTCGTGTCGGAGCGGCGGGCGAAGTCGACGGTCGTCAGGGCGGCGCCGGAGTCCCGGAGGATGTGCTCGCGTTCGGCGGGGCCGGCGTCGGGGGGCAGGGGGACGAAGGGCACCCCGGCGAGGAGCCCGCCGACGGCTGCGGCGACGGTCTCCAGGGAGGCGGTCGCGGTGACGGCGAAGGCGGGGGCGCCGGCGATGTCGGCGGCCACGGCGCGGGCGGCGCCCAGCAGTTCCTCGTACGAGGCGGTACGGCCGGCTACGGCGATGGCGTCGGCACGGTCGCCGAACGTACCGTCTAGGGCGGTCAGCACGCGGTCACTCCCTGGGGTGGCGGAAGCCCAGGGTACGACGCCCCGCCACACTCCCACCCGAGCGGCACTGGTCCCACCGCCGGGCCGGCCGGCCCGGCGGGCCCGCGCCGGAGGGCACCGGCCGGACAGGGGGTGCGGGGGCCGCGCAGCGAGGGCGCGGCCCCGCGCCGTCGCGGGGGGCGGGGGTCAGATGACGCCCTGGGCCAGCATCGCGTCCGCCACGCGTTCGAAGCCCGCGATGTTCGCGCCCGTCACATAGTCGCCGGGGGCGTCGTAGCGGGCCGCCGTCTCGTGGGCGACGTGGTGGATCTCGCGCATGATGGAGGCCAGTTCGTCCTCGACGCGCTCCCGGGACCAGGCCGCGCGGCCCGCGTTCTGGGACATCTCCAGGGCGCTGACCGCCACACCGCCCGCGTTGGCGGCCTTGCCCGGGCCGAAGGCGACGCCCGCGGCCTGGAAGAGGTGGACCGCCTCGGGGGTGGTGGGCATGTTGGCGCCCTCCGAGACCGCCTTGACGCCGTTCGCGATGAGCGCGCGGGCGTCGTCGGCCCCCAGCTCGTTCTGGGTCGCCGACGGGAAGGCCACGTCCGCCGGGACCTCCCAGACACGGCCGCCGGGCACGAAGCGGGCCGAGGGGCCGCGGCGGGCGGCGTACTCGCTGACGCGGCCGCGCTCGACCTCCTTGATCTGGCGCAGCAGGGCGAGGTCGATGCCCTTGTCGTCGATGACGTAGCCCTGGGAGTCCGAGCAGGTCAGCGGGTTGGCGCCGAGCTGCTGGAGCTTCTCGACGGTGTAGAGGGCGACGTTGCCGGAGCCGGAGACCACGGCGGTGAGGCCGTCCAGGGAGACGCCCTTGACCGCCAGCATCTCGCTCGCGAACAGGACGCTGCCGTAGCCGGTGGCCTCGGGGCGGATCGCGGAGCCGCCCCAGCCCTGGCCCTTGCCGGTCAGGACGCCGGCCTCCCAGCGGTTGGTGATGCGGCGGTACTGGCCGAACAGGTAGCCGATCTCGCGGCCGCCGACGCCGATGTCACCGGCCGGGACGTCGGTGTGCTCGCCGATGTGGCGGTGGAGCTCGGTCATGAAGGACTGGCAGAAGCGCATGACCTCGGCGTCCGACCTGCCGTGCGGGTCGAAGTCGCTGCCGCCCTTGCCGCCGCCGATGCCGAGGCCGGTCAGGGCGTTCTTGAAGATCTGCTCGAAGCCGAGGAACTTCACCACGCCGATGTCCACCGACGGGTGGAAGCGCAGGCCGCCCTTGTAGGGGCCGAGCGCGCTGTTGAACTCCACCCGGTAGCCGCGGTTCACATGGACCCTCCCGCGGTCGTCCGTCCACGGCACCCGGAAGATGATCTGCCGCTCGGGCTCGACGAGCCGCTCGACGAGGCCGGCCTCTGCGTACTCGGGGCGCGCCGCGAACACGGGGGCCAGGGTGTCCAGGACCTCGCGCACGGCTTGGTGGAACTCGGGCTGGGCGGGGTTGCGACGCTCGATGTCGGCCCTCAGTACGTCCAGCCTCTGCTTCGGGTCGGTCACGTCAGATTCCTCTCCAGCGTCAGGGGCGGGCGTGCGGGCCCACGCGGGAGGGTACCGGTACGCCGGGTACCTGAGGAGGTACCGTCTCGCCAGCTGGGCCGGCCGCGTCCTCCGCCATGGTGCGTGGCGCGTTCCCGACCGCGGGACCGGACGGAGCGCGGCGGCGGGATCGAGGGGGGAGACCTGCATGGAGACGGTACGGTGCGCGGCGCTGGTCGCGGCGACGATCACGACGGGGCTGGTCAGCGGCCTGTTCTACGGGTTCTCGGTGGCGGTGATGCCGGGCCTGCGGGCCTGCGGCGACCGGACGGTCGTCGAGGCGATGCAGCGGATCAACGTGGCCATCCTCAACGGCTGGTTCCTGCTGGGCTATGTGGGTGCGCTGGTGTTCACCGGGCTCGCCCTGGTCCTCGGGGTGGCGGCCGGCGGGGGCGGTGGGACGGCGCCGCTGGCGGGGGCGTTCGCCGCTTACCTCCTGGCGGTGATCCTCACCGCCCGGGTGAACATCCCGCTGAACAACGCCCTGGCGCAGGCCGGCCCGGCCGAACGGATCGCCGACCCGGCGGCCGTGCGCCGCGCGTTCGAGGGCCCGTGGGTCCGGGCGAACACGGGGCGCACGGTGCTGTGCACGGTGGCGTTCGGGCTGCTGGTGTGGGCCCTGGTCGTGCGGGGGTAGCGGCCCGGGGGCCCGGCGGGGTCAGCGCGGGGTGGCGCGGCCGTGGAGGAGGAGGGCGCGGGTGAGGGCGGTGAGGGCGGCGGTGCAGAGCAGGGTGCGCAGGATGTTGGTGGTGACCCAGGTGCCCTTGAACTTTCCGACCACCGCGAAGCCGGTCATCGTGGCGGCGTCGCCGGCGTCGGCGAGTTCGTTGTTCAGCGGGATGTTCACCGCGAAGGTGATCACCAGGACCGCGAGGTAGGCGACGGCGGCCGCGCCCGCCCATCCGGCGGGGCCCCGTCTGCCCTTGCGGTGGGCGACGAGGGCCGCGGCGGCGGTGACGAGCAGCGCGAGGACGAAGACGCTGCCGAAGAGGCCGTTGCCGTCGATGACGGCGTTGATGTGCTGCATGGCGGTGACGTAGGTGCGGTCGTCGCCGGCGGCCAGGCCCGGCATCACCGAGACGTCGAAGGCGAAGAAGAGGCCCGCCATGAGGCCGATGAGGACGGTGGAGAGGGCGAGCAGCGGGCCGGCCGCCCGGCCGGCGGCGGACGTCACCCCGCCGCCCTGTGCGCCGTGTTCCGGGTTCGCGCCGTGTTCCGGGGTCATGGGTACGTCCTCACCTGTGGCGGGTGGCTGGATACCGGCGGGCGCGTGCCCGCGCGCGCTGTGATCCTGGCAGCCGTACGGGCTCCGTACCAGCGGTTCGCCCCGAAACGGCCGGACGGGCCGGGGAGTCGACCCCGGCCCGTCCGCCGGCGCGTATCAGCCGCGGCGGCGCGGCGCGGCGTCAGCCGTGGACGTGCAGCGGCTTGCCCGCGAGGGCCAGGTGGGCCTCGCCCAGGGCCTCGGTCTGGGTCGGGTGGGCGTGGACGAGGCTCGCCACCTCCGACGGCAGGGCCTGCCAGTTGAAGATGAGCTGGGCCTCGCCGATCTGCTCGCTCATGCGGGAGCCGATCATGTGCAGGCCGATGACGGGCCCGTCGGCGAGCTGGACGAGCTTGACGTCGCCGGCCGTCTTCAGGATCTTGCTCTTGCCGGTGCTGCCCGCGTTGAACTTGCTGACGACGACCTTGTCCTCGCCGTAGAGCTCCTTGGCCTTGGCCTCGGTGAGGCCGACGGAGGCGATCTCCGGCTCGCAGTACGTGACGCGCGCGACGCCGTCGTAGTCGATCGGGGTCACGGGCAGGCCCGCGACGCGCTCGGCGACCAGGATGCCCTCGGCGAAGCCGACGTGGGCCAGCTGGAGGGTCGGGACCAGGTCGCCGACGGCGGAGACGGTCGGCAGGTTGGTGCGCATCAGCTCGTCGACGACGACGTGGCCGCGCTCGACGGCGACGCCCGTCTCCTCGTAGCCCAGGCCCGCGGAGACCGGACCGCGGCCGACGGCGACGAGCAGCAGCTCGGCCTCGATCTGCTTGCCGTTCTCCAGGGAGACGCGGACGCCCGACTCGGTGTACTCGACACCGGAGAACCGCGAACCCAGCTCGAACTTGATCTTCCGCTTGCGGAAGGCGCGCTCCAGCGACTTGGAGATGTCCACGTCCTCGGCGGGCACCAGGTGGGGCAGGCCCTCGACGACGGTGACGTCCACGCCGAAGGACTTCCAGGCGGAGGCGAACTCGACGCCGATGACCCCGCCGCCGAGGATGATCGCCGACTCGGGAACGCGGTCGAGGAACAGGGCGTGGTCGGAGGATATGACCCGGTCGCCGTCGATGGTGAGGCCCGGCAGCGAACGCGGCTGGGCACCGGTGGCGAGGACGACGTGGCGGCCGCGGTAGCGGACGCCGCCGGCCTCGACCTCGGTCGGGGAGACGAGGCGGCCCTCGCCCTCCACCAGGGTGAGGTTCTTGCGCGCCTTCAGGGTGCCCTGGAGGCCCTTGTAGAGGCCGGCGATGACGCCGTCCTTGTACGCGTGGACCCCGGCCATGTCGATGCCGCCGAAGGTGGCCCTGACGCCGTAGGACTCGCTGCGGCGCAGTTCGTCGGCGACCTCGCCGGCGTGCAGCAGGGCCTTGGTGGGGATGCAGCCGTTGTGCAGGCAGGTGCCGCCCAGCTTGCCCTTCTCGATGAGGACCACGTCCAGCCCGAGCTGGGTCGCGCGCAGGGCACAGGAGTAGCCCCCGCTACCGCCACCGAGGATGACCACGTCGTACACGCCGTCGGCGGAATTCTCCATTGTGGTGATGCCCTTTCGTCTCCCCTGGCACGGGCCGGCGCATGACCAGCCCTCCCGGCATGCTCTCATCTCCCCCTGGCGGAGCCCGGTTTGGGGGTCTCGGCGTCCGGCGTCCTTCGAGCACGGGGCGGTCGCGCGGCGCGGTGCGGCCGCCCTCCAGTCCGCCTCCACCCGCGTGGTGCACCATCTCCCCCGCACGACCGCGTCGCACTACGGATGGGTGAACACGACACGATGGCCGAAGACACGGGCGGTTCGCTCCCGGGCGGTGGTGCCGTGCCCTCCGCAACGGCCGCGCTCCCGCACCCGATCCCGCGCCCCCTCCCCCACCCGCTCCCGTACGCCGTCTCCGGCGCCACGCCGGACGCCCTGCGCGCCCGCGCCCGGCGGTTGCGCGCCCGGCTGGGCCCGGACGGCGACGCGGCGGCCGGCGCCGGACTGTGCCGGGCCCTCGCCGGCCCCCGCGCGGCCCGCGCGCACCGGGCGGTGGTCGTCGCCGCCGACCGCGCGGAGCTGGCCCGCGGGCTGGACGCCCTGGCCCTGGGCCGGCAGGCCGCGGGGCTGGTCCGCGGCTCCGCGACGCGGGCGGCGGCCCTGGCCGTCCTCTTCGCCGGCCAGGGCGCCCAGCGGCCGGGCATGGGCCGGGGCCTGTACGGGGCGTTCCCCGCTTTCGCCGCCGCCTTCGACGAGGTGTGCGCGGAGTTCGGCGACGGCTTGCGGGAGCTCGTCTTCGGGGACGACGCCGGCGCCCTGGACCGGACGGGCACCGCGCAGCGCGCGCTGTTCGCCGTCGAGGTGGCGCTGTACCGGCTGGTGGAGTCCTGGGGCGTGGCGCCGCGGTTCGTCGGCGGGCACTCGGTGGGCGAGATCGCCGCCGCGCACGTCGCCGGGGTGCTGTCCCTGACGGACGCCGCCGCGCTGGTCACCGCGCGCGGGAGGCTCATGGACGCCCTGCCCGGGGGCGGGGTCATGGTCCGCGTCGGGGCGGCCGAGGAGCGGGTCGCCCGGCTGCTGGTCCCGGGCGTGGCCATCGCCTCCGTCGACGGTCCGGACGCCGTCGTCGTCTCGGGCGCCCGCGGGGCCGTCTGCGGTGTGGTGGCGCGGCTGGCCGAGCTGGACGTGAAGTCCAAGGTGCTGCGCGCCGGCCACGCCTTCCACTCCCCGCTGATGGACCCGGTGCTGGAGGAGTTCCGTACGGCCGTCGCCGGCCTGGACTTCCGGCCGCCGCGGACGGCGTTCGTCTCCACGCTCACCGGCGGCCTGGTGACGGACGCCGTCGCCCGCCCCGAGTACTGGGTGCGCCACATCCGCGAGGCCGTCCGCTTCCAGGACGCCGTCCGCGCGCTGGAGGCCGAAGGGGCCTCCGCCTTCCTGGAGTTGGGGCCCGACGGTCTCCTGACCGGCATGACCCGCGCCTGCCTCGCCGAGGGCGGCGCGGGCGCCGTCCTGGTGCCGGCCCTGCGCCGGCAGGGGGACGAGGTGCGGGCGCTGCTCACCGCGACGGCGACCCTGTACGTCCACGGCGCCCTCGCCGAACTCCCGCTGGGCATCCCCTCCGGCCCCCCGGACGCCGGCCGGCCGGCGGAGGCCCCCGACGGGGAAGGAGCGGGGACGGAGCCGCACGCACGGAAGAGGGACACGGGGACGGAGACGACCACGACCGCGACGAACCCGGCCCCGACCGGCATGACCGCGACGGGGCATCCGCTGGCCGCGTACCGGCTGGACCTCCCCGAGGCCGGCTCCGTCCTGTTCACCGGAACGGTCTCCGCCCGCACCCACCCCTGGCCGGCGGGCGGCGAGGTGCCCGTCGGCGCGGTCGTCGAGGCGGCCCTCGCGGCGGGCACGGCCCTCGGTCTGCCGGAGGTCGCCGAGGCCGCCGCCGAGGCCCCGCTGGTGCTGCCCGAGCGGGGCGCGGTCCGGCTCCAGTTGCTGGTGCAGGCGCCCGACGAGGCGGGCCGGCGCAGGCTGACCGTCGCCTCGCGGCCGGAACCGGCGGCCGAGGAGGAGCCGTGGTCACGGCACCTGACGGCGGCCCTGGCCCCCCGCCGGGCCTCGGCCGGGCCGGAGGACGGCCCCCGGCTCACCGCGTGGCCGCCGGAGGGCGCCGAACCGCTGGAGGTGGACGGGGAGCACCCCGCCCTGGAGCGGGCCTGGCGCCGGGGCGAGGAGTTCTTCGCCGAGGCCGCCCTGCCGGACGGACGGGTGGCGCAGGCCGGGGCGTACGCCCTGCACCCGGACCTGCTGGACGCCGCGCTGCACCCCGTACTGGCCGCCGGGGAGGGGACGTTGACGCCCGCCGCCTGGAGCGGGGCGGTCCTGTACGCGACCGGCGCCGCCTGCCTGCGGGTGCGGGCGCTGCGCGGGGCGTTCGGGGTGGTGGAGCTGGAGCTCGCGGACGCCGGGGGCGGGCCGGTGGCGGCCGCCACCGTGACCCTGTCGGCCGTGCCGGACGGCGCCGGCCGGGGCGGACGGCCCGTCGTCCCGCTGCGCCTGGTGTGGGAGCGGGCCGCCGACGCCCCCGAGGCGGCGGCCTCGGTGACCCGGGCGCTGGTCGGGGTCCCGGGGGACGGCGGGCGGGACCCGTCGGTGCTGCCGGACTGTGACGGGGCCCCCGTCTACCCGGGGCTGGGGGACCTGCCGGCCGGGGCCGGGCCGCCGGAGCTGGTCCTGGCTCCGCTGACGCGGGCCCGCGCGCCGCGGGAGATGTCCGGGGCGCGGGTGCGGGCCGCGGTGGGCGAGGTCCGCGAGCTGGTCGGCGCCTGGCTGGCCGACGAGCGCTGCGCGGGCACGGCGCTGGCCGTGGTGACGAGCGGCGCGGAGGCGGTGCTGCCCGGCGAGGACGTGCCCGACCTGGCCGGGGCGGCCGTACGCGGCTTCGTGCGCTCGGTGCAGGCGTGGCTCGCCGAGGAGGGCGCGCGGCGTCTCATGCTGGTGGACGTGGACGACAGCGACGCGAGCCGCAAGGCCCTGGTGCGGGCGCTGGGCGGTGCGGAGCCGGAACTGGCGCTGCGCGACGGCGTCGCCTACGCCCGGCGCCTGGTGCGGGCCGAGCCCGTCCCGGCCCGGGCCCTCGCGGCCGGCGGCTTGGAGTCGGTGCGGCTGAGCGGAGCCTCCGACGGCCCTTGCGCCGAGGAGGCCGCCCGGCAGCTGGTCGAGGGACACGGCGTACGGCTGGCGGGGCCCGGCGAGGAGGCGGCGGCGATCGTCCACCTGGCCGGGCCGGACGGGCCGTCGTTGGAGGCCGCGGTGGACGCCGCGCTCGCCCTGGACGGGCACACCACGCCGCTCGCGTTCGTCACCACCGTCGGGGGCGCGGTCGGCGCGGGCTGCGCCGAGGAGACCGCCGTCCTGGGGGCGTTCCTCACCGCGCTGGCGGCCCGCCGCCGGGCCGCCGGGCTGCCGGCGGCCGTCCTGGGCTGGGGCGCCGACCCCGAGGGCGTCCCGGCGGGCCTGGCGCCGCTGGCCGGGGCCGCCGGGCCGGCGCCGCTCGGGCACGCGCTCGCCCGGAGCCTGACCCTGGTCTCCGCCCGGCCCGACGCGGGCCCGCTGCGGGCCGCGGGCGGGCCCGTACCGGCGCTGCTGCGCGCCCTGGTCCCCGTACGGCCGCGCCGGGCGGCCAACCGGTGGTCCGCCGGGGCCGTTTCGCCGCGCGAGCGGCTGGCGGCGCTGCCCGCCGGGGAGCGGACGGCGGTGCTGACGGAGCTGGTGCGCGGGCACGCGGCCGCCGCCCTCGGGCACACCGGGGCCGAAGCGCTGTCCCCGGAGCGGCCGTTCACCGAGCTGGGCCTGCGGCCGGCGGCGGCCGTGCGGCTGGCCGGCGCGCTGCTCGGGGCGACCGGGCTGACGATCGCCCCGCTCGCCGTCTTCGACCACCCTTCGGTGACGCGGCTGGCCGGACACCTGGCCGGGCTGCTCGACGGGCCGCCGGAGGCCGCGTACTGCGCCCGGCGGGCCGGGGGCACGTTCGCCGGGCTGCTGCGGGGCGCCCACGCGCAGGGCCGTACCGCCGAGGGCGCGGCGCTGCTGATGGCGGCGGCCGAGCTGGTGCCGGGCTACGACTCCCGCGCCGGGGTGGCGCACTGGCCGGCCCCGGTCGGGCTGGCGCCGCACCGGGAGGGCGCGGCGGGGCTGTTCGCGTTCCCGTCGCTGGGCGCGGGCTCCGGCCCGCACGAGTACCTGGCGCTGGCGGGGGCCCTGGCCGGCGGCCGGGGCCTGACGGTGTTCGCACACCCCGGGTTCGCGGGGGAGGCGGTGCTGCCGCGCGGCCGGCAGGCACTGGTACGGGCGCAGGCGGAGGCGGTCGCCGCGGCGGCGGGAGCGGCGCGGCCGGTGCTGCTGGGCCACTCCTCCGGCGGATGGGTCGCGCACGCCGTGGCCCGGGAGCTTCTGGAGATCGGCGGAGAGGCGGCGGCGGTGGTGCTGCTGGACACGTACGCGCGGAGTGAGGGCCGTCATGGGCTGGAGGTGCTGACGGAGCGGATCCTCGACCCGGACGGCCCGCTGGGGGTGCCCGACGACGGGCGGTTCCTGGCGATGGGCGGCCACCTGCGGGTGTTCGCCGACTGGACGCCCGAGCCGGCGGCGGCGCCGACGCTGCTGGTGCGCGCCGCCGCGTCGGCGGCCTCGGCCGCGGGCGGCTGGGAGTACGCCGACCACGTGGCGCAGGTGCCGGGCGACCACTTCTCGCTGCTGGACGCGGACGCGGGCGCGGTGGCCGCCACCGTGGACGGCTGGCTGCGGAAGGTGGCCCTCTGATGGCGGCGGCCGGGCGGCTGCTCGCCGTGTCCGACCTGCACGTGGTGCACGCGGAGAACCGGCGGCTGGTCGAGGAGCAGATCGTCCCGACCTCCCCGCGGGACTGGCTGCTGGTGGCCGGGGACGTCAGCGAGACGGCGTCCGAGATCGAGTGGGCGCTGGGCCTGCTGCGGGAGCGTTTCGCGCGGGTGGTGTGGACCCCGGGCAACCACGACCTGTGGACGCCCCGGGACGACGCGGTCTCCCTGCGCGGGGAGGCGCGTTACCGGTACCTGGTGGAGATGTGCCGGGGCCTGGACGTGCTGACCCCGGAGGATCCGTACCCGGTGTGGGAGGGGGAGGGCGGCCCGGTGGCCGTCGCCCCGCTCTTCGTCCACTACGACTACTCGTTCCGGGCCGCGGGGCTGACGAAGGAACAGTCCCTGGCGGCCGCCCACGAGTCGGGGGTGGTGTGCACGGACGAGTTCCTGCTGCACACCGACCCGTACCCGGACGCGGACAGCTGGTGCCGGGCCCGGGTGGCGGCGACGGAGGCCCGCCTGGACGAGGTGGACCCCGCCCTGGGGACCGTGCTGGTCAACCACTACCCGCTGGTCCGGGAGCCCACCGACGTCCTGCGCTACCCGCAGTTCGCGCAGTGGTGCGGGACCACCCTGACGGCGGACTGGCACCTGCGCTACCGGGCGGCGGCCGTGGTCTACGGGCACCTGCACATCCCCCGGACCACCTACCACGACGGGGTGCGCTTCGACGAGGTCTCCATCGGCTACCCGCGCGAACGGCGCGTGCGGGGCCTGACGCGCGGTGTGCTGCGGGACGTCCTGCGGCCGCGCGAGGGCGGGGGCTGAGCGGAGGCGGGGCGGAGGCGGGGCCGGGCTCCCGGCCGGGTCCGGTCCGGGCTCCCCCAGCGGTCTTCGAGCGGGCGGCGAGCGGCTGCTGGTGCCGTGGGAGCGACGGGTGCGGCGCGGGCCGCGCCCGCGCGACGAGAGGACGGACCTCCCCATGGCGGACCCCCAGGCCCTGCGCGAGCTGTGGCTCAGGCAGTACCACCCGGCCTCCGACGGCGCGCCCACCCTGGTCTGCTTCCCCTACGCGGGTGGTTCCGCCGCCTACTTCCATCCGCTCTCCGAGGCCCTGTCGCCCGGGGTACGGGTGCTGTCGCTGCAGTACCCGGGCCGCCAGGACCGCCGCTCCGAGCCGGTGCGCACGGACCTGCACGCCCTCGCGGACGAGATCGCGCGGGTGCTGTCCGCCGCCGTCGACGGCCCGTTGGTCTTCTTCGGCCACAGCATGGGTTCCACCCTCGCCTACGAGACCGCGCGGCGGCTGGCGGACGGCCCGGACGGGGAGCGCGTCCTCGGTCTGGTGCTGTCGGGCCGGCGCGGCCCGTCCACGGTCCGCCACGAGGACGTCCACCTGCGGGACGACGCCGGAATCATCGAGGAGGTGGTACGGCTGGACCGCACCAGCGCCGCCCTCCTCGCCGACCCGGACATCGCCGCGATGGTGCTGCCGGTGCTGCGCGGCGACTACACGGCGGTGGAGACGTACGCGCCGCGTCAGGGGCCGCGGCTGCGCTGCCCCGTCAGCGTCCTGACCGGTGACGCCGACCCGCAGGTGACGGCCGAGGAGGCCGGGGCGTGGGAGCGGACCACGGACGGCGCCTTCCGCCTGCGCACCTTCCCGGGCGGCCACTTCTACCTCAACGCGCACCGGGAGGCGGTGAGCGCGGCACTGGCCGAGGACCTGGCCGCCTTCGCCCGGCCGGCGCGCGTGTGACCGCACCGCGCGGGGCGGGAAAACCGAGGGGCCAGTTTTCTTTTTCCGGACCGCCGGGCTTTTCCGGTATGCGGGCCCGGAAATTCGAATGCGCTCCCGGAGGCCGCGCTGTATGGTCTCCCGAGCCGCGCTCCAGCGAAATTCGAGCGGAGTGTGCGGGAACAGAAAAAGGGCTGCCGCGACCCGGCCGGTGACCGGGTCGCGGCAGCCCGCGCGTTCGGGGTGGAAAAGCGTCAGCCGGCCTTGCGGCGGAAGGTCCGGTTCTGGCCGTTGGGTCCGTTGAAGCCCTTGATCTTCAGACGGCCCTCGTGGTGGGCCTGCTGGGCGCGGGAGTTACGGGCCTTGCGCTCCAGAGCCTCGCGGAACTTGTCCTTGCCCTCGGCCTCGGCGGCGTGGTTTTCCGGCTTATCAGTCATGGGTTACCTCCTGGGCTTTTTCTAGAGCACTTTTATTGTGACATCCGAGTGGACGTATGGCGACCCTCTTCCGAGGGAATGGCGCAATTCCTGCGGGAATGGCGCGCGGGGGAAGGGTGGAATCAGGCGGCGTAGGGGGAGAGTTCCGCCGCCAGGGCGGCGTCGACGTTGGCCTTCAGGAGGGTGCCCGTTTCGCCGTGGCGTTCGGAGAGGATCTCGCCGTTCGCGTGGACGCGGGCGACCAGGTGGCCCTCGCTGTAGGGGATCAGGACCTCGATCTCCGTTTCGGGGTGCGGGAGTTCGGCCTCGATGCGGGCCAGCAGGGCGGCGATGCCCTCGCCCGTGCGGGCCGAGACGGCGATGGCGCCGGGTTCCGCCTCCAGCAGGCGGGCCAGGGCCTCCGGGCTGGCGGTGTCGGCCTTGTTGACGACGACGACCTCCGGGACGCCCGCGCCACCCACCTCGCCGACGACCGCGCGGACCGCCTCGATCTGGGCCTCCGGGTCGGGGTGCGAGCCGTCGACCACGTGGAGGATGAGGTCCGCCTCGGCGACCTCCTCCAGCGTCGAGCGGAACGCGTCGACGAGCTGGTGCGGCAGGTGGCGGACGAAGCCCACCGTGTCGGCCAGGGTGTAGGCGCGGCCCGCCGGGGTCTCCGAGCGGCGGACGGTCGGGTCCAGGGTGGCGAACAGGGCGTTCTGGACGTGGACCTCGGCGCCGGTGAGCCGGTTGAGGAGCGAGGACTTGCCCGCGTTGGTGTAGCCGGCGATGGCGACCGAGGGGACCTTGTTGCGGCGGCGCTCCTGGCGCTTGAGGTCGCGGGCGGTCTTCATCTCGTCGATGTCCCGGCGCATCTTGGCCATCTTGTCGCGCAGCCGCCGCCGGTCGGTCTCGATCTTCGTCTCGCCGGGGCCGCGGGTGGCCATGCCGCCACCGCCGGCCCCGCCGCCGCCCATCTGCCGGGACAGGGAGGCGCCCCAGCCGCGCAGGCGCGGCAGCATGTACTGCATCTGCGCGAGCGCCACCTGGGCCTTGCCTTCGCGGGAGGTGGCCCGCTGGGCGAAGATGTCGAGGATCAGGGCGGTCCGGTCGACGACCTTGACCTGGACGAACTCCTCCAGCCGGACGAGCTGCGAGGGGCTCAGCTCGCCGTCGCAGACGACCGTGTCGGCGCCCGTCTCGATGACGAGGTCGCGCAGTTCCTTCGCCTTGCCGGAGCCGATGTAGGTGGCCGGGTCCGGCTTGTCCCGGCGCTGGATCACCCCGTCGAGGACCAGGGCGCCGGCCGTCTCGGCGAGGGCGGCGAGCTCGGCGAGGGAGCTCTCGGCCTCCGCGACCGTGCCGGAGGTCCAGACGCCGACCAGCACCACGCGCTCCAGGCGGACCTGGCGCTGCTCGACCTCGACGACGTCGCGGAGTTCGGTGGAGAGGGAGGCGACGTGGCGCAGGCCCGTCTCCTCCCGCGCGTCGATGGCCTCGGCCGTGCCGATCGGGCGGGTCGAGGGGGTGGTCGCGGGCTGTTCGTTCGCGGTCATGCGCATCCAATCGGAAGGGGTGGGTGGGAGTCGGTCACTGGTTCAGGCGGGACGTGAGGCGTATGTCCGCCGCGGAGGAGCCGACGCTCACGGCGCGCGGGCCGGGGGCGTCGGTCCAGGCGTGGCGCCCGGTGTCCCAGTACTGGAGCTGGCGGGCGTCGACCGGGACGGTGACGCGCTTCTCCTCGCCGGGTTCGAGGGAGACCTTGGTGTAGCCGGCGAGCTTCTTGACGGCCTGCGGCGCGGAGACGAGGGGGCTGGGGCCGAGGTAGACCTGGACGGTCTCCTTGCCGGCGACGGACCCGCTGTTGCGGACGGTCACGCGGACGCTCGCCCCGGCGGCGGTGCGCTCCACGGCCAGGTCCCGGTAGTCGAACGTGGTGTACGACAGGCCGTGGCCGAACGGGAAGAGGGGGGTGACGCCCTGCTTGTCGTACCAGCGGTAGCCGGAGTGGATGCCCTCGCTGTACTCCTGCTTGCCGTCGACCCCGGGGAACCGCCTGGGGTTCCCGGCGACGGGGTGGGCGTCCTCGGAGGCGGGGAAGGTCTGGGTGAGCCGGCCGCTGGGGTTGGCGTCCCCGTACAGCAGGGCGGCGGTGGCCTGGGCGCCCTCCTGGCCGGGGTACCACATGTCGAGCACGGCGGCGGTGTCGGCGAGCCACGGCATCAGCACGGAGGAGCCGGTGTTGAGGACGACGACGGTGTGGGGGTTGGCGCGGGCGACGGCGGAGATCAGGGCGTCCTGGCCGTCGGGCAGGGAGAGCGAGGGCCGGTCGTAGCCCTCGGAGCCCTCGTCCTGGGCGAAGACGACTGCCGTCTTGGCGGTGCGGGCGGCGGCGACGGCGCGTTCGAGCTTCTGCGCGGCCTGCTGCGGGGTGACCCAGGTGAGGTCGACGGACAGCGGGCGGTCGGGCCAGGCCCAGCCGCTCATGGACAGCTTGTGGGTGCCCTTGGTGAGGCGGAGGACGACGCTGGTGGTCTCGCTGAAGGAGTCGGCGGCGTAGACCGGTTCCTGTCCTTCGATCTGCAGGACGGCGAGGCCGCCGTCGACGCGGACGCCGATGCGGTAGTCGCCGTCGGCGGGGACGGTCAGGGTGCCGTCGTAGAAGGCGCGGTCGCCGCCGGGGTCGAGCTGTTTGCCGCCGGTGAAGGCGGGGCTGAGGTTCTCCGCGGGGAGCGGGCCGCCGAGCCGGTCGACGCCGGGCTCGTAGCGGACGGTGGCGCCGGAGCCGGCCCGCTCGCGCAGGGCGTCCAGCGGGGCCTTGGCGGCGTCGGGGACGACGTGGGCGCTGCCGAGGCCGGAGACCTTGGGGCGCAGGGCGCTGTCGCCGATGACGGCGAGGTCGGTACCGGCCGCGCCGGTGAGCGGCAGGGCCGGGCGGCCGCCGGCGGGCGCGGTGTTGCGCAGCAGGACGGCGCCGTTCTCGGCGACGGCGCGGGCGGTGGCGCGGCCGGCCTGGGCGTCGCGTGCGGGCCGCGGGGCCGCGGGGGCGTCGAGGAGGCCGAAGCGCTCCATCTGGCCGACGATGCGGATCACCGAGCGGTCCAGGGCGGCCTGCGGGACGGTGCCGTCGGCGAGGGCCTTGCGCAGGGAGGAGCCGAGGTACTTGGAGTCCGGGACGGGGTCGGTGGGCTTGCCCATCTCCAGGCCGAGTTCCTGGTCGAGGCCCTTGGTGAGGTCGGCGGTGGCGTGGGTGGCGAGCCAGTCGGACATCACCCAGCCCCGGAAGCCCCACTGATCGCGCAGGACCTTCTGGAGCAGCTGGTCGTTGCCGCAGGAGTGGGTGCCGTTGACCCCGTTGTAGGCGCACATGACGGCGGCCGCGCCGGCGTCGACGGCGCTGCGGAAGGCGGGGAGTTCGACCTCCTGGAGGGTCTGCTCGTCGATGGCGGCGTCGACGGTGAAGCGGTCGGTCTCCTGGTTGTTGCCGGCGAAGTGCTTGACCGTGGCCATCAGGCCCTGGCTCTGGGTGCCCTTGATCTGGGCGGCGGCGGTGCGCGAGCCGACCAGCGGGTCTTCACTGAAGGTCTCGAAGTTGCGGCCGCCGTACGGCACCCGGATGGTGTTGACCATGGGGCCGAGGACGACGTCCTGGCCGAGGGCCCGGCCCTCGTGGCCGAGGACCTTGCCGTAGGCGGTGGCGAGGGAGTCGTCGAAGGTCGCGGCGAGCGCCGTGGGGGTGGGCAGGGCGGTGGCGCGGACGCCGTTGAGGCGGACGCCGGCCGGCCCGTCGGAGGCCTGGAGCGGGGGTACGCCCAGGCGGGGCACGCCGGGGAGGTAGCCGACGCCCCGGGCGAGGGGCCCGCCAGTGGGGCCGGCCGTCCAGTGGACGAAGGACAGCTTCTCGTCGAGGGTCATCCGGGCGACGAGGCCGCGGACGCGGGCCGTGCCCTCGGTGCGGTCCTCGGTGGCACCGGCGGGGGCGGCGGTGAGCAGGCCGCCCGTGCACAGGAGGGCCGCCGAGGCGGCGAGGAGGCGTGTGGCGCGGGGGCCGGGGCGCCACCGCCCGCGTATGCGGAGGGTGCGGCGGAGGGGTGTTCGCTCCCCTGACCTGCGGGACGGCATGGGGGGTCTCCTGAGTCTTTCGGCGGTACGGCGTGCGGCGGCCGGGCGGCCGGCGGCGGCGCGCGGGGGTGCGGCGGCCCCGGAGGGGCGCCGGGGTATGCGTACGTCCACGCTTCCGCAGATCGGGGCCGGGGAGGAGGTCGCCCGGCCACACTCTTCGCGGGACCGCGCCCTGGGGCCCGAACACCGCGCGGGAACTGGGACGTTGGGCGGTGGCGCGGTGGCCGGCGGCTGGCGGGGAGGGCCCGGAGCGGGTGCGCGGGCCCCCGGGGCGGGTCCCGGGTGGTGGCCCGGCCACCACGCGCGGCGGGCCCGGAGGGCGGTGCGGAGCGGGGCCGGGCGAGCGGGGTGACCGGTCGGTAAGTGTGTATCCGGCCTACCTGGGCCGGGCGCCGCCGGGCGGACAGGGTGGAGGGGATCCCACGACCACGACACCGCGAACCGCCCCGGCCGGCTGCCTCGGGGTGCCCGACCCCGAGGAGCGTCATGCGAACCGTTCGCCCGGCCCCGGAAGCCGAGAGCCTGTCCCGTGTCCCCGCCTCGGAGGTCCGCGCCCTGCGCACGTCGGTGCTGGGTTCGCTGCGCCGCCGCGACCAGCGGCACAAGGGCGAGCTGTACGTACGGGCCCTGCTGGACACGCCCGGCCGCAAGACGATGCGCAACCTGGCCGTGAGCACGGGTGAGCGGGCCGCGGAGCAGAGCCTGCACCACTTCATCAGCTCCTCGACCTGGGACTGGTCCCCGCTGCGGGCGGAGCTGGCGGCCGGTCTGGAGCGGCTGCTGGCGCCGCGTGCCTGGGTGGTGCGCCCGCTGGTGATCCCGAAGACGGGCCGGCACTCGGTGGGGGTGGGGCGCAGGTTCGTCCCGCAGCTGGGGCAGGTCGTCAACAGCCAGCACGGGTACGGGCTGTGGCTGGCCTCGGGCGCGGCGGCGGCCCCGGTGAACTGGCGGCTGTCGCTGAGCGGGGACTGGCTCGACGACACGGAATTGCGCCGCCGGGCGGCGATCCCCGACGACTCGGTGGACGCGGGGGCCGCGGCCGCGCCGGAGGCGCTGGCCGTGGACATGGTGGTGGAGGCGGCCGGCTGGACCGGGGCGGCGCTGCCGGTGGTGGCCGACGCCCGGGAGGAGGCCGTGCTGCCGCTGGTGGAGGCGTTCGCGCGGGCCGGCCTGCCGTTCCTGATACGGATCGGGACCGGTACGGGCCTGCTCGCACCGAACCTGTCGGCCGGGCGCAGCCGGGCCGTGGCGGGGTCGGCGGGCGGGCTGGCGGAGCTGGCGCGGCCGCAGCGGCGGCCGGTGCAGTGGCCGGACCCGGCCCGGCCGGGGCGGACGCAGACCTCGCTGGTGGGGCTGCTGCCGGTGCGGCTGCCGGGCGGTCCGGCAGCGGTGCCGCTGACGCTGGTCGGGGTGTGGTCGCCGACCTCCCGGGAGGTGTCGGAGCTGTGGCTGACCAGTCTGACGGGCGCCGGCCGGGGCACGCTGCTGGGGCTGGGCGGCCTGATCGGGCGGGCCGACGCCGACTTCCGCGACACCAGCCTCCCGGTCGGCGCACTGGACTTCGAGGGGCGGTCCTACAAGGGCTGGCACCGGCACGCCACGCTCGTGTCGCTGGCGCACGCCTCACGGCTGCTGGAGGCGGGCGCGCACCGGGGCCCCGTCGCGTCGGTCACGTCGATCCCGCTGACGGGGGGACGGCGGGTGCGGGGTCGAGTGCGGCGCGCGCCCGGTGCAGCCGCAGCGCGAGCTGAAGTTCCAGCGCCTGGTCGGGGTGCTGCCAGTCCCGGCCGAGCAGCTGGGTGATGCGTTCCAGGCGGCGGGAGACCGTGTTGGGGTGCACGTAGAGGATCTCGGCGGCCCGGGTGGGGCTGCCGGCGGCGCTGAACCAGCCGTCGAGGGTCTCCACCAGGTTGCCGAAACGTTCCGCGTCGTGCTCCAGCAGCGGGCCCAGGGTGCGTTCGACGAACCCGGGGACGTCGTGGTCGTCGGAGAGCAGCATGCCGAGGAAGCCGAGGTCGCGGTCGTCGGCGGAGCGGCCGGTGGCGCCGAGGGCGGTGAGCGCCTCCAGGCAGCGCAGGGCCTGCCGGTAGGAGGGGTGGACGGCCTCGGCGCCCCGCGCGGGCCCGCAGGCGCCGGCCGTCACCGGGGCGCCGGTGGCGGTGGCGAGGTCGGCGCGCACCCGCGCGGCCGCACCGGCCGCGTCCTCTCCGGGCAGCAGCAGGACGAGCCGGTCGCCCTGGAGGGTCTTCATGCCCCGGTGGCGGCGGGCGTAGGCGGCGGCCCAGCTCTCGACGAGGCCGGCCGCCGGACTGTGTGCATCGGCGACGACCAGCACGTACGGGCGCTGGAGCACGGCGGCGAGGGCGCGGGCCCGTTCCACCAGCCGCTCGGCCGGGGCCTCCCAGGTGGTGAGGTCGGCGAGCAGGTCGTCGCGCACCCGCCCTTCGACGGCGCTGGAGCGCTGGACGACGAGCAGCAGGGCGACGGTACGGGCGTAGGAGAGCAGGACCCGCTCGCCCGGCGGTCCTGCGTCGGCGTCCGGGTGGAACAGGAGGCAGCCGATCTCCTCCGAGCGCACCGACAGCGGGAGCACCCAGGTGCCGTCGGACAGCGGGCAGGCCACGCCGGTGGCGGCCGCGTTGAGCCGTACGCGGTCCAGCTCCCCGGGGTCGGGGCGGGGCATCCGTCCGCGTTCGGCGAGCCGTTCGCCGGCCGCGCCGCGCACGGCGAGGCTGCCGCCGAGTTCGGCGGCGGCCCGGGTGAGGAGGGCGTCGAGGCCCACGCCGTCGAGGACGAGCTGGACGAGCTCGTCCTGGACGCTGCCCGCGCGCAGGGCGTCGCCGAGGGAGGCCCGGACGCGTGAACCGGCCTGCGCCAGTTCGGCGTTGGCGGTGTGGACGCCCTCCAGCAGGCGGGCGCTCTGGATGGCCGTGGCGGCGAGATCGGCGAGGGAGCGCATCAGCGCGACCTCGTCGGGGGTGAAGTGGTGGATGCCGCGCGCGGCCACGTACAGGTAGCCGATGTGCCGGTCGTCCGCGCACAGCGGGACGCCGAGCACCGCCTGGAGGGATTCGGCGTGCAGCACCTCGTCCAGGGCGGTGGCGTGGGTGGTGCGGTCGTCGGCGAGGTGGTCGGCGGTCCAGAAGGGGGCGGGCCGCTCCCCGGGCCCGGCCGCCGCGGGCAGCGCGCCGGCGGGGATGCGGTAGCCGACGGTGAGGGCGCTGACGGCGCCGTCGGCGGTGGTGAGGGTGGCGGCTCCGTCCTCGTCGAGGAGGACGGCGGCCGCCAGGTCCATGGTGGTCATGAGCCGGGCCCGGCGGGTGACCAGGCGCAGGGTCGCGTCGAGGCTGCCGGGGCGGGTCAGGTCTCGGGCGGCGTCGACGAGCGCGGCGAGTTCGGCCTCGCGCCGGCTGCGCCGTTCGAAGTGGGCGGTGACCTCCAGGGCGAGGCCCCTGGCGCGCTCCAGCCGTTCGAGGTGTGGTGCGGGGCCCGCGGTGCGGGCGCGGGCGACGAGTTGGTCGTAGGCGCGGGCCGGTGCCTCGCCCGCCAGGAGTTCGAGCACGCGAAGTGCGCCGTCGTCGGTGTGGGAGTCCTCCCCGGTCACTGTTGCCCCCGATCGGCCGGATCCGTCGATGGCGGGGAAAGTAACGTCCGGTTATAAGGAGCGTCAACCGACCTTTATGGCCTGCATACATGTGGTATCGCGGTGATCCGGCCACCGCCGGGGGCTCCGGGACGGGGCCCCCGGGGTGCCCGCGCCACCTGGCCCGGGCCCGCGCCGCGGCCTACGCTGGACCGTTTGCCCCGGCAACGCCAGGGGCCCGGCGCGGCCCCGGCCGGGGTCCGGAAGGAGCCCCGGAGCGGCCGGCGGGCGGCCCGGGAAGGGCCCGGAGTCCGGCGGTACACGAGTGGTCCTGGTCCAGACCTCTGCCGGGGCCCGGCCGGAACCCCAGGCGATCGATGGCTCAGGCGGGCACGCCGACGAACAGGCCGCGGCCCGACGGCCCGCCCTCCAGGAACTCCACCTCCAGGCCCGCCCGGACGAACGCCCGCTCGTACGCCGCCCGCTCGAAGAGGGTGATGCGGTGGCTCTCCGCGAGGTGCGCGATCTCCTCGCCCGGTGCGGCGATCAGGTAGTGGACGTCGATGCGGGTGGCGTCGTCCTCCAGCCGCGAGTGCGAGACGCGTGAGATGGTCCTGCCCTCCGCCTCGGTGATCGACGCCCCGACGTACCCGGGGGTGAAGGTCTCCGGGAACCACCACGGCTCCACCACGACCACTCCGCCCGCCGGGTCGAGGTGGGCGGCGAACCGGGCGAGCGCCGCGTCGAGTTCGGCCTGGTCGCGCATGTGGCCGATGGAGCTGAACATGCAGGTGACGGCGGAGTGGGTGGTGCCGAGCGCGAAATCGCGCATGTCTCCGAGGTGCACGGGCACGTCCGGGTTGCGGCGGACCGCCAGCTCGCGCATGTCCGGGGAGATCTCGACCCCCTCGACGGACGCGAAGAGGCGGGCCAGGTGCTCCAGGTGGAGGCCTGTGCCGCAGGCCACGTCCAGGACGCTGTGCGCGCCCGGCACCCGGGAGCCGATCAGCGCGGCGAGGTCGGCGGCCTCGCGGGCGTAGTCCTTGCCCTTGCCCTGGTGGACGAGGTCGTAGAGGCGGGCGATGCCGCCCGCGTAGGCGGTGGTCACGAGGGGTCTCCTTGGCCGGGGTGGGCGGAACCCGGGCGGCCGGCGCGGTGCTCCGCCGCCAGCCGTTCCAGGGTCGGTACGAGTGCGGCGGGCGTCGGCTGCGCGAGGGCTTCCTCGCGCAGCCGGCGGGCCCCGGCCGCGAGCGAGGGGTCGGTGAGGGCCCGTACGACGGCCTCGCGGAGGGTGGCCGCGTCCAGCTTCGCCGGGGGCAGGTCGATGCCCGCGCCCGCTCCGGCGTGCAGTTCGGCCTTGAGCGGGGCGTCCCACAGGGAGCCGACGATGACCTGCGGCACCCCGTGCACGGTGGCGGTGTAGCCGGTGCCGGCGCCGCCGTGGTGGACGATGGCCGCGCAGGTGGGCAGCAGGGCGTCCATGGGGACGAAGTCCACGGCCCGGATGTTGCCGGGGAGGGCCGCGCGGTCCTGGAGCTGGCCGGCGTCGAGGGTCGCGACGATCTCGGCGTCGACGTCGCCGAGGGCGTGCAGGAGCTCCTCGAAGGGGACGGCGTCCCGCCCGTACGTCTCGCGGGCCGACACCCCGAGGGTGACGCAGACCCGGGGCCGGGCGGGCGGCTCGTACAGCCAGTCGGGGACGACCGAGGGCCCGTTGTACGGGACGAAGCGCATCGGCAGCACCTCGCCGGGCACCGGTATGCGCAGGGCCTCGGGGGCGGGGTCGATGCTCCACATGCCCCCGACGAGCTCCTCGACGGCGGCGGCGTCGGGGGTGACGCCGAAGCGGCTCAGGGTCCAGGTGAGCCAGTCGGCCATCGGGTCCTCGCGGCACTCCTCGGGCTGGAGGGCGCGCAGGGCGAGGAACTGGCGGCGGGCGTTCAGGATGACGTCGGGGCCCCACAGCAGCCGGGCGTGGGCCGCGCCGACGACGTGCGCGGCGATCGGGCCGGCGTAGGTGAAGGGTTCCCACAGCACCAGGTCGGGCCGCCAGGCCCGGGCCAGCGCGACGGTGTCGTCGATGGTCGTGTCGCCGTTCAGCGGCGCGAACGACATGGCCGTCATCATGGTCTGCTGTCCGAGGGCGTGTTCCCAGCCCAGCGGGCCGCCACGGGTCTGCGCGAAGTCCAGGCCCTGCTGGTAGGGGGTGGGATCGCCGCCGATCTGCGTCATCAGCTCCACGATGGAGTCGAGGTCGCCGACGGGCGCGGCCGTCAGCCCCGACCCGTTGATCACGTCGGTGAGCGCGGGCTGGCTGGCCACCCGTACCTCGTGCCCGGCGGCGCGCAGCGCCCAGGCCAGCGGCACCAGGTTGTAGTAGTGCGTGTTGTGCGCGAAGCACGTGATCAGGACGCGCATGGCATCCGCTCTCCCTACGGTCGGGGCGGGTCGGGGCGGGGTTCGGGGAGGAACGTGGGCCGGGTTCAGGGGCGGGCGCGGCCGGCGGTGACCGGCTGGCGCGCCGGGGCCCGCAGGACGGGCGAGCGCAGCCGGGTCACCGGGTCGCCGTCGGCGCGCAGGGCCGGGAGGGTCTCGGCGAGGGTGCGCAGCGCGGCGCGCGCGACGGCCTTGACGAGGTGCGCGGACAGCCCGAAGTGCAGGTCGGGCGAGAGCCCGAAGGGCGGGGCGTCGGCCGCGGCCCGCGGGTCGCGGTTGACGGCGGCGACGAGGAGGGTGACGCGGGCGCCGACGGGGAGTTCGGTGCCGGCGAGGGTGACGGCGGTGCGCACGACGCGGGACTCCAGCCGGACGGGGGGCGCCGTGCGCAGGGTGTGCTCGACGACCTCCCCGGCCAGGTCGGGGTCCTCGGCCAGCCGCTGCCAGCCGCCGGGTTCGTCGAGCAGCAGGCGGACGGCGTTGGCGATGAGGACGGCGGTGGGCTCGGCCGCGCTGAGGGCCATGATCTTCGCGGCGCGGACGGTGTCGGCGGTGGACTCGTACAGGGCGTCGGTCAGCAGGTCGACCATGGCCGTCTCGGCGGCCTCGGCGGCCAGCGCCGTGGCGTGGGTCTGCGGGCACAGCAGGCCGTCCAGGGCGTGGCGGCAGTCGGGCAGGAGGCGGGAGAACCGCTCGTGGGCGGCCTCGGGCAGGCCGAGCTGTTCGGCGAGGACGGGGCCGGTGAGCCGGCGGGCGAAGTCCTCGGCGAGGTCGAAGCGGTCGCCGAGCGCGGCCAGGAGCGTACGGGCCCACGTGGCGGTCCGCTTCTCCACGGACTCGGCGTCGTCCGCCCACAGCAGACCGCCGCCGAAGGCGGTGAGCGCGGCGAGCGGCGCGGCGGAGGCGCGGTCGAGGGTGAGGACGGCGCTGCGGAAGGGGAGCGGGTCCCCGCCGGGGGTGTCGGCGGCGGGGCCGGGACCGTCGAAGGCGGGGTGGTCGACGACCTCCTGGGCGACGGCCCGGTCGGCGGTGACCCAGGTGTCCAGCAGGGTGCTGTGGTGGAGCGGGCCGAGGGCGCGGACGGCCTCCTCGGCGGCGGTCGGCTCTCCGGTGCCGGCGCGCAGGACCAGGCCGTACGGGTCGGCTTCGATGCCGGCGAACCACTGGGCGGCGCGGGTGAGTTGGTTCCTGCGGGCCCGGCGGGCGATGTCCCGTCCGCGGTCCTCGGTCAGCAGCTCGGAGGTCATGTTTCTCCTCGTCATCGGTTGCAGCCGGGCAGTGCGTCCAGCCAGGCGTCGACGGCGCGGGCCGCGGCCGGGGCGTGCTCGGTCATCATCGTGAAGTGGTTGCCCGGGACGTCGGTGACGGTGTGGGCGGCGTCCCAGACGGATCGCCAGTCCTCGCGGGGGTCGGTCCACGCGGCCATGGGTTCTCCGGCGCGCAGGTGCAGGACCGGGGCGCGGGTGGGCTCCGGTGTCCAGTCGAGGAGGAGTCGGTGATAGGCACCCATGGCGGTGAGCCGGGTGTCGTCGAGGGGTACGGGCGAGCGGTCCATCGCCCAGCGCAGCATGACATCCCGCCAGACGCCCATGGCTCCGGGCGCGCTGGGGGTGTAGATGTCGGCGAGGACCAGGGCGGCGGGGCCGGTGCCGTGCCGTTCCAGGTGACGGGTGAGGGCGTGGGCGGCGTTGGCGCCGGCGGAGTGTCCGATCAGGGCGTACGGGCGGCCCTGCGCGAGCCGCTCGACGGCGGCGGCGTGCGCGGCGCAGAGGGCCTCCAGCGAGTCCGGCAGCGGCTCCCCGTCCCGGAACCCGGGCTGGGCGAGGGCGACGACGTCCCGGCGTCCGGCGAGGGCGCCGGCCAGGGCGGAGAACTCCAGGGGGCCGGACACGGCGGCGGTTCCGGCGACGCCGATGAGCAGGAGCGGGGCGTCCGGTGCGGCCCGGCCGGCCGGCGCTGCCTGGGCGAGGTGGACCGGGGGAAGGGGGTGGGGGCGGTCGGCGGTGAAGACGGGGCGGAGGGCTGCGACGGCCGCCAGGGCGTCGACCGCACGGTCGACGCGGCCCTCCTCCACGGCGGCGCGGTACAGGGCGGTGAGGGTGCCGCCGCCGGTCCGGCGGTCTCCGGCCGGTGCGGCGGATCCGGCCGGACCGGGGAGGTGTCCGGGGTCCTGGAGGAGCTCCAGGAGGTGGTCGGCGAGGGCGGCGGGGGTGTCGTGGTCGAACAGGGCCTCGGGGGCCGGTTCGAGCCCGGTGGCGGCGGTGAGGCGGCGGCGCAGCTGGGTGACGGCCAGCGAGTCGAAGCCGATGAGCAGGAAGCGGGCGTCCGGCTCGACCTCGTCGCCGTGCCCGTACCCGAGCACGGTGGCGGCCTCCGTCCGCACCAGCGCGAGCAGCGCCTCCCGCCGGGCCTGCGGCCCCATCCCGGCCAGCCGCCGGCCGAGGCCGTCCGGGCCGGCGGCCGCGCCGCCGGGGGCGGGGGTGCCGGCCGGGGTGCCGGCCGGGGGGAGGAGGGGGGTGAGGAGGGGGCTGGGCCGGTAGGAGGTGAAGGAGTCCGCGAAGCGGGGCCAGTCCGTGTCGGTGACCGTCAGCGTGGGGGTGCCGTCGGCGACGGCGGCGAAGAGTTCGTCCAGGGCGGCCTCCGGGGCCATCGGGCGGACGCCCCTGCGCAGCAGGTACGCGCCGCCCTCCCCCTCGCCCATGCCGTCCCCGCCCCACAGGCCCCACGCCACGGAGGTCGCGGGCAGGCCGTCGGCGTGGCGGCACAGGGCCAGCGCGTCGAGGCCGGCGTTGGCGGCGGCGTACGCGCACTGGCCGGCGCTGCCCCAGACGCCCGCGCCCGAGGAGTAGAGGGCGAACGCGTCGAGGGCGAGGGGCCGGGTGAGTTCGTCCAGGTGGCGGGCGCCGGTCAGCTTGCCGGCGTAGACCTCGGCGAAGGTGTCGGGACCGGCCCCGGTCAGCGGGCCGACCTGGGGGATGCCCGCCGCGTGGAAGACGGCGGTGAGCGGGGCGTCGGCGGGGACCTCCGCGAGCAGGGCGGCGACCGCCTCCCGGTCCGCGAGGTCGCAGGCGGCGAAGGTCACCTTGGCGCCCAGCGCGAGCAGTTCGCCCTCCAGCGCCTCCGCCCCGGGCGCCTGCCGGCCACGCCGCCCGACGAGCAGCAGGTGCGCGGCCCCCTCCGCGGCGAGCCGCCGCGCGAGGTGCCCCCCGAGGGCCCCGGTCCCCCCGGTGACCAGCACGGTCCCCCGGGGCCGGTACCCGGCCCCGGAGCCGGGTGCCGGCGGTGCGGGGGACGGTTCGAGGCGGCGGCCGTGCGTACGGCCGTGGCGTACGGCCACCTGGTCCTCGGGGCCGCCGAGCGAGGCGGCGAGGAGGGTCCAGGACGCGGCGTCCGGAGTCTCGGGCAGGTCGACCAGGCCGCCCCAGCGGGCGGGGAGTTCGAGGGCCGCGACCCTGCCGAGGCCCCACAGCTGGGCGCCCGCCGGCCGGGGCCGCTCGCCGGTGGCCGTGGCGACGGCTCCGCGGGTCGCGCACCAGAGGCGTGCGGGGACGGCCCGCTCCTCCAGGGCCTGGACGAGGGCGAGCGTGGCCCGGACCCCGGCCGGGACCGAGCCGCGGTCCGGTCCCTCCCGTTCGTCGGCCCCGAGGAGGGAGAGGACTCCGGTGAGGGTGCCGGCGCCGGCGGCGTCCAGCAGCGCGGCCAGCGTCGTGCGGTCGGCGGTGTCGGCGTCGACGGCCACCCGGCGGACGTCCGCGCCGAGCGCGGTCAGGGCGCGCTCGGCGGCGTCGCCGTCGCCGGAGGTGAGGTCCTGGGCGGACTCGACCAGCAGCCAGCTCCCGGTGAGCCGCGCCCCGTCCGCCGCCGGCAGCGGCTGCCAGACGACGCGGTGGCGCAGGCTTCCCGGGGCCGCCGGAACCCCCGTGCCCGCCGGGACCGCGGGAAGGCCCGGGATCGTCGGCCCGGTCGGCCGGGTGCGGGGGGTCGGGGCGATCCAGAAGCGGCGGTGCTGCCAGGCGTAGACGGGCAGGGGGGCCGGGTGGGCGCCCGGGGCGTCGTCGAAAAGGCGGGCGCGGTCCAGTGCGGCGCCGCGGGCGGCGGCCACGGCCACGGCCTTCAGCAGGGTCTCGGCCTCGGGCCGGCCCCGGCGCAGGACCGGGACGGCCACGTGCGCGTCGGAGGCCAGGACCTCCTCCGCCATGGCGGACAGGACGGCGTCGGGCCCGAGTTCGACGAAGGTGACGGCCCCCAGGTCGCGGGCGGTCCGCACGCCGTCGGCGAAGCGGACCGTCGAGCGGACGTGCGCGGCCCAGTAGGCGCCGGTGCGCAGGTCGTCGCCGGCGGCGCGCAGCCCCGTGACGTCGGAGACGACGGGGATGCGCGGGGCGCGGTAGGTGAGCCGGTCGGCGAGGGCGCGGAACTCCTCCAGCATCGGTTCCATGAGCGGGGAGTGAAAGGCGTGGCTGACGGTGAGCCGCCTGGTCTTGCGGCCCTGTTCCGCCAGCCGGGCGCCGATCGCCGCGACGGCCTCCTCGGTGCCCGAGACGACCACGGCGCGCGGTCCGTTGACGGCGGCGACATCGGCGCCGGGGTGCCCGGCGAGCAGCGCCCGCACCTCGTCCTCGCCGGCCCGTACGGAGAGCATCGCGCCGCCGGCCGGCAGGGCCTGCATCAGCCGGCCCCGGGCGGCGACGAGGGCGCAGGCGTCGTCGAGGTCGAGCACGCCGGCCGCGTGGGCGGCGGCGATCCCCCCGACGGAGTGCCCGAGGAGGACGTCGGGCCGCATGCCCCAGTGCTCCAGCAGCCGGAACAGCGCCACCTCCACCGCGAACAGGGCGGCCTGCGCGTACTGGGTGCGGTGCAGCAGCTCCTCCTCCGGGCTGCCGGGCGCGGCGTCGAGGACGGCGGCGAGGGGCCGGTCCAGGTGGGGGTCGAGGCGTTCGACGACGGCGTCCAGCGCGGCGGCGAACACCGGGTGCGCGGCGCTCAGTCCGCGGGCCATGCCGGGGCGCTGGCTGCCCTGCCCGGTGAACAGGAACGCGGTCTTCGCGTCCCGGCGCCGCACGCCCCGTACCACCGCCGCGGAGGGTGTCCCGTCGGCGAGCGCGTCGAGGCCCCGGGCGAGCTCGGCGTACGTGGTGCCGAGGACGACGGCCCGGTGCTCGAAGGCGGTGCGGGTCGCGGCGAGCGCGTACCCGATGCCGAGGGCGTCGGGCGCGGCGCCGGCGAGGTGCTCCCGCAGCCGCCGCGCCTGGGCGATCAGCGCGTCCTCGGACCGCCCGGAGACGAACCACGGCACGACGGCGGCCCCGGTGGCGGACCCGCCCGAAGCGGGAGCGGCGTCCACGGCCGCGGCCGGATCGGTGTTCGCGTCCGCGGCCGGGGCGGGGGCCGGGGCCGGGGCGGGGGCCGGGGGGCGGGGGGCCTCCTCCAGGATGAGGTGGGCGTTCGTCCCGGCGACGCCGAACGCGGAGACGGCCGCCCGGCGGGGGCGCGGGCCCGCCGGCCACTGGACCGGGGCGGTGAGCAGCCGGACGCCGCCCGAGGACCAGTCGACGTGCGGGGTGGGGCGGTCGGCGTGCAGGGTCTTGGGCAGCAGGCCGTGCCGCATGGCCTGGATGGTCTTGATGACCCCGCCCACCCCGGCGGCCGCCTGGGCGTGCCCGATGTTCGACTTGAGGGAGCCGAGCCGCAGCGGGCGGTCCGCCGCCCGGTCCGTGCCGTAGACGGCCAGGAGGGCCTGCGCCTCGATCGGGTCGCCGAGCCGGGTGCCCGTGCCGTGCGCCTCGACGGCGTCGACGTCCTGCGGTTCCAGGCCGGCGTCGGCGAGGGCCCGGCGGATGACGCGCTGCTGCGAGGGCCCGTTGGGGGCGGTGAGGCCGTTGCTGGCGCCGTCCTGGTTGACCGCCGAGCCGCGGATCACCGCGAGGATCCGCCGCCCCGCGCGGACGGCGTCGGAGAGCCGCTCCAGGACGAGGACGCCGACGCCCTCGGCCCAGCCGGTGCCGTCCGCGTCGGCGGAGAAGGCCTTGCAGCGGCCGTCGGCGGCCAGCCCCTTCTGCCGCGAGAACTCGACGAACGCGGCCGCGTCCGGCATGACGGCGACACCACCCGCGAGGGCGAGGCCGCTCTCGCCGCGCCGCAGCGCCGCCACCGCGAGGTGCAGGGCGACGAGTGAGGAGGAACAGGCCGTCTCCACCGTCATGGAGGGCCCTTCGAGGCCGAGGGCGTACGAGATCCGGCCGGACATCACGGCGTCGGCGCTGCCCGTCAGGAGGTAGCCCTCGGAGCCCTCGGGGACGGTGTCCGGGTCGGTCGCGTACGACCCGTGGGCGGCGCCCACGTACACGCCCGTCCCGCTGCCGCGCAGGGAGCGCGGGTCGATGCCGGCGCGTTCCAGGGCCTCCCAGGAGGTCTCCAGCAGCAGCCGCTGCTGGGGATCCATGACGACGGCCTCGCGCGGGGAGATCCCGAAGAACGCGGCGTCGAAGTCGGCCGCGCCCGCGAGGAACCCGCCCCGGTCGCAGTAGGTGGTGCCCTGCGATTCGGGGTCGGGGTCGTAGAGCCCGGCCAGGTCCCAGCCCCGGTCGCGGGGGAAGGGCCCGGTGGCGTCCCGTCCGGAGGCGACGAGGTCCCAGAGCTCCTCGGGCGAGTCGGCGCCGGGGTAGCGGCAGGCCATGCCGACCACCGCGACGGGCTCGTGCGCGGCCGCGGCCAGCTCCCGGTTGAGCCTGCGGAGGCGCTCGCTCTCCTTCAGCGAGGTGCGGAGCGCCTCCATGAGCTTTTCGGAGGACATGGCCATCGGTGGTCCCTCTCTGGGTACGGCGGTACGGCACTACGGCGGGCGGACGGTCCGGGCGGGGCCGGGGGGAGGTCAGGCGGCGGATTCCCGCAGGGCCAGGGCGATCAGCGCGTCCTCGTCGAGGTCGTCGATGCCGTCGAGGTCGTCGACCGCCCCGGCCGGGCCGGGGACGTCCGGGCCGCCGGCGCCGGATCCGCCCCGGGCCCCATCGAACGTGCCGCCGCCTGAGCCCCGCTCGGGCGGCGCCGCGAGGGCGAGGAGGGTGTCCAGCAGGCCCGACTCCCGCAGCACGGCGAGCGGTACGGCCGCCAGGGCGGCCCGGATCCGCGCCTCCTCGGGGTCGTCTCCGGATCCGTGTCCCGGGAGGCCCGGTGCGAGGAGTTCGAGCAGGTGTCCGGCGACCGCGGCGGGCGTCGGGTGGTCGAAGACCAGCGTCGGGGGCAGCTTGCGGCCCGCGGCGGCGCTGAGCCGCTGCGCCAGCTCACCGGCCGTGAGGGAGCTGAACCCGATGTCCCGGAAGGCCCCTTCGGGGTCGACGTCCTCCGGCCCGGCGTACCCGAGTACGGCCGCGACGGCGCGGCGCACCCCGTCGAGGACGATCTCGTACCGCTCGGCGGGCCCGGCGGCCGCGAGCAGCCCGGGCAGGCCGTCGCCGGCCGGCTCGGCGCCGCCGTCGGAGGCACCGCCGACGGCCTCGCGCACGCCGGGCAGTCCGCCGATGAGCGGGCTGGGCCGGAAGGTGGTGAACCCCTTGGCGAACAGGGGCCAGTCCATGTCGGCGAGGGCCACGCACACGTCCTCGCGGTCGAGGGCCCGGCCGAGGGCCGCCACGGCCTGCGCGGGGTCCATGGGGCGCAGGCCCCGGCTGCTGAGGAACTCCTCTCCGGCGCCCTCGCCCATTCCGCCGCCGCCCCACAGGCCCCAGGCGACGGAGGTGGCGGGCAGGCCCTCGGCGCTGCGCTGTGCGGCGAGGGCGTCCAGGGCGGCGTTGGCGGCCCCGTAGGCGCTCTGGCCGCCGCTGCCCCAGACCCCGGCGCCGGAGGCGTAGAGCACGAACGCGTCGAGCTCCAGGCCCCGGGCGCGGGTGAGTTCGTGCAGGTGGCGGGCGCCGGTGACCTTGCCCGCGTACACGTCGGCGAAGGAGCCGGTGCCGGTGTCGAGGAACGCCTCGGAGTGCGGGACGCCGGCGGTGTGGAAGACGGCGGTGGGCGGGTGGGCGTCCAGGAGGGCGGCGAGCGCGTCCCGGTCGGAGACGTCGCAGGCGGCCACGGTCACCTCGGCGCCGAGGGCGCGCAGTTCGGCGGCCAGCGCGTCGGCGCCGGGCGCACCGGGCCCGCGCCGTCCGGTGAGGACGAGGTGTGCGGCGCCGGCGGTGGCGAGCCAGCGGGCGACGTGCGCGCCGAGGGCGCCGGTGCCGCCGGTGACCAGGACGGTCCCGCGCGGGGTGTACGCACGGCGGGCGGGCGTCCCGGCGGCGGGGACGAGCCGGCGCCCGTAGACACCGGAGGGCCGTACGGCGACCTGGTCCTCGCCCGAGAGGGCCGAGGGGCCGGCGAGGACGGACAGGAGCCGCTGCCAGGCGCGCTCGTCGGGGGTCTCGGGGAGGTCGACGAGGCCGCCCCACAGGGTGGGCAGCTCCAGTGCGATGCCGCGCCCGAGACCCCAGACCTGGGCCCCTTCCGACCGGGGCACCTCGCCCGGGGACACGGCCACCGCGCCCCGGGTGACGGTCCACAGCCGGCCGGTGAGTCCCGCGTCGGCGGCGGCCTGCGCCAGCAGTGCGGTGCCCACGGCGGCGAGGGGCAGCTCGGGGTGGTCGGGGTGCGGGAGTCCGGCGGTCCCGAGGAGGGAGAGCACCCGGGCGTGGCCGGTGTACGGGGTGAGGGAGGCGGCCAGTCCGGTGCGGGTGGCGGTGGCCGCGTCGACGGTGAGCCGGTCGACGCGGACGCCGTGACGGGCGAGGGCGGCTTCGGCTTCGTCGGCGAGGGCGGCGTCCGTCCCGGCGGGGACCACCAGCAGCACGGGCCCGGCCGGGGCCTCGCCGGCACCGGCGCCGGGGAGGGCGGTCCAGGTGGTGCGGTAGCGCCAGCCGTCGATGCCGTCCGGTCCGGCGGCCGGGGCGACGGAGGGCGCGGAGGGCTCCAGCCAGTGGTGCCGGCGCTGGAAGGCATACGTCGGCAGGTCGACACGGCGGGCCCCGGTCCCCTCGAAGAGGGAGGCCCAGTCGATGTCCACGCCCCGCACGAACAGCTCGGCGGCGGAGGTCAGGAGGCGCTCCCAACCGCCCTCGTCACGGCGCAGGGAACCGACGGCGAGGACCTCGTCACCCGTCTCCTGGATGCCCATGACCAACACGGGGTGCGCACTGGACTCCACGAACGTGGCGAATCCCTTGGCGAGCAGCGCGCGGACGGTGTCCTCGAAGCGGACGGGCTGTCGCAGGTTGCGGTACCAGTACGCGGCATCGAGGACGGGTTCCCTGAGCAGACCGCCGGTCACGGTCGAGTAGAAGGGAACCTCGGGCCGGCGCGGAACGATCGGGCCGAGGACGTCGAGCAGTTCGGCCTCGATCCGCTCGACGTGCGCCGAATGCGAGGCGTAGTCGACGGGCACCTGACGCGCCCGAATCCCCTCCGCCTGAGCCTCCGCCACGAACGCGGCCACGGCATCGGCATCACCGGCCACCACGGTGCTCGACGGCCCGTTGACCGCAGCGACACCGAGCCGACCCGTCCACCCCGCAAGCCGCTCCTCGACCTCGGCCAACGGCAACGGCAGGGAAGCCATGCCCCCCAGCCCCGCCAGCTCACGCCCGATCACGGCAGCGCGCAAGGCCACCACCCGGGCGGCATCCTCCAACGACAACGCACCCGAAACGGCCGCAGCGGCGATCTCACCCTGCGAATGCCCCACCACCGCATCCGGAGCAACACCCAGGGAATGCCACACCGCGGCCAGTGACACCATGACCGCCCAGGTCACCGGCTGGACCACATCCACCCGGTCCAGAGAGCGACCTTCCCTGACGACCTCCACCACATCGAAGTCGACAAAGGGCGCCAGCGCGTCCGC
>NZ_JBVILR010000024.1:47311-130326 GCF_055580265.1 Streptomyces sp. NPDC032091 | reverse complement strand
TCAAGGGTGGCCGAAGGCCATCGCGCAGCGACGCGACGAAGGAGCGCCCTTGACAGGCCGGCCCGACACGGAAGGACGATGAGACTGACGGGAAACCCCCAACCCCTCCCTGAGACCGCCCCGCCGGGACCCCGCCCTCCCCCGACCCCGCCCAGCCCCCACCTCACCCGTACAGCCGCTCCAGGACCACCGCGATGCCGTCCGCCTCGTTCGACAGGGTCACTTCGTCCGCCACGGCGACCAGTTCGCGGTGGGCGTTCGCCATCGCCACGCCGTGGGCCGCCCAGGCGAACATCGGGACGTCGTTCGGCATGTCGCCGAAGGCGATCGTCGACGACGCCGCCACCCCCAGGGCCTCCGCCGCGCGGGCCAGTCCGCTGGCCTTGTCGATGCCCGGCGGCTGGAGTTCCACCGTGTGCTCCCCCGCCATCGTGACGTTCACCAGGTCGCCCACCACCGACCGGGCCACCCGCGTCAGCTCGTCGTCGTCCAGCCGCGGGTGCTGGAGCAGGACCTTCGTGATCGGGGCCGACCACAGGTCGCCCCTCCTCGGCACGCGGACCGTCGGGAGGTGCGGGTGCCACATCCGGTAGCCGGGCCCTATCAGCATCTCGGCGTCCAGACCCTCCTGGTTGACCGCCGTGTACACCTCACCGATCTCCGCCTCGATCTTGCCGAGGGCCACCTCGGCCAACCCCCGGTCCATCGAGACGGAGTGCAGCAGCTCGCCGCGCGCCGCGTCGTACACCTGGGCGCCCTGCCCGCACACCGCGAGCCCCGTATACCCAAGGTCGTCCAGGACGTGACGGATCTGGGGGACCGGGCGGCCGGTGACGACGATGTGGCGGGCGCCGGCCGCGCGCGCCGTCGCGAGTGCCGTGCACGAGCGGGCGGAGACGGTGTCACCGGCGCGCAGCAGAGTCCCGTCCAGGTCGGTGGCGATCAAGGCATAGGGGAGGGCGGAAGTCACGGCGCCAAGGATACGGACCCCCTTGGACAAGTCCTACAAATAGCGCCCGAATCCGGCCTCCCACAGACCCCACCCGCCACGTAACGTGTCAACCAGCCCCCAGGACCCCCAGGCCACCCCGGGACACCCCCGGGCCGCGTCGAAAGCGAGGCAGTACCCCATGCCGCAGCAGAGCCCCCTCGATGTCCCCGAGGGCGACCCGTTCGGGCCGCACAACCTCCCGTACGGCGTCTTCTCCACCCCGGAGGAGCCGCAGCGCCGCCGGGTCGGTGTGCGGATCGGCGGGTACGTGCTCGACGCGGGGGCCGTGGCCGTCGCGCTCGGGTCCCCGTACGCCGGGCTCCTCGCCCAGGGCTCGCTGAACCCGCTGCTGGCCGCCGGCCGCACCGCCTGGCGCGACGTGCGCCGCGCGCTGACCGCCTGGGTCACCGACCCGGGTCACCGCGCGACGGTCGAGCCGCACCTGCTGTCGCTGGACGGGGTCGCGCTGCACCTGCCGTACGAGGTCGCCGACTACGTCGACTTCTACGCGAGCGAACACCACGCCACCAACGTCGGCCGCATCTTCCGGCCGGACGGCGACGCTCTCACGCCCAACTGGAAGCACCTGCCGATCGGTTACCACGGCCGCTCGGGCACGATCGTCGTCTCCGGCACGGACGTCGTCCGCCCCTCCGGGCAGCGCAAGGCGCCCGCCGACCCGGCGCCGGTCTTCGGCCCGTCGGTCAAGCTCGACATCGAGGCCGAGGTCGGCTTCGTCGTGGGCACCCCCTCGGAGCTGGGCCGCCCGGTCGCCCTGGGCGACTTCGAGGAGCACGTCTTCGGGCTGTTCCTCCTCAACGACTGGTCGGCGCGCGACATCCAGGCCTGGGAGTACGTGCCGCTCGGCCCCTTCCTCGGCAAGTCCTTCGCGACCTCCGTCTCCGCCTGGGTGACCCCCCTGGAGGCCCTCGACGCGGCCCGTGTCACCCCGCCGGCGCGGGACTTCCCGCTCCTGCCCTACCTGGACGACTCCGGCACCGACCGTCCCGGCGGCTTCGACCTGCACATCACCGTGACGATCAACGGGCAGGAGGTGGCGCGGCCGCCGTTCGCGTCCATGTACTGGACCGCGGCCCAGCAGCTGGCCCACATGACCGTCAACGGCGCCTCCCTGCGCACCGGTGACGTGTTCGGCTCCGGCACCGTCAGCGGCCCGGAGGTCGGCCAGCGCGGCTCGCTGCTGGAGCTCACCTGGAACGGCCGCGACGCGATCGAGCTCGCCGACGGCAAGCGCACGTTCCTGGAGGACGGCGACACGGTCACGCTCACCGCCTGGGCCCCCGGCCCGGACGGCACGCGCGTCGGCCTCGGCGAGGTCACCGGCCGCATCGTGGGCGCCCGCTAGTCCACCAGGTGGGCGGCGGGGTGGCGGATCTTTCCGCCACCCCGCCGAAATCGCAGGTCACGGCCCTGCCACCGAATTCGTGAGTGGCGCAATACCGCTGCAACACCACGCGCCCCGCACCGCCGCTACGTTCCCTGCCATGCCAGCCGAACGGACCTCCCCGCACACCGCCCCGGTCGCCGCCGCGCGCCGCCGGCGACTGCGCGCGGACCAGGCGCGCCAGCTCGCCGACGTGCTGCGCCACCAGATCCTGTCCGGCGGCTACCCCGGCGGGACCCTCCCGCTGGAGGACGTCCTCGCCGCCGACTACGGCGCCGGGCGCAACACCGTCCGCCAGGCCCTCGACCTGCTGCGCGGCGAACGCCTCGTCGAGCGCCGCCCGGGGGTCGGGACCGTCGTCGTCTGCGAGAAGTACCCGCACGGCCTGGACCGGCTCCAGGGCCTGGCCGAGACCCTGCACGAGCACGGCGAGGTCACCAACGAGGTCCGTACGGCGGGCCCCGTCCGCGCCCCCGCCCCCGTCTCCCGCCGCCTGGGCCTGCCCGAGCACGCCGACGTGCTCTACATCGAGCGGCTGCGCCTGCTGAACGGCCTGCCGCTCTCCCTCGACCTCACCTACATCCCCCTGGACATCGGCGCCGGGCTGCCCGACTGCGACCTGGAGCACACCGACGTCTTCCGGCTGCTGGAGCGGCTCAGCGGACAGCCGCTCGGACACGCCGAGATCACCGTGGAGGCCGTCAACGCCGACGCGCACTCCGCCGCCGTCCTCCAGGCCCCGCGCGGGGCCGCCGTGCTGATGCTGGAGCGGCTCACCCACCTCGCCGACGGACGGCCCGTGGACCTGGAGTTCATCCGCTTCCGCGGTGACCGGATCACCATGAGCGGCCTGCTGCGCCGCGCCGTCTGACGCCCCGAGCAGTACCCCTTCCCCCCTTCCCGGAGACAGCCATGCCCGTGGTCCCCCAGCGCGCCGACGTGCCCGTGACCATCGACGAATCCCTGTGCATCGACGGCTGCACCCTCTGCGTCGACATGTGTCCCCTCGACTCCCTCGCCATCCGCGAGAGCGACGGCAAGGCCTACATGCACGTCGACGAGTGCTGGTACTGCGGCCCCTGCGCCGCCCGCTGCCCCACGGGCGCGGTGACCGTCAACATGCCCTATCTGCTCCGGTGAAAGGCCCCCCGTCCATGCGTGTCCCGCTCCGGCGCACGAAGCTCGCGCCCGCGCTCGTCCTGCTCCTCGCCCCCCTCGCCACGGCCTGCGGCGGCGCCGCCTCCGGCGCCGACGGCGGCGCGAAGACGGTCACCGTGACCGTCGGCTACCAGTCCAAGACCATCAACACCGTCACTGCGGGGACCCTGCTGCGCTCCCTCGGCTACTTCGAGGAGGAGCTGGCGGCGCGCGGCAAGCGCGACGGCGTCACGTACAAGGTGGACTGGCAGGACTACGCCACCGGCGCCCCGATCACCGCCCAGATGACCGCCGGGAAGATCGACATCGGCTCGATGGGCGACTTCCCGCTCCTGATCAACGCCGCCCGCGGCAAGGAGCTGGGCCAGCCCACCCATCTGGTCTCGGTGACCGGCTACAACCTGCGCGGCGGCCTCAACACCGTGGTCACCGCACCCGACGCGAAGCTGGAGTCCCTCGCGGACCTGCGCGGCAAGAAGGTGTCCACCAGTGTGGGCTCCGCCGCCGACGGCACCCTCGTACGGGCCCTCCAGCGCGCCGGGATCGACCCGGAGAAGGACATCCAGAAGCTCAACCAGCAGCCCAGTGTGGGCGCTTCGGCCCTCCAGGCCGGCAGCGCGGACGCGCTCTCGCAGTTCGTGGCCTGGCCCGGACAGCTGGCGTTCGAGGGCAAGGCCAAGGCCCTGTACGACGGGGCGGAGCTGAACCTGCCCACCTTCCACGGGGTCACCGTCCGCGAGAAGTTCGCCGCCCTGCGGCCGGGGGTGCTGGACGACTTCCTGCGCGCCCAGCGCCGGGCCACGGACCACCTGCGCACCCGGCCGGTGCCGGCCGCCGAGGCGGTGGCCAAGGCGACCGGTCTGCCGGCGGAGGTGGTCTACCTCTACAACGGGGCGAACGGCATCGCGACCTTCGACCCGGCGCTGCGCCCTGAGCTGATCGGGGCGCTGAAGCAGGACGTGCCCGTGCTGAAGGACGCCAAGCTGGTCGGTGACGTGGACGTGGACGGCTTCGTGGACCCGGAGCCGCTGAAGCGCCTCGCGGCGGCGGGCGGCCCGGGGTACCCGGTCGCGGCGCCCGCCCGGCCGGAGCTGTGGCTCAAGGGGCAGGAGACCACGACGACGTACGACTCCCCGCGCGAGCTGCTCAAGGCGGCGCGCGGGGCGGCGGACGGGGTCCGGGCGGCGTACGTACCGGACGCGGTGACGGGCACCCTGTGGTTCGCCGACCGGGCCGTGTGGGTCGCGGAGGGCGCCGAGCTGCGGGCCTTCGTCACGGCGGCGGGCGCGGCGGCGTACGTCGGGCAGCAGCAGGGCACCGGCGCGCGGCTCGTGAGCTACGCCGAGGCCACCGGTCTCGCCGGATGACCGGCCGCCGGCGGGTGCTGCGGGCGGCTTCGCTCGTGGCGGCGCTGCTGCTGTGGCAGGCGCTGACCTCCCTGGACGTGCACCTGTGGCTGCGGTTCGAGCAGTTCCCGACGGCCGGGGAGGTGGCGGCCGAGCTGGTGCGGCGGGCGGGGACGGGCGTGTACTGGACCGACCTGGCGGACAGCCTGCGCCGGATCGTGACGGGCTTCGCGCTGGCGGCCGCCTTGGGCGTGGCCACCGGAACCGCCGTCGCGCGGTCGCGGCTGGTGTCGGACCTGGTGGGTCCGGTGCTGGAGGTGCTGCGGCCGATCCCGGCGATCGCGCTGGTGCCGGTGGCGATCCTGCTGTTCCCCTCGAACGAGCAGGGCATCGTCTTCATCACCTGCGCGGCGGCCTTCTTCCCGGTGCTGGTCTCCACCCGGCACGCGGTGGCGGCGCTGTCGCCGGTGTGGGAGGAGGCGGTGCTCACCATGGGCGGGGGACGGGGGCGGGTGCTGCTGTCCGTCGTCCTGCCGGGGGCCCTGCCGGGGATCTTCGGGGGGCTGTCGGTGGGGATCGGGGTGTCGTGGATCTGTGTGATCTCGGCGGAGATGATCTCGGGCGAGTACGGGGTCGGGTACCGGACCTGGCAGGACTACACGGTGGTGGACTACCCCGGGGTCTTCGTCGGCATGGCGACGATCGGGGCCCTGGGGTGGCTCACGGCGACGGCGGTCGAACGGCTGGGCATCCGCCTGACCTCCTGGCTCCCCCGGCCGTCCTCCGTCGGGGGGCCGCCGCGCGGAAGCGGTGCGGCCCGGTTCGGCATACCGGCCCGCCCGGCGTCCGAGGGCGGCGGGGTCCGGGGCGAAGGCCCGGCGAACGGAGGAAGGGCGGGGAGGGGACCGGTCCCGCAGGGCGCCGGCAGCGGAGGTACGCAGACATGAGCACCCCCACCACCACCCCGGAGGGGACCGGCGCGGCCCTGGCGCTCCGCGGGGCCCGCCTCGGGCACCCCGCCGGCGGCACGGTCCTCGACGGGGTCGAGCTCGACGTCGAGCCCGGCGAGGTGCTCGCCGTCGTCGGACCCTCCGGCTGCGGGAAGTCGACCCTGCTGCGGACCTTCGCCGGACTGCTCCCGCCCCTGGCCGGCACCGTCGAGCAGGACGGCCGGCCCATCAGCGGCCCCGGCGCCGACCGGGCGCTGGTGTTCCAGGACGACTCCCTGCTGCCCTGGCGCACCGTACGGGCGAACGTCGAACTCCCCCTCCAGATCCGCAAGGTACCCCGCACCGAGCGGCGCCGGACCGCTGCCGAGTGGCTGGGGCGCGTCGGGCTCGAAGGGCACGCGCACAAGCTCCCGCACCAGCTCTCCGGCGGCCAGCGCCAGCGCGTCCAGCTGGCCCGGGCCCTGGCCGGCCGCCCCCGGGCCGTCCTGATGGACGAACCCTTCGGCGCGCTCGACGCCCAGACCCGCGCCGGGATGCAGGACCTGCTGGTGGAGGTGCTGGCCGGCACCGGGGCCACCGTCGTCTTCGTCACCCACGACGTGGACGAGGCCCTCCACCTCGGCGACCGGATCGCCCTGCCCGCCACCGGCGAGGTGCTCCCGGTCCCCGCCCCGCGCGACCGCACCGCCACCCACCCCGAGCTGCGCGAGCGCATCCTCTCCTCCCTCTGAAAGGCAGTACACCGTGGACATCCCCGCGATCGGCGACGCCGAGGAACTCTCCTGCGACGTCCTCGTCATCGGCGGCGGCACCGCCGGCACGATGGCCGCGCTGACCGCCGCCGAGCGCGGGGCCCGGGTCCTGCTGCTGGAGAAGGCGCACGTCCGGCACTCCGGCGCCCTCGCCATGGGCATGGACGGGGTCAACAACGCCGTCATCCCCGGCCGGGCCGAACCGGACGACTACGTCGCCGAGATCACCCGGGCCAACGACGGGATCGTCGACCAGTCCACCGTCCGCCAGACCGCCACCCGCGGCTTCGCGATGGTGCGGCGGCTCGAGTCGTACGGGGTGAAGTTCGAGAAGGACGAGCACGGCGAGTACGCGGTGCGCCAGGTCCACCGCTCGGGCTCGTACGTGCTGCCCATGCCGGAGGGCAAGGACGTCAAGAAGGTCCTCTACCGGCAGCTGCGCCGCCGCGAGATGCGCGAGCGGATCCGCATCGAGAACCGGGTGATGCCGGTACGGGTGCTGACCTCGCCCGAGGACGGCCGGGCGATCGGGGCGGCGGCCTTCCACACCCGTACGGGGGCCTTCGTGACGGTCCGGGCCGGGGCGGTGGTCCTGGCGACCGGCCCCTGCGGCCGGCTCGGGCTGCCGGCGTCCGGGTACCTGTACGGGACGTACGAGAACCCGACCAACGCCGGGGACGGCTACGCCATGGCGTACCACGCGGGCGCGGCGCTGACCGGGATCGAGTGCTTCCAGATCAACCCGCTGATCAAGGACTACAACGGTCCGGCGTGCGCGTACGTCGCGAACCCGTTCGGCGGCTACCAGGTCAACCGGCACGGCGAGCGGTTCGTGGACTCCGACTACTGGTCGGGGCAGATGATGGCGGAGTTCGCGGCCGAACTCGCCTCGGACCGGGGCCCGGTGTACCTCAAGCTGAGCCATCTGCCCGAGGAGTCGGTGGCGGCGCTGGAGTCGATCCTGCACACGACGGAGCGGCCGACGCGCGGCACGTTCCACGCGGGGCGCGGGCACGACTACCGCACGCACGACGTGGAGATGCACATCTCCGAGATCGGGCTGTGCGGCGGGCACTCGGCGTCCGGGGTGCGGGTGGACGACCACGCCCGCACCACCGTGCCCCGGCTGTACGCGGCCGGCGACCTGGCGTCCGTACCGCACAACTACATGATCGGGGCGTTCGTCTTCGGGGACCTGGCCGGGGAGGACGCCGCGCGGTACACGGCGTACCAGGGGGACCTGCCGGCGGACCAGCTGGCGGCGGCGCACGAGTTGGTCTACCGGCCGCTGCGGAACCCGGACGGGCCGCCGCAGCCTCAGGTGGAGTACAAGCTGCGGCGGTTCGTGAACGACTACGTGGCCCCGCCGAAGACGGGCGCGAAGCTGTCGCTGGCGGTGGAGGCGTTCGCCCGGATGGAGGGGGAGATCGCGCAGATGGGGGCGGCGTCGGCGCACGAGCTGATGCGGTGCGCGGAGGTGTCGTTCATCCGGGACTGCGCGGAGATGGCGGCGCGGGCCTCGCTGGCGCGTACGGAGTCCCGCTGGGGGCTCTACCACGAGCGGCTGGACCATCCGGAGCGGGCGGACGCGGACTGGCTGTACCACCTGGACCTGCGCAAGTCGGCTGCGGGGGCGATGGAGTTCACGGCGCGGCCGGTGGAGCCGTACGTGGTCCCGGTACCGGAGTTCGACCCGCCTGGCGGGCCGTCGCGGCCGCTGGGGGAGGTCGGGCTGGTCGGTGTGGCGACGGCGGGCCCGGCGAAGGCGGCGCCGAGGGCGCGGACGCGGGCGGAGCCCGCGACGGCATCGGGTCCGGCCGCGCGCGCGGGTACGGGTACGGGTACGCCGCGGATCCTGGAGCTGCTCGCGCTCGCCGAGGAGGCGCCCGAGCTGGCGGCCCTGCGGGGTTACCTCACCGATCCGGATCCGGCGGTGCGGGCCGCGGCCGTCGCCGCCGTCGGGGAGACCGTGCCCGCCGGGGCGGGGCCCGCGCTGGCCGAGCGGCTGCGGGACGCGGATCCGGGGGTGCGGGCCGCGGCGGCGGGGGCGCTGCGGGAGCTGCTGGAGGTGCTGCCGGGCGATCCGGAACTGGACGCCGGGCTGCGGGAGGCCCTGGCGGCGGACGACCGGGCGGTGCGGGCGGCCGCGCTGGAGGGGCTGCGGGCGCTGCGGCTGGGGGAGGCCGCGCTGTACGCACGGTCGCTGGCCGACCCGGACACCGAGGTACGGGTGCACGCCGTCCGGGCGCTCGTCTCGGTCGACGCCCTCGCGGAGCTGGCGGCGGCCGCCGGGGACGGGGCCCGCGAGGTGCGGGTGGCGGTGGCGAAGGGGCTGGCGGCGGTATCCGGGGAGGGGGCCGGGGTGCGGTCGGCGCTGGGGCCGCTGCTGGGCGACCCGGACCCGCTGGTGCGCGGGGCCGCGCTGGGGGCCCTGGCGGCGACGGGATGCCCGCCCGCGTACGCCGGCACCGCGGCGGCGGCGCTGGCGGACCCCGCCTGGCAGGTCCGCGCGGGGGCGGCGGCCGCGCTGTCGGCGGCGGACGCGGGGGCGGCCGTACCGGCCCTGGCGGCGACCCTGGCCGCCGACCCCGACGCGGACGTCCGCAAGGCGGCGGTCCTGGCCCTCCTGCGCCACACCGACTCCCCGGCGGCCCGGGACGCCCTGGCGGACGCGGTGACGGACCCCGACGCCGACGTCCGCGCCTACGCCGCCCGCGCGGCCTGAAGAAGGCCCCCGCCGGGGGCCGGACCGGTCGGCCCGGCCCCCGGCGGGCAGCGCGCCCGGCACGGGTGCCCGTCGGCACGCCCGGCCGCGTGGGCGGGGGCGTCAAGGCCGTCTCTTCCGGATCTCGCCTGGCCCGCGCCGCCCGGCACCGCACCTCGCCGCCTTGGCGGGGCACCAAGTACGTCCAGTACGGCGGCGCCCCGCCAAGGCGCCGATGCACGGCACCGAACAACGCAGGCTTGACCGGCAAGATCCGAAAGAGACGACCTACCCCGGCCGGGCCCGCTGAGTGGCGGGCCCCGGGCGGGGCGGTGACGCTGCCTGCATGGTCACTCGTACCGGCAGACTCCTTCCCCTCGCCCTCGCGGCCGCCGCCACCCTGGCGGCCGCGCCGTCCGCGCCGGCGGCCGCCGGCGCGCCCAAGCCGCGGCTGACGCCGTCCGCCCAACTGGCCCTGGCCTACCGGGCGACCGCCAAGTACCACCGGCACAGCACCGGCGTCTCCGCCGGGTACGTGCCCGACCGGTACTGCGTCGTGGACCCGAACGGGGGCCCCGGCGCGCTGGGTTACCCGCACTTCAACCACGCCTACGACGGCTCCCTGGACCCGGCGAAGCCCACCGCGCTGCTCTACGAGGGTGACGGCAAGGGCCACTGGAGCCTGGTCGGCCTCGAATGGATGGTCGTCGACAAGGACGGCCGGACGGACACCGACGACGACCGCCCCTCCCTCTTCGGCGAGCCCTTCAAGGGCCCGCTGCCCGCCCGCTACCCGGGGCAGAAGGTGCACTACTCGCTGCACCTGTGGCTGTGGAAGGACAACCCGTCCGGCCGGTTCGAGCCGTTCAACCCGAGCGTCGCCTGCCGCCCGGGGACGACCCGGCCCCGCCCGGCCGCCCCCGTGGCCCCCGCCGTCACCCCGGCCGTCGCCCCCTCCCCCGCGACCCCCGCCCCCGCCGCCACCTCCCCGTAGGGGCGCCCCGTTCGGCGGCGCCCGTTCGGCGGCCCGCCGCGTGCACGGCCCGCGACCCGCCCCGATGGTGGAACGACAGCCCCTCCGGGACCCCAGAACACCAGGAGCTCCCATGCCCGTATCCCGTGGCCTCAAGGCCCTGTCCGCCTGTGCCGTCGCCGGCGCGTCCATCGTCCTGGCCGCCCTCCCGCCGGCGCACGCCGTGGACGGTCCGGCGCCCGACCCGCACGACGCGAAGGCGATGCGCGACATGGCCACGGCCATGGCGGTGACCGCCAAGTACGTGGACGAGCGGGAGGCGATCAAGGACGGGTACCTCCCGCACGGCAAGGAGTGCATGACCAACCCCTTCGGGGTGGGCGCCATGGGCTACCACTACGTCAAGGAGTCCAACTGGGGGTCGACGGACCCGGCCAGGCCGACGGCGCTCCTCTACAGCACGGAGAAGGACCGTCACGGCCGCCGCACGCTCCAGACGGTGGAGTGGATGGTCCGCGACGGGGACCAGGACCTGACGACCAAGGACGACCGGCCGTCGATGTTCGGCCTGCCCTTCGACGGACCCATGCCCGGCCACTGGGAGGGCATGCCCAAGCACTACGACCTGCACATGTGGGGCTACAAGAACAACCCGGCGGGCCGCTTCCACAACTGGAACACCGCCCTGAAGTGCCCCGGCAACCCCGCACCCGACCCGGCGCACTCCCACCACGGTTAGCCCCCCCGGCCCCGGACGCACGAGGGCCCGGCTCCCCCGCAGGGGAGCCGGGCCCTCGGCCCGCGACGGGGTCAGCGCACGAAGGTGCTCGCGTGTCCGGCCAGGTCCAGGAAGTACTGCGGCGCGATGCCCAGCACCAGGGTGACGGCGACGCCCACCGCGATGGTGGTCATCGTCAGCGGCGACGGCACCGCCACCGTCGGCCCGTCGGCCTTCGGCTCGCTGAAGAACATCAGCACGATCACCCGGATGTAGAAGAACGCGGCGATCGCCGACGAGATCACACCGACGACGACCAGCGCCCCGGCCCCGCCCTCCGCGGCCGCCTTGAACACGGCGAACTTCCCGGCGAAGCCGGACGTCAGCGGGATGCCGGCGAAGGCCAGCAGGAACACCGCGAACACGGCCGCGGTGAGCGGCGAACGCCGCCCCAGTCCGGCCCACTTCGACAGGTGGGTGGCCTCGCCGCCCGCGTCGCGCACCAGCGTGACCACGGCGAAGGCGCCGATCGTCACGAAGGAATAGGCGCCCAGGTAGAAGAGGACGGACTTGACGCCTTCCGCCGAGGTGGCGATCACACCGGCCAGGATGAACCCGGCGTGCGCGATCGAGGAGTACGCCAGCAGCCGCTTCACATCGGTCTGGGTCACGGCGATCACCGCACCGGCGAGCATCGTGACGATCGCGACGCCCCACATCACGGGCCGCCAGTCCCAGCGCAGCCCGGGCAGGACCACGTAGAGCAGGCGCAGCAGGGCGCCGAAGGCGGCCACCTTGGTCGCGGCGGCCATGAAGCCGGTCACGGGGGTGGGGGCGCCCTGGTAGACGTCCGGGGTCCACATGTGGAAGGGGACCGCGCCGACCTTGAAGAGCAGGCCCATCAGGATCAGCGCGCCGCCGATCAGCAGGAGCGCGTCGTTGCCCATGGTGGAGGCGAGCGCCGGGTCGACGGTGGCGACGGTGCCGTCGACGACGTCGGCGATCACGGCGTACGAGACGGAGCCCGCGTAGCCGTAGAGCAGGGCGATGCCGAAGAGCAGGAACGCCGAGGAGAAGGCGCCGAGCAGGAAGTACTTGACGGCCGCCTCCTGCGACATCAGCCGCTGGCGGCGGGCGAGGGCGCAGAGCAGGTAGAGCGGGAGGGAGAACACCTCCAGCGCGACGAACAGGGTCAGCAGGTCGTCGGCCGCCGGGAAGATCAGCATCCCGGAGACGGCGAACAGGGCCAGCGGGAACACCTCGGTGGTGGTGAACCCGGCCTTGACGGCGGCCTTCTCGCTGTCGCTGCCCGGTACGGACGCGGCCTGGGCGGCGAAGGAGTCCACCCGGTTGCCGTGCGCCTGCGGGTCGAGGCGGCGCTCGGCGAAGGTGAAGACGGCGACGATCGAGGCCAGCAGGATGGTGCCCTGGAGGAACAGCGCGGGGCCGTCGACGGCGAGGGCGCCCATGGCCGCGATGTGCGCCTTGGTGTTCGCGTACCCGCCGGCGGCGAGGGCGACGACCGCCGCGAAGGCGGAGGCCAGTGCGGCGACGGCGAGGAACACCTGGACGTAGTGGCGGGACCTGCGCGGGACGAAGGCCTCGACGAGGACGCCGAGGACGGCCGCGCCCACCACGATCAGCGTGGGCGCGAGCTGCGCGTACTCGATGTGCGGGGCCGGGATCCTGTCGGCCGGTCCGGTGGCCGCCAGTGTCAGCAGGCCCTGGGCAGCAGTCGCGGTGCTCACTTGACCGCCTCCCCGTTCTTCGCTTCGACGGCCACCTCAGGCTTGGGGTCCGTCTTCTTCACGTCCGACAGCGTGTGCTGCACCGCCGGGTTGACGATGTCGGTGAGCACCTTCGGGTAGACGCCCAGTCCGATCAGCAGCGCGATCAGGGGGGCGACCACCAGCAGCTCCCGCGGGCGCAGGTCCGGCAGGGTGCGGACCTCCTCCCTGACGGGGCCGGTCATGGTCCGCTGGTAGAGGACCAGGGTGTACAGGGCGGCCAGCACGATGCCGAGGGTGGCGATGATCCCGACGACCGGGTACCGGGCGAAGGTGCCGACCAGGACCAGGAACTCGCTGACGAACGGGGCGAGGCCCGGCAGGGACAGGGTGGCGAGGCCGCCGATGAGGAAGGTGCCGGCGAGGACCGGGGCCACCTTCTGGACGCCGCCGTAGTCGGCGATGAGGCGGGAGCCGCGCCGGGAGATCAGGAAGCCGGCGACGAGCATCAGCGCCGCCGTGGAGATCCCGTGGTTGACCATGTAGAGCGTCGCGCCGGACTGGCCCTGGGAGGTCATCGCGAAGATGCCCAGGATGATGAAGCCGAAGTGGGAGATCGACGCGTAGGCGACCAGCCGCTTGATGTCCCGCTGTCCGACGGCGAGCAGCGCGCCGTAGACGATGCTGACCAGGGCCAGGACGAGGATCACGGGGGTGGCCCACTTGCTGGCCTCGGGGAAGAGGCCGAGGCAGAAGCGGAGCATCGCGAAGGTGCCGACCTTGTCGACGACCGCGGTGATCAGGACGGCGACCGGGGCGGTGGCCTCGCCCATGGCGTTGGGCAGCCAGGTGTGCAGCGGCCACAGCGGGGCCTTCACCGCGAAGGCGAAGAAGAAGCCGAGGAAGAGCAGCCGCTCGGTGTTGGTCGCCATGTCGAGGGTGCCGGCGGCGCGTGCGGCGGTGATCTCCTGGAGGGAGAAGTTCCCGGCGACCACGTACAGACCGATGACGGCGGCCAGCATGATGAGGCCGCCGACCAGGTTGTAGAGGAGGAACTTGACCGCGGCGTAGGAGCGCTGGGCGGCGGCGTTCTCGTCGCTGCCGGAGTGTGCCCGGTCGCCGAAGCCGCCGATGAGGAAGTACATCGGGATGAGCATGGCTTCGAAGAAGATGTAGAAGAGGAAGACGTCGGTGGCCTCGAAGGAGATCACCACCATCGCCTCGACCAGCAGGATCAGGGCGAAGAAGCCCTGGGTCGGCCGCCAGCGGGACGAGTTCGTCTCCAGGGGGTCGGCGTCGTTCCAGCCGGCCCCGATCACGAAGGGGATCAGCAGGGCGGTGAGCGCGATGAGCGCCACCCCGATGCCGTCCACGCCCAGTTCGTAGCGGACGCCGAAGTCGGCGATCCAGGCGTGGGATTCGGTGAGCTGGTAGCGGGCGCCGCCGGGCTCGAAGCGGACCGCGACGAGCACGGCCAGGGCGAGCGTCGCCAGGGAGAACAGCAGCGCGAGCCATTTGGCGGCGGTGCGCTGCTTGGCCGGGACGGCGGCGGTGAGGACCGCGCCGGCCGCGGGGAGCGCGGCCGTCACCGTCAGAAGCGGGAAAGTCATGTCACACCGCCCTCATCAGCAGGGTCGCGGCGATGAGGATCGCCGTGCCCCCGAACATCGAGACCGCGTAGCTGCGGGCGTAGCCGTTCTGCAGCTTGCGCAGCCGGCCCGAGAGCCCGCCGACCGAGGCGGCCGTCCCGTTGACCACTCCGTCGACCAGGCTGTGGTCGACGTACACGAGCGAGCGGGTCAGGTGCTCTCCGCCGCGCACGAGGACGACGTGGTTGAAGTCGTCCTGGAACAGGTCCCGGCGGGCCGCCCGGGTGAGGAACGAGCCGCGCGGGGCGGTGACCGGGACGGGCTTCCTGCCGTACATCGACCAGGCGATGGCGACGCCGACGACGAGGACCACCATCGTGGACAGGGTGACCGTCAGGGCGCCGATCGGCGGGTTGCCGTGCTCGTGTCCGGTGACCGGCTCCAGCCACTTCAGGAAGCGGTCGCCGATCCCGAAGAAGCCTCCCGCGAAGACCGAGCCGAAGGCCAGCACGATCATCGGGATGGTCATGGACTTCGGGGACTCGTGCGGGTGGGGCATCCGTCCGGCGTGGTGTTCGGCGGCCGGCTCGGCGCTGGGCACCTGGTCCGCGTCGGGGGCGGGCTGCCAGCGCTTCTCGCCGAAGAAGGTGAGGAGCATGACGCGGGTCATGTAGAAGGCGGTGATGCCCGCGCCCAGGAGGGCCGCGCCGCCGAGGATCCAGCCCTCGGTGCCGCCCTTCGCGAAGGCCGCCTCGATGATCTTGTCCTTGGAGAAGAAGCCGGACAGGCCGGGGAAGCCGATGATGGCGAGGTAGCCGAGGCCGAAGGTGACGAAGGTGACCGGCATGTACGTGCGCAGGCCGCCGTACTTGCGCATGTCCACCTCGTCGTTCATCCCGTGCATGACGGAACCGGCGCCGAGGAAGAGGCCGGCCTTGAAGAAGCCGTGCGTCACCAGGTGCATGATCGCGAAGACGTAGCCGACGGGGCCGAGGCCCGCGGCGAGGACCATGTAGCCGATCTGCGACATCGTGGACCCCGCGAGGGCCTTCTTGATGTCGTCCTTCGCGCAACCGACGATCGCACCGAACAGCAGCGTGACGGCGCCGACGACGGTGACCACCAGCTGGGCGTCGGGCGCCCCGTTGAAGATCGCGCCCGAGCGGACGATCAGGTATACGCCGGCGGTGACCATGGTGGCCGCGTGGATCAGGGCCGAGACCGGGGTCGGGCCCTCCATCGCGTCACCGAGCCAGGACTGGAGCGGCACCTGGGCCGACTTGCCGCAGGCGGCCAGGAGCAGCATCAGGCCGATCGCCGTCAGCGTGCCCTCCGAGGTCTTGTTCACGCTCGCGAGGACCGGCCCGAAGGCGAAGGTCCCGAAGGTGGTGAACATCAGCATGATGGCGATCGACAGGCCCATGTCGCCGACCCGGTTGACCAGGAAGGCCTTCTTCGCGGCGGTGGCCGCGCTGGGCTTGTGCTGCCAGAACCCGATCAGGAGGTACGAGGCGAGGCCGACGCCCTCCCAGCCGAAGTAGAGCAGCAGGTAGTTGTCGGCGAGGACGAGCAGCAGCATCGCCGCGACGAACAGGTTGAGGTAGCCGAAGAAGCGGCGGCGGCGCTCGTCGTGCTCCATGTACCCGATCGAGTACACGTGGATGAGCGTGCCCACCCCGGAGATCAGCAGGACGAAGGTCATCGACAGCTGGTCGAGCTGGAAGGCGAGGTCCGCCTGGAAGCCCTCCACCGGCACCCAGCTGAACAGGTGCTGGTGCAGGGTGCGGTCCTCGGCGCCGCGCCCCAGCATGCCGGCGAAGAGGACCACGCCGATGCCGAAGGAGACCGCGGCGAGCAGGGTCCCGAGCCAGTGGCCCGCCTTGTCGAGGCGCCGGCCGCCGCACAGCAGCACCGCCGCCCCGAGCAGGGGCGCGCCGACCAGCAGCGCAATCAGATTCTCCACGGTGAAGGCCCCTTACAGCTTCATCAGGCTGGCGTCGTCGACCGAGGCCGAGTGGCGGGTACGGAACAGCGACACGATGATCGCGAGGCCCACCACGACCTCCGCGGCGGCGACGACCATCGTGAAGAACGCGATGATCTGGCCGTCGAGGTTGCCGTGCATCCGGGAGAAGGCCACGAACGCCAGGTTGCAGGCGTTGAGCATCAGCTCGACGCACATGAACAGGACGATGGCGTTGCGCCGGATGAGGACGCCGGCCGCGCCGATGGTGAACAGCAGGGCGGCCAGGTACAGGTAGTTGACCGGATTCACTTCGAGGCCTCCTCTCGGGAGTCGCGGCCGAGGCGCTCCGCGGAGCGCTGCTCCAGCGCCTTGAGGTCGTCCAGGGCCTCGGTGGACACGTCGCGGATCTGGCCGCGGGCGCGCAGCGTCTTGCTGACGGTCAGCTCGGACGGGGTGCCGTCGGGGAGCAGGCCGGCGATGTCCACGGCGTTGTGCCGGGCGTAGACGCCGGGGGCCGGCAGCGGCGGGACCTGGACGCCCTCGCGCACGCGCCTCTCGGAGAGTTCGCGCTGGGTGGCGGCCCGCTCGGTGCGCTCGCGGTGGGTGAGGACCATCGCGCCGACGGCCGCCGTGATCAGCAGGGCGCCGGTGATCTCGAAGGCGAAGATGTAGCGGGTGAAGATCAGCTGGGCCAGGCCCTCGACGTGGCCCGCGGAGTTGACCCGGCCGAGGCCGTTGAAGTGGGTCAGCTTCGCGTTGGCGAGGCCGGCGATCAGCAGGATGCCGAAGCCGAGCCCGCACAGGGCGGCCAGCCAGCGCTGGCCCTTGATGGTCTCCTTCAGGGAGTCCGCCGCCGTGACGCCGACGAGCATGACCACGAAGAGGAACAGCATCATGATGGCGCCGGTGTAGACGACGACCTGGACCACGCCCAGGAAGTACGCCCCGTTGGCGAGGTAGAACACCGCGAGGACGATCATCGTCCCGGCCAGGCACAGGGCGCTGTGCACGGCCTTCTTCATCAGGATCGTGCAGAGCGCGCCGATGACGGCGACGGTGCCCAGCACCCAGAACTGGAGGGCCTCGCCGGTGGAGGTCGTGGTGGCGGCGGCCGCGAAGGCGTTCATGCTCCGACCCCCTCGGCCGGAGCACCGTTCTGCGCGCCGTTCTCCGCGCCGGTCCCGCTGCCGCTCGCGGCCGGGACCTCGCCCTTGGAGACGGCCACCTGCCGCTCGGTGCCGGGCGCGGCGCCCGTCACCAGGCCGCGGTAGTAGTCCTGCTCGTCCATGCCCGGGAAGATCGAGTGCGGGCTGTCGACCATGCCCTCGGTCAGCCCGGCGAGCAGCTGCTCCTTGGTGTAGATCAGCGACTCGCGGCTGGCGTCGGCCAGTTCGAACTCGTTCGTCATCGTCAGCGCCCGGGTCGGGCAGGCCTCGATGCACAGCCCGCACAGGATGCAGCGGGCGTAGTTGATCTGGTAGACCCGCCCGTACCGCTCACCCGGGGAGTAGCGCTCCTCCTCGGTGTTGTCCGCGCCCTCCACGTAGATCGCGTCGGCGGGACAGGCCCAGGCGCACAGTTCGCACCCGATGCACTTCTCCAGACCGTCGGGGTGCCGGTTGAGCTGGTGCCTTCCGTGGAAGCGCGGAGCGGTGGTCTTCTCCTGCTCCGGGTACTGCTCGGTGAGGCGCTTCTTGAACATGGCCTTGAAGGTCACGCCGAAGCCGGCCACCGGGTTCTGCCACTTTTCGGACTTCTCGTCAGACACGTCTCAACCCTCCTCTCGGTCACTGTCAGCGTTCGTCCCGCCGCTGACCATCAGCTCCCGCTCGGCGCGGGGCCGCCTGCGCGGTACGGGTGCCAGGTGCTGGCCGGGCTTGGGCGGGACGGGGAAACCGCCCGCCATCGGGTCGAAGGGCTCGGCGGCCGCGGCCCTGCCGGCCTGCTCGGCGGCCGTCTTGTCCCGCTTGTCGCGGAAGAAGTCGGCGACGGCGGTCAGCAGCAGGATCGCCACGACGGCCCCGCCGACGTAGAGCACGATCTCCGAGAAGTCGTAGCGCTCGTTGCGCAGCGCCCGGACGGTGGCGACCAGCATCAGCCAGACCACCGAGACCGGGATCAGCACCTTCCAGCCGAGCTTCATCAGCTGGTCGTAGCGCACGCGGGGCAGCGTGCCGCGCAGCCAGATGAAGAAGAACAGCAGCAGCTGCACCTTGATGACGAACCAGAGCATCGGCCACCAGCCGTGGTTCGCGCCCTCCCAGTACGTGGAGATCGGCGCGGGGGCCCGCCAGCCGCCCAGGAAGAGGGTGACGGAGACCGCCGAGACGGTGACCATGTTGACGTACTCGGCCAGCATGAACAGCGCGAACTTGATGGAGGAGTACTCGGTGTTGAAGCCGCCGACGAGGTCGCCCTCGGACTCCGGCATGTCGAAGGGGGCGCGGTTGGTCTCGCCGACCATCGTGATCACGTAGATGATGAACGAGACCGGCAGCAGCACGATGTACCAGCGGTCCGCCTGCGCCTCCACGATCGCCGAGGTCGACATCGACCCGGAGTAGAGGAAGACCGAGGCGAAGGCCGCGCCCATCGCGATCTCGTACGAGATCATCTGCGCGCAGGAGCGCAGCCCGCCGAGCAGCGGGTAGGTCGAGCCCGAGGACCAGCCGGCCAGCACGATGCCGTAGATGCCGACCGAGGCCACGGCCAGGACGTACAGCATCGCGATCGGCAGGTCGGTCAGCTGCATCGTGGTGCGCTGGCCGAAGATCGAGACCTCGTTGCCGGGCGGGCCGAACGGGATCACCGCGATGGCCATGAACGCCGGGATCGCCGCGATGATCGGCGCCAGGACGTACACCACCTTGTCGGCCCGCTTGACGATGACGTCTTCCTTCAGCATCAGCTTCACGCCGTCGGCGAGCGACTGGAGCATGCCCCAGGGCCCGTGCCGGTTGGGGCCGATGCGCAGCTGCATCCAGGCGACGACCTTGCGCTCCCAGACGATGGAGAACAGCACGGTCACCATCAGGAAGGCGAAGCAGAACACCGCCTTGATCAGGACGAGCCACCAGACGTCCCTGCCGAACAGGGACAGGTCCTCGGCGGCGAGGACGTGCGGCTGCTGCGCCGCGATGTGGGCGAGGCTGGTCACGCTCGCACCTCCTTGGCGGGGGCGGCCGGGGCCGGCGCCGGTCCGATGCGGACGAGGGTGCCGGGCAGGGCGCCGGTGTCGGCGAGGACGCCGGAGCCGGTGGAGTTCAGGGGGAGCCACACGACCCGGTCGGGCATCTCGGTGATCCGCAGCGGGAGTTCCACCGAGCCGGCCGGGCCGGTGACGGCGAGGAGGTCGCCGTCCTTGACGCCGGTCTCGGCGGCCGTGGAGGCCGACAGCCGGGCCGCGGCCTCGTGCCGGGTCCCGGCCAGGGCCTCGTCGCCCTCCTGGAGCCGGCCCAGGTCCAGCAGCAGGCGGTGTCCGGCGAGTACGGCCTCGCCCGCGCCCGGCCGGGGCAGCGGCTCCGGGCCGGTGGACCGCTCGGGGGCCAGGTCGCCCTCCCACGGGCCGAGCCGCTCCAGCTCCCGGCGTACGGCGTGCACGTCGGGCAGGGCGATCGGCCGGTCGGCGGCGTCGGCCAGCATGTGCAGCACGCGGGCGTCGGCCGGGGCGAGGCGGCGGGTCATCTGGTCGGGCTTGAGGGCCGCCTCGAACGGGCGGACCCGGCCCTCCCAGTTGATGAACGTGCCCGCCTTCTCCGCGACCGCGGCGACCGGCAGGACCACGTCCGCGTGGTCGGTGACCTCGCCGGGCCGCAGCTCCAGGGAGACCACGAAGGCCTCCTTCAGCGCGGTCCGGGCCCGCTCCGGGTCCGGCAGGTCGGCCACCTCGACGCCCGCGACCAGCAGGGCGCCCAGCTCGCCGGTCGCGGCGGCGTCGACGATCTGGCCGGTGTCACGCCCGTAGCGGTGCGGCAGCGCCTCCAGCCCCCAGGCGGTGGCGACCTCGTCACGGGCCCGCGGGTCGGTGGCCGGCCGGCCGCCCGGCAGCAGGGACGGCAGCGCGCCCGCCTCGACGGCGCCCCGCTCCCCGGCCCGGCGCGGGATCCACACCAGGCGCGCACCGGTCGCGGTGGCGGCCCGTACGGCGGCGGTCAGCGCGCCGGGCACCCCGGCGAGCCGCTCCCCGACGACGAGGACGGCCCCGGGCTGCCGCAGGGCCTCGGCGGCTTCGGCGCCGCCCTCCTCCAGGCCGGTGCGGGAGGCCAGCGCGTCCAGCCACTCGGGTTCGGTACCCGGGGCGGCGGCGAGCAGGGTGCCGCCGGCCTTGGTCAGGCCCCGGGTGGCGAACGGGGCGAGGGCGTACGTCTTCTGGCCCCGCTTGCGGTGGGCCTTGCGCAGCCGCAGGAAGACCCCGGGGGCCTCCTCCTCGGCCTCGATGCCGGCCAGCAGCACGGCCGGGGCGGCCTCCAGGGAGGCGTAGGTGACGCCCGTCCCGTCGAGGTCCTTGCCGGTTCCGGCGACGGAGGCGGCCAGGAACTCGGTCTCCTCCGCGCTGTGCACGCGGGCCCGGAAGTCGATGTCGTTGGTGTCGAGCACGACCCGGGCGAACTTGGCGTACGCGTAGGAGTCCTCGACGGTCAGCCGGCCGCCGGTCAGGACGGCGGCCCGGCCGCGCGCGGCGGTGAGCCCCTTCGCGGCCGCTTCGAGGGCCTCCGGCCAGCTCGCCGGGGCGAGGACCCCGTCGGAGCCGCGCACCAGCGGGGTGGTCAGCCGGTCCGGGCGCTGCGCGTAACGGAACGCGAAGCGGCCCTTGTCGCAGATCCACTCCTCGTTGACCTCGGGGTCCTCGGCGGCCAGGCGGCGCAGCACCTTGCCGCGCCGGTGGTCGGTCCGGGTCGCGCAGCCGCCCGCGCAGTGCTCGCACACGCTCGGGGAGGAGACGAGGTCGAAGGGGCGGGAGCGGAACCGGTAGGCGGCCGAGGTGAGGGCGCCGACGGGGCAGATCTGGATGGTGTTGCCGGAGAAGTACGACTCGAACGGGTCGCCCTCGCCGGTGCCGACCTGCTGGAGCGCGCCGCGCTCGACCAGTTCGATCATCGGGTCGCCGGCGACCTGGTTGGAGAAGCGGGTGCAGCGCGCGCACAGCACGCACCGTTCGCGGTCCAGCAGCACCTGCGTGGAGATCGCGACGGGCTTCTCGTAGGTCCGCTTGCGGCCCTCGAACCGGGATTCGGCGTTGCCGTGGGACATCGCCTGGTTCTGGAGCGGGCACTCACCGCCCTTGTCGCAGACGGGGCAGTCCAGCGGGTGGTTGATGAGCAGCAGCTCCATCACCCCGCGCTGGGCCTTGTCGGCGGTCTCCGAGGTCAGCTGGGTGCGGACGACCATGCCGTCGGTGCAGGTGATGGTGCAGGAGGCCATCGGCTTGCGCTGGCCCTCGACCTCGACGATGCACTGGCGGCAGGCGCCGGCCGGGTCGAGGAGGGGGTGGTCGCAGAACCGGGGGATCTCGATGCCGAGCTGTTCGGCGGCCCGGATGACGAGGGTCCCCTTGGGCACGGACAGTTCGGCGCCGTCGATGGTCAGCGTGACCAGATCCTGAGCCGGCTTGGCGGCCTCGCCCCCGCCGGCCGGGGCACTGGTGGCGATGGTCATGCGTTCACCTCGGAGTTCTTGGCCGGACCGTCAGCCCAGAGGGTCGACTTCCGCGGGTCGAAGGGACAGCCCTTTCCGGTGATGTGCTGCTCGTACTCCGCGCGGAAGTACTTCAGCGAGGAGAAGATCGGGCTGGCCGCGCCGTCGCCGAGCGCGCAGAAGGACTTGCCGTTGATGTTGTCGGCGATGTCGTTCAGCTTGTCGAGGTCGGCCATGACGCCCTTGCCGGCCTCGATGTCGCGCAGCAGCTGGACGAGCCAGTACGTGCCCTCGCGGCAGGGGGTGCACTTGCCGCAGGACTCGTGGGCGTAGAACTCGGTCCAGCGGGTGACGGCGCGCACCACGCAGGTGGTCTCGTCGAAGCACTGGAGGGCCTTGGTGCCGAGCATGGAGCCGGCCGCGCCGACGCCCTCGTAGTCGAGCGGGACGTCGAGGTGCTCGTCGGTGAACATGGGGGTGGAGGAGCCGCCGGGGGTCCAGAACTTCAGCCGGTGCCCGGGGCGCATGCCGCCGCTCATGTCGAGGAGCTGGCGCAGGGTGATGCCGAGGGGGGCCTCGTACTGGCCGGGGCCGGCGACGTGCCCCGAGAGGGAGTAGAGGGTGAAGCCGGGGGACTTCTCCGTCCCCATCGCCTTGAACCAGTCCTTGCCCTTGTTGAGGATCGCGGGAACCGAGGCGATGGACTCGACGTTGTTCACGACAGTGGGGCACGCGTAGAGGCCCTCGACCGCGGGGAAGGGGGGACGCAGCCGGGGCTGGCCGCGCCGGCCTTCGAGGGAGTCGAGCAGTGCCGTCTCCTCGCCGCAGATGTACGCGCCCGCGCCCGCGTGCACCGTGATGTCGAGGTTGCGTCCGCTGCCGCCGATGTCCCGGCCGAGGTATCCGGCCGCGTACGCCTCGCGCACGGCCTCGTGCAGCCGCCGCAGCACGGGGACGGTCTCGCCGCGCAGGTAGATGAAGGCGTGCTCCGAGCGGATCGCGTAGCTGGCGATGATCATTCCCTCGATGAGGGAGTGCGGGTTGGCGAAGAGGAGGGGAATGTCCTTGCAGGTTCCCGGCTCCGACTCGTCCGCGTTCACGACGAGGTAGTGCGGCTTGCCGTCGCCCTGCGGGATGAACTGCCACTTCATCCCGGTGGGGAAGCCGGCGCCGCCGCGTCCGCGCAGTCCCGAGTCCTTGACGTAGGCGATCACCTCGTCGGGGGTCATCGCCAGGGCCTTGCGCAGGCCCTCGTAGCCCTCGTGGCGCCGGTAGGTCTCCAGCGTCCATGACTCGGGCTCGTCCCAGAACGCCGACAGGACGGGCGCGAGCAGCTTCTCGGGACTCGTGCCTCCCCCAGCCTCCGGCCGGGAGGTGCCCCCATAATTTTCCTTGGACGACACCGACATCACTCCCCTCCCTCGGTACCGGTCTCGGCGCGCGGGTGGACGACCGGGGCGTGCGGGGATTCGCCGCGGGCGATGCGCAGTCCGATCAGGGAGGCGGGGCCGGCTCCGCCGCTCGCCTCCACCGCGCCCTCGCGCTCGTCGGGGAAGCCCGCCAGGATCCGGGCGGTCTCCTTGTACGTGCACAGCGGCGCGCCCCGGGTCGGCTCGACGGGGCGGCCGGCGCGCAGGTCGTCGACGAGGGCCTTGGCGGAGTCGGGGGTCTGGTTGTCGAAGAACTCCCAGTTGACCATCACCACGGGGGCGTAGTCGCAGGCCGCGTTGCACTCGATGTGCTCCAGCGTCACCTTGCCGTCGGGGGTGGTCTCGTTGTTGCCGACCCCGAGGTGTTCCTTGAGTTCGTCGAAGATGGCGTCGCCGCCCATCACCGCGCACAGGGTGTTGGTACAGACGCCGACCTGGTAGTCGCCGGAGGGCCGCCGCCGGTACATCGTGTAGAAGGTGGCGACGGCGGTGACCTCGGCGGTGGTCAGGCCGAGGACCTCGGCGCAGAAGCGGATGCCGGTGCGGGAGACGTAGCCCTCCTCGGACTGCGTCAGGTGCAGCAGCGGCAGCAGCGCGGAGCGGCTGTCGGGGTAGCGGGCGATGACCTCGCGCGCGTCCGCTTCCAGCCGGGCGCGCACCTCGGCGGGGAAGTCGGGGGCGGGGAGCTGCGGCATCCCGAGGCTGATGCCCGTGTTCACTGCATCGGCCGTCATCGGTCGACGCCTCCCATCACGGGGTCGATGGAGGCGACGGCGACGATGACGTCGGCGACCTGGCCGCCCTCGCACATCGCCGCCATGGCCTGGAGGTTGGTGAAGGACGGGTCGCGGAAGTGGACCCGGTAGGGGCGGGTGCCGCCGTCGGAGACCACGTGGACGCCGAGTTCCCCCTTGGGGGACTCGACGGCCGCGTAGGCCTGGCCGGCGGGGACGCGGAAGCCCTCGGTCACCAGCTTGAAGTGGTGGATGAGGGCCTCCATGGAGGTGCCCATGATGTTCTTGATGTGGTCGAGGGAGTTGCCGAGGCCGTCGGGGCCCAGGGCGAGCTGCGCCGGCCAGGCGATCTTCTTGTCGGCGACCATGACCGGGCCGGGCTCCAGCCGGTCCAGGCACTGCTCGACGATCCGCAGGGACTGGCGCATCTCCTCCAGGCGGATCAGGAACCGCCCGTAGGAGTCGCAGCTCTCGGTGGTGGGGACGTCGAACTCGTAGCTGTCGTAGCCGCAGTAGGGGTCGGTCTTGCGCAGGTCGTGGGGCAGGCCGGCGGAGCGCAGGATCGGTCCTGTGGCGCCGAGGGCCATGCAGCCGGCCAGGTCGAGGTAGCCGACGTCCTGCATGCGCGCCTTGAAGATGGGGTTGCCGGTGGCGAGCTTGTCGTACTCCGGCAGGTTCTTCTTCATCGTCTTGACGAACTCGCGCAGCTGGTCGACCGCGCCGGGGGGCAGGTCCTGGGCGAGGCCGCCGGGGCGGACGAAGGCGTGGTTCATGCGCAGGCCGGTGATCAACTCGAAGACGTCGAGGATCAGCTCGCGGTCCCGGAAGCCGTAGATCATGATCGTGGTCGCGCCGAGTTCCATGCCGCCGGTGGCGATGCACACCAGGTGGGAGGAGAGCCGGTTGAGCTCCATCAGCAGGACGCGGATGACGGTGGCCCGGTCGGGGATCTGGTCGGTGATGCCGAGGAGCTTCTCGACGCCGAGACAGTAGGCCGTCTCGTTGAAGAACGGCGTCAGGTAGTCCATGCGCGTGACGAAGGTGGTGCCCTGCGTCCAGTTGCGGAATTCGAGGTTCTTCTCGATGCCGGTGTGCAGGTAGCCGATGCCGCAGCGGGCCTCGGTGACCGTCTCGCCGTCGATCTCCAGGATCAGGCGGAGCACCCCGTGGGTGGAGGGGTGCTGCGGGCCCATGTTGACGACGATGCGCTCGTCGTCGGCCTTGGCCGCGGACTGGACGATCTCGTCCCAGTCGCCGCCGGTGACGGTGTAGACGGTGCCTTCGGTGGTCTCGCGGGAGGCCGCGTGGTCGGCGGCGTTGGGGGTGTTCGACATCAGCTGTACGACCTCCGCTGGTCGGGAGCCGGGATCTGGGCGCCCTTGTACTCGATGGGGATGCCGCCGAGCGGGTAGTCCTTGCGCTGCGGGAAGCCCTGCCAGTCGTCCGGCATCATGATCCGCGTGAGGGCCGGGTGGCCGTCGAAGACCAGGCCGAAGAAGTCGTACGCCTCGCGCTCGTGCCAGTCGTTCGTCGGGTAGACGCTCACGAGCGAGGGGACGTGCGGGTCGCCGTCGGGCACCGACACCTCCAGCCGGACGATCCGGCCGTGGGTGAGGGAGCGCAGGTGGTAGACGGCGTGCAGCTCGCGGCCCTTGTCGTCGGGGAAGTGCACCCCGGAGACGCCGGTGCACAGCTCGAAGCGCAGCGCCGGGTCGTCGCGGAGGGTGGAGGCCACCCGCAGGAGGTGTTCGCGGGCGATGTGGAGGGTCATCTCGCCGCGGTCGACGACGACCTTCTCGATCGCGTTCTCCGGGAGCAGGTCCTGCTCCTCCAGGGCGCCTTCGAGCTCGTCGGCCACCTCGTCGAAATAGGAGCCGTAGGGGCGGGAGCTCGCGCCGGGCAGGGCGACGGTGCGGACCAGGCCGCCGTAGCCGCTGGTGTCGCCGCCGCCGCGGGCGCCGAACATGCCCTTGCGGACGCCGATCACCTCGGGTCCGGTGGCGGCGGCCCGGGGGGCGGGGACGTTGTTGCCGTTGCCGTTGCCGTTCTCCACGGCGGGTTCGTCGCTCACCGCAGGAGCCCCTTCATCTCGATGGTGGGGAGGGCCTTGAGGGCCGCCTCCTCCGCCTCGCGCGCCGCTTCTTCCCGGTTCACGCCGAGCTTGGAGCCCTGGATCTTCTGGTGGAGCTTGAGGATCGCGTCCATGAGCATCTCGGGGCGGGGCGGGCAGCCGGGCAGGTAGATGTCCACCGGGACGATGTGGTCGACGCCCTGGACGATCGCGTAGTTGTTGAACATTCCGCCCGAGGAGGCGCAGACCCCCATGGAGATGACCCACTTCGGGGCGGGCATCTGGTCGTACACCTGCCGCAGCACCGGCGCCATCTTCTGGCTGACCCGGCCGGCGACGATCATCAGGTCCGCCTGGCGCGGGGATCCGCGGAAGACCTCCATGCCGAAGCGGGCGAGGTCGTAGCGGCCGGCGCCGGTGGTCATCATCTCGATGGCGCAGCACGCGAGGCCGAAGGTGGCCGGGAAGACGGATGCCTTGCGCACCCAGCCCGCGGCCTGTTCGACGGTGGTCAGCAGGAAGCCGCTCGGCAGCTTCTCTTCCAGTCCCATGGAAAATTCAGCCCCTCAGTCCCATTCCAGGCCGCCGCGGCGCCAGACGTATGCGTAGGCGACGAAGACGGTGAGCACGAAGAGCAGCATCTCGACGAGCCCGAAGATCCCCAGGGAGTCGAAGGTGACGGCCCAGGGGTAGAGGAAGACGATCTCGATGTCGAAGACGATGAAGAGCATCGCCGTGAGGTAGTACTTGATGGGGAAGCGACCGCCGCCCGCGGGCATGGGGGTGGGCTCGATGCCGCACTCGTACGCTTCAAGTTTCGCCCGGTTGTACCGTTTTGGGCCGATCAGCGTGGCCATGACCACGGAGAAGATCGCAAACCCTGCGCCGATGGCGCCGAGCACGAGGATGGGTGCGTAGGCATTCACGCTCCTCGCTCCTTCCAGTCGTCCTTGACCGTTGGTCGCATGTGAGGCAGTTCACAAGCCAGACTGGTGCGCATCTTATGCCTGCCGGTCTGTGATCTGCGACACGGGTAACAACACCGGGTTTGTGATCTCCACCACCTGACGAACGATCATGAAGCCCGATGAGTGGTGATCTTCATACGCAAGGCATCCACATGATCACCAAACGTGACATCCACCCTCGTTACCGCAGGTAGGGGCGGCCTCGCACTATCAAAGAATGCGGGCTACATGCAAATTGGCTACGCGGCGGCGCGGGTGATAAGGGAATCCACTTCCCCCGCGCGAGGGGTCCGGCGATACGGAAGTGGACGGCGCTCCCGGCGCCGGGAGGATGTGCATCCGTTCACGAGCCGCGCGGCCGACGAACCGCACGGCAAGTTCACGGTCGGATCACGGACCGGCCACAGCGCCCTCACGGCGGCAGGCAACTGTGACCTGCGACACATCGATCATGGCCCGCAAAAAGGAGGCTTGGCCATCTGTGCGGGTCGATGGTAGGCGGTGGATCAATTCGGACTTATTGCTGAAAGCCCATGATCACAGCCCTGTGAAGGGGTGTCCGATACGTCCGTTACGGCGTCAATAAGAGGCGCGACGCGCCCGGTTGCCCGGCTTTTCCGGCAACTGTGGCGCAGACCACGTTTCTTGAAGGTGACCCTGCACCCCTGATAGCGGTTGTCCCATGTCCCACACCGCTCACATACCCAGCCACCGGAAGCCCCGCCGCAGCGCCTCGAAGCTCGCGGTCCGCGCCGGAGTTGCCGGTGGCGTCCTCAGCACCCTGGCCATGGCCGGCACCGCGAGCGCGTCCCCGTCTACCGAGCCCGTGGCCGAGACGACGCTGGAGATGCCGGTCCTCAGCCTGGACCTCGGCACCGAGGTCTCCAAGGCGGTCAACACGGCCGCCGAGAACACCCGCGTCGCCGCCGTCGAGGCCGCCGTCACCGGTGAGCTGAACGCCCAGGAGGAGAGCGCCCGCACGGGTGCCGCCGCCGAGGCGAAGCAGGCCAAGGAAGACGCCCAGAAGGCAGCCGAGCAGAAGGCGAAGCAGGAGGCCGACCGCAAGGCCGAGGCCGAGCGCGCGGGCCGCAGCTCCGGCCGCTCCTCCCTCACCAACGCCTCCGCCTCCGACGACGGCAGCGGTGCCACCGTCAAGGGCGGCTCCAGCAGCGGCCGCTCCTCCGCGACCGGCTCCGCCGCGGCCATCATCGACTTCGCCTACGACCAGGTCGGCAAGGCGTACGTGATGGGCGCCACCGGCCCCTCCGCGTACGACTGCTCGGGCCTCGTGCAGGCCGCGTACCGCCAGGCGGGCATCTCCCTGGACCGCACCTCCCAGGACCAGTCCCTGGCCGGCACCTCGGTGTCCCTGAGCAACCTCCAGCCGGGCGACATCCTCTACTGGGGTCCGAAGGGCAGCGCCTACCACGTCGCGATCTACGTCGGCGGCGGCAAGTTCGTCGGCGCGCAGAACCCCAGCACGGGCATCGTCGAGCGCCCGCTGAGCTACGACATGCCGACGGGCGCCGTCCGCGTCCTCTGACCCACCCGGTCCCCGCGAGGTCCGGTACTCCCCCTCCCCCAGCTACCGCTGGGAGGTGCCCCCAGGGGGCGGAGTACCGGACCTTCGGCATGCCCGGGGCCGGGCCGCACCGTCCCTCCCCACACTCCTCACCACAGGAGCGACAGAGTGCCCGCGAACGCCAACACCCGGGTGGCGGACGGCGGTCGGCCGGGCCGGCGGCCGAGCGGGCCGGCCCGCCGGACGGCCCGTGCGGAACGCGCCCTCGCCCTGCGAAGATAGGCGTGTATCCGTGCGCCCGCAGCGATCCCCGGAGGTGGTGATCCCATGAGCGGAACCTCGTGTGAGGACCGCGGCGTCGACGGCGCCACCGCCCTCCCCGCCGCGCTCGGGCTGGGGCTGCTGTCGGTCGGCGGCTGGATGCTGACCACCGCCCGGCCGTGGCAGAAGCCCGGCACCCCGTTGGTCCTCGGCCTCGGCTGGACCGTGTCCGGCGCCCTCCTGCTGGCCGGCCTCGGCCTCCTGGCCCGCTGCGTCCGCACCGTCCACGGGGCCCCGGAGTCCGCCGAGGAGCCCGTGGACGGCTGAGCCGCCCGCCGGGGGACCCGGGGGCGGCTCAGGAGGCGTACGGGCGCGGCTCAGGCCTTCGGGGCGACCTTCGAGAGGCCGTTGATGATGCGGTCCATCGCGTCGCCGCCCGCCGGGTCCGTGAGGTTCGCGAGCATCTTCAGCGTGAAGCGCATCAGCACCGGGTGCGTCAGCCCGCGCTGCGTGGCGATCTTCATGACCTTCGGGTTGCCGATCAGCTTCACGAAGGCGCGGCCCAGCGAGTAGTAGCCGCCGTACGTCTCCTTCAGCACCTTCGGGTAGTTGTGCAGGGCCAGCTCCCGCTGCGCCGGGGTGGCGCGGGCGTGGGCCTGGACGATGACGTCCGCCGCGGTCTGGCCGGACTCCATCGCGTAGGCGATGCCCTCGCCGTTGAACGGGTTGACGAGCCCGCCCGCGTCACCGACCAGCAGCAGCCCCTTGGTGTAGTGCGGCTGCCGGTTGAAGGCCATCGGCAGGGCCGCGCCGCGGATCGGCTGCGTCATGTTCTCGGGGGTGTAGCCCCAGTCCTCCGGCATCGACGCGCACCAGGCCTTGAGGACCTCGCGCCAGTCCAGCTCCTTGAACGCGGAGGAGGAGTTGAGGATGCCGAGGCCGACGTTGGACGTGCCGTCGCCCATGCCGAAGATCCAGCCGTAGCCGGGCAGCAGCCGGTCCTGCGGGCCGCGCCGGTCCCACAGCTCCAGCCAGGACTCCAGGTAGTCGTCGTCGTGCCGCGGCGAGGTGAAGTACGTGCGGACGGCGACGCCCATCGGGCGGTCCTCGCGCCGGTGCAGGCCCATCGCCAGGGAGAGGCGGGAGGAGTTGCCGTCGGCCGCCACGACGAGCGGCGCGTGGAAGGTGACCGGGGTCTTCTCCTCGCCCAGCTTCGCCTGCACGCCGGTGATGTGCCCGGTGCGCGGGTCGCGGATCGGCTCGCCGACGTTGCAGCGCTCGTAGAGGCGGGCGCCGGCCTTCTGCGCCTGGCGGGCGAGGGTCTCGTCGAAGTCGTCGCGCTTGCGGACGAGCCCGTAGTCGGGGAAGGAGGCGAGTTCCGGCCAGTCCAGCTGGAGCCGCTGCCCGCCGCCGATGATGCGCAGGCCCTTGTTGCGCAGCCAGCCGGCCTCTTCGGAGATGTCGATGCCCATCGCCACCAGCTGCTTGGTGGCGCGCGGGGTCAGACCGTCACCGCAGACCTTCTCGCGCGGGAACGCCGTCTTCTCCAGGAGCAGGACGTCCAGTCCGGCCTTCGCGAGGTAGTAGGCGGTCGTCGAGCCGGCGGGCCCGGCCCCGACGACGATCACGTCCGCGCGGTGTTCGGAGAGGGGCTCGGTGGGCTCGGTCACTGCGGGGTCTCCCGAAGGCTCGATAAAGGGTGCCCAACGGCACAGGACATGACGCAGTCTATGCAGCGAGAGTGATCGCGATCCGAAGGGCTGCCCCGATGACGACCTCGCCGATGACCCGGCCGCCGCTGCCTGCGGTCCAGCTCCGCGTACCGATCGACGAGGACGCGCGGGCCTGGCACCGCCTCTTCGACGACGCCGACGTGATGAAGTTCCTGGGCGGCCCCGCGGAGCTGTCCGCGTACGAGGAGTTCACCGCCCGGCAGCGGATGCACGACGCGCAGCTGGGGCACTGCCTGTGGAGCGTCCTGGACGAGGAGGGCCGGGTCATCGGCTTCACCGGCGCGCAGCCGTGGCCGGCGGACAAGGTGTGGGGGCCGGTGGGACGGATCGAGATCGGCTGGCGGCTGGGGCGTTCCGCCTGGGGGAAGGGGTACGCCTACGCCGCCGCGGTGGCCTCGGTGGAGCGGCTGCGGGAGATCGGGGTCGGGTGGGTGTGCGCGGTGATCGACGTGCGCAACGTGCGTTCGGTGGCGGTGGCGGAGCGGCTGGGGATGACGCCGGACGAGGAGATCGCCGCCCCGGGCGGGCGGCGGGCCCGGGTCTACGAGCTGACCCTCGACGGGGCGTAGCGGGGCGTGGCGCGGGGGCGGGCGGCGGGGCCGGTCCGGGTGGCCGGGTCCCGCCGCGGGGAGCCGCCGCGCCCGGGCCGGGTCAGAACACGCTCAGGCCCGTCAGGGTCGTGAAGCGGTCCAGGGCCGTCACGCCGGCCACCGAGTTGCCCCGGGTGTCGAGGCCCGGGCTCCATACCGCGAGGGTGCAGCGGCCCGGGACGACGGCGATGATGCCCCCGCCGACCCCGCTCTTGCCCGGCAGCCCCACCCGGTAGGCGAACTCCCCCGCCGCGTCGTACGTCCCGCAGGTCAGCATCACCGCGTTGATCTGCTTCGCCTCGCTGCGCGTCAGCAGCCGCGAGCCGTCCGCGCGCAGTCCGTGGCGGGCCAGGAAGCGCCCGGCCAGGGCCAGGTCCGCGCAGGTCATCTCGATCGAGCACTGCCAGAAGTAGTGGTCCAGCAGCGCCGGCACGGGGTTGTCGATGTTGCCGTACGAGGCCATGAAGTGCGCCACGGCCGCGTTGCGGTCGCCGTGTTCGTGCTCGGAGGCGGCCACCTCCGGGTCGAAGCCCACGTCCGGGTTGCCGCTCTCCTGCCGCAGGAACTCCAGGAGTTCGCTGCTCGCGTCACCCGTCAGGGTCTGGAGCCGGTCGGTGACGACGAGCGCGCCCGCGTTGATGAAGGGGTTGCGCGGGATGCCGTTCTCGTACTCCAGCTGCACCAGGGAGTTGAACGGGTTGCCGGACGGCTCCCGGCCCACCCGCTCCCACAGGCTGTCCCCGCCCTCGGCGAGGGCGAGGGCCAGCGCGAAGACCTTGGTGATCGACTGGGTGGAGAAGGGGACCCGCCAGTCGCCGGTGCCGAAGACGTTGCCGTCGAGGTCGGCGATGGCCATCCCGAACCGCCGGGGGTCGACCCCCGCCAGCGCCGGGATGTACTCGGCCGGGGTGCCGCTGCCGATCAGCGGGGCGACGTCCGCCGCGATCCGGTCGAGGAGGGCCTGGTAGTCCACGGGTGCCACGGCTGCCAACGGACGCTACTGGACCTTGACGCCGCGGTGCAGGGCCACGATGCCGCCGCTGAGGTTGCGCCAGGCGACCTTGCCCCAGCCGGCCTTCTGCAGCAGCTCGGCCAGCGCCGGCTGGTCCGGCCACGCGCGGATGGACTCGGCGAGGTACACGTACGCGTCCGGGTTGGAGGACACCGCGCGGGCCACCGGCGGCAGGGCGCGCATCAGGTACTCGGTGTAGACCGTGCGGAAGGGGGCCCAGGTGGGCTGGGAGAACTCGCTGATGACGACCTGCCCGCCCGGCTTGGTGACCCGGTACAGCTCGCGCAGCGCGGCGTCCGTGTCCTGGACGTTGCGCAGCCCGAAGGAGATCGTCACGGTGTCGAAGACGTCGTCCTTGAAGGGGAGCCGGGTCGCGTCGCCCGCCGTCAGCGGGAGCCACGGGTTGCGCTTCTTGCCCTCCCGCAGCATGCCGAGGGAGAAGTCGCAGGGGACGACGTACGCGCCGGTCGCGGCGTACGGGAGGGACGAGGTCGCGGTACCGGCGGCCAGGTCGAGCACCGTGTGGCCGGGGCGGGCGGCGACCGCCTTGGCGGCCTCCTTGCGCCACAGGCGCGCCTGCCCGAGGGAGAGGACGTCGTTGGTGAGGTCGTACTTCTCCGCGACGCCGTCGAACATGGAGGCGACTTCGTGCGGCTGCTTGTCCAGGGAAGCCCTTGTCACTGGCGGTGGCCCCTCGGTGCTCGGTGTTCCTGCGGCGGACGGGTCGTACCCCGTCATCCTCTCAGGCCGCCACCGTGCCGGCCGCCCCGGCCCGGCCTGACGCGCGCCGATGGAAATTCCGGCAGATCAGGACCGGAAACGGGCAGACTGGTCCGACAATCCGACCAAAGGGACCACCGATGGCGACACGCCGATCAGTCACAGCACGACGGGCCGAACGGCGCAGGCGACTGCGCCGCACGGTCCTGGGCTCGACGGCGTTAGCCGCGCTCTCCGTCACCGCCTACTGGCTCGGGCTGGAGCGGGGCGCCGCCACCGCCGCCCCGGGCGGCCCGTCACCGGCGGCCGGGCGGGCGGCGGCCCCGGCCGAGCACGCGTCACCGCCCCCGGGCCCGACCGCGAGTCCGAGCCCGGGCCCCACCGCGGCGCCGGGCGCGTTCACCGCCTCCTCCACCGCCGGCCGGGCCCAGGGCCAGGGGCGTGCGCTGCGCTGGCGGGTGGAGACGGAGAACGCCAGCGGCGTCGACCCGGACTCCGCCGCCCGGAACATCGAGGAGATACTCGGGGACCGTCGCGGGTGGATACGCGACCCCTCGTACGGCTTCCGGCTGGCCGGCCCCGGCGAACCGGTGGACTTCACCGTGAAGATCGCCACGCCCGCCACCACCGACCGGCTGTGCGACGTGGTGACCCCCGAGCTGATCGGGGAGACCAACTGCCAGGCCCACCACACCATCGTGGTGAACCTCAAGCGCTGGCAGGAGGGATCGCCGAAGTTCCGGGGCTCGGCCGCCGAGTACCGGGCACTGATCGTCAACCACGAGGTGGGCCACGAACTGGGCCGCGGCCACGAGACCTGCCCCCGGCCGGGCGCCCCCGCCCCGGCGATGATGCAGCAGATCAAGGGGCTCCAGGGGTGCACGTCGAACGCCTGGCCGCACACCGCGGACGGCACCTACCTGTCCGGCCCCCCGGTGCCGTAGCGGGACGGCCCCGAGCGGTCAGCGCCGCCGGTGCAGCAGCCGGCCGCCGATGACGGTGGCCACGCAGGTGGTCGCCCCGCGTTCCAGCAGCTCGGCCCCGTCCGCCACCGCGAACACCGCGAACCGCGCCGCGCCGCCCGCCCGGAGCACCCCGTGGAAGGCCTGGCCGGCGCTCTCCCGCCCGGTGAGCGGGTCCAGCGTCGGCACGCCCTCGTAGGGGGCGGGCGGGACGACGGTCAGGCCCGAGCGGACCACCGCCGTGCGCACCGCCGGGACCGTGAACCGCCCGGCCACCGCCACCACTCCGCGCGCCAGCAGCTTCTGCGTGCCCCGCCGGGCGCTGTTGCCCCGGCGGGACTCGGTCAGCTTCAGGGCCTCCAGGGCCTCGGCGCCGGTGATCGGGTCGGCGCCGAGCTCGGTGACCTCGTACGGGTCGTCCGGGTAGTACGTCCCCTCCAGCAGCACGTCCGCCCCGCGCGCCAGCAGCCCCGGGGTGAGCACCCCGGGCCAGCGCCGTACGCGGGCGTGCGGCGCGGCCGCGGCGAGGTCCTCGTACGGGCCCGTGCGGACGATCCGGTCGCCCTCCACCAGGACGGCGCCGGCCCCCAGGGGGGTGGCGTCCGGCCCGGTGACGAGCAGTTCGGCGGTGTGCAGCGTCAGCATCGAACGGTCGGTCCGCGTCAGCTCGTGGAGATGAGCTTCAGCTCCGGGTGCGCGGTGCCCCCCTCGATGGCGGTCGAGGAGATGTGCGAGACGACGCGGTCGTCGACGGGGTCGTTCGCCGGGTCCTCGTGCACGACGAGGTGCTCGTACGTGGTCGCGCGCTGCGCCGGGACGCGGTCCGCCTTGCGGATCAGGTCGATGATCTCCTGGCGGTTCGAGCGGTGCTTGGCACCGGCGGAGGAGACGACGTTCTCCTCCAGCATGATCGAACCGAGGTCGTCGGCGCCGTAGTGGAGGGCGAGCTGGCCCGCCTCCTTGCCGACGGTCAGCCAGGAGCCCTGGATGTGGGCGACGTTGTCGAGGAAGAGCCGCGCGATGGCGATCATGCGCAGGTACTCGAAGACGGTCGCCTGGGTCCGGCCCTTGAGGTGGTTGTTCTCGGGCTGGTACGTGTACGGGATGAACGCGCGGAAGCCGCCGGTGCGGTCCTGCGTGTCACGGATCATCGCGATGTGCTCGATGCGCTCGGCGTTGGTCTCGCCGGTGCCCATCAGCATGGTGGAGGTGGACTCCACGCCCAGCTTGTGGGCGATCTCCATGATCTCCAGCCAGCGTTCGCCGGACTCCTTCAGCGGGGCGATCGCCTTGCGCGGCCGCTCCGGCAGGAGTTCGGCGCCGGCGCCCGCGAAGGAGTCAAGGCCGGCGGCGTGGATCCGCTGGATGGCCTCCTCCGCCGAGACGCCCGAGATGCGGGCCATGTGGTCGACCTCGGAGGCGCCGAGGGAGTGGATGACCAGCTGCGGGAACGCCTTCTTGATGGCGGAGAAGTGCTCCTCGTAGTACTCCACGCCGTAGTCCGGGTGGTGGCCGCCCTGGAACATGATCTGCGTGCCGCCGAGCTCGACGGTCTCCGCGCAGCGGCGCAGGATGTCGTCGAGGCCGCGGCTCCAGCCCTTCTTCGTGTCCTTGGGGGCCGCGTAGAAGGCACAGAACTTGCAGGCCGTGACGCACACGTTGGTGTAGTTGATGTTGCGCTCGATGATGTACGTCGCGATGTGCTCCGTCCCCGCGTAGCGGCGGCGGCGCACCGCGTCGGCGGCCTGGCCGAGCGCGTGCAGCGGGGCGTGCCGGTAGAGGTCGAGCGCCTCTTCCTTGGTGATCCGGCCCCCCGCGGCAGCGCGGTCGAGGACGGACTGGAGTGCGGCCAGGTCGGTCACCGGTGGGTCACCTTTCGGCGGTGTGTCAAGGGTCCGGACCGATCCAGCCTACGCCAGGGCCCCGTCCGTTCTTTCAGGGGCTGCGGGTCAGGTCGCCCTCCGGGTTGCCGGCCGCCCTGTCCCCCGATGTGTAGTGCAGCGAGCCGCCCGGGTTGAGGGTGAACCGCTCGTCGGCGGAGCCTCCGGCGCAGACGCCGGGGGCCGGGTTGGGGCCGCCGGCGGTGTCCAGGACCAGGGAGCGGTCGGTGGCGGAGCTGAGCTTCCAGTCGCCGCTGCAGTCAGTGCCGAGGATCGGCAGGACCGACTTGTCCCGGCCGACGACCTCGCCGACCTTGCCGGCCTTGATGGTGATCTCGAACTGGCTGGTGGCCCCGAGGTTGGTGGTGACGGTGCCCTTCCAGGTGCCGATGAGCTCCTTGGGGACGTCGTCCCGGGTGCCCTTCGACGGGGCCGAGGCGGACGGGGCCGGGGTGGCCGGGGTTGCCGGGTCCGGGGCCTTGGAGGTGGCCGGGGGTCGGCCCACCACCTTGTCGTGGGAGTCGGACCGCCCGGGCAGCAGCCCTGTGGCGTACAGACCGCCGGACAGGGCCACGAGGAAGGCGGCCGCGCCGAGCACCACGGTGCAGCTGAGACGGCGGCCCGCCACCCGGACGCTCATCCCGGGCCGCTCCCCCGGCGGAGCGTTCCGCTGCCCCGGCACGCCGCCGGGCCCGGACGTCTCGGTGGGCAGCCCGTACACCCCGCCGCCCGAGGAGCCGCCGGACCCGTACGGGCCGCCGCCGGGGCCGGTCGAGCCGGGGCCGTAGGGGTTCGCGTAGCCGCCGGGGGTCGCGTACGAGGGACCCGGCGTCCCGAACCCGACCCCGACGGGCCCGCCGAACGACCCCTCGGTGAAGGGCACCGGCCCGGACGCGGACACGTCGCCGCCCCCGGAGGTGTCCGCGTCCAGGTCCAGCAGGGCCACCGCCGCCCGGCTCGCCTCCTCCACCAGCGGGGCCGGGAGCCAGCCCGGGGCGCCCAGGGCCCCGCCCAGCGCGGCCGCCAGGTCCTGGGGCGCCGGCCGCCCGGAGGCCTCCTTGGCCAGGCAGGACGCGATCAGCTCGCGCAGCTCCCCGGCCGGGACCCCGTCCAGCTCCGGCGGCTCGTGCACCACCTTGTAGAGGAGGGTCGCGGAGTTGTCGCCGCTGAACGGGGGCCGGCCGGTCGCCGCGAAGGCCAGGACCGCGCCCAGCGAGAAGACGTCCGACGCGCCCGTGACGCCCTTGCCCAGGATCTGCTCGGGGGACATGTAGCCGGGCGAGCCGATGGACACCCCGGTGGAGGTCAGGGAGGCGGTGCCGTCCGTGGCCCGGGCGATTCCGAAGTCGATCAGCCGCGGCCCGTCGAGGGTCAGCATCACGTTCGACGGCTTCACGTCCCGGTGGACGAGGCCCAGCCCGTGCACCGCCACCAGGGCCCGGGACAGCCCGGCGCCCACGGCCCGTACCGAGGCCTCCGGCAGCGGCCCGTGCCCGGCGACCGCCCGGTCCAGCGAGGGCCCCGCCACATAGCCGGTCGCCACCCACGGCACGGCCGCCTCCGGGTCGGCGTCCAGCACGGGCGCGGTCCACTCCCCGCCCACCCGCCGCGCGGCCTCCACCTCGCGGCGGAACCGGGTGCGGAACTCCGTGTCGGAGGCGAAGTGCGGGTGCACGACCTTCACGGCGACCGTCCGCCCGCCCGCACTGCGCCCCAGGTAGACCCGGCCCATGCCGCCCGCGCCGAGCCGGCCGAGCAGCCGGTACGCGCCGATCGTCCGCGGCTCACCGGCTTCGAGCGGCTGCATCGCGTCCCCCCTGTCCCCGGGCTCCATGGTCACCCGGACAGCAGCACCTTAGGCGGTGTCCGGCGGGCCGGGGCCGGAAAGACGTCCGCGCATTCCGCTCCGCGGATCTTCTTCCGCTCTTCCCCTTCTCGGGACGCGTACGACGGAAATGCGAAAGGCGAACTAATTACCGGCAAACGGAACATTCCCGTTCGGTGAAGCGGAAGATCCCCGGGAAGGCTCCCAGGGTATTGGTGATCACCGTTCCCCGGCGCCGGCCTTCAGCAACTCCACGGTCACATCCGCCGCGTAGCCCGTGTCCGCTCCCGTACGACGCGCGAATTCCCGCACCCCGGCGAGTTGTTCCGGGCCGAACCGGAAGTCGAGGGTGGTGAAGTAGCGCTGGAGCAGTCCGGCGTCGAAGGCCTCCCAGCGGGCCGCCTGCTCGGCGACCTTCACGACCTCCTCCAGGGACACGTCCCGGGAGGCGAGGAAGGCGTCGTGGACCTCCCGGACGATCTCCGGTTCGCGGGCCAGGTAGTCCTTGCGGGCGGCCCAGACGGCGAAGACGAACGGCAGCCCCGTCCAGTCCTTCCACATCTGGCCCAGGTCGTGCACGGCCAGCCCCAGCCGGGGCGCGTCGTGCAGCGAGGCGCGCAGCGCGGCGTCGCCGATCAGCACCGCCGCCTCGGCCTCCTGCATCATCAGCCCCAGGTCAGGGGGGCAGGTGTAGTAGTCGGGCCGCACCCCGTACTGCTCGGCGAGCAGCAGCTGGGCCAGGCGGACGGAGGTCCGCGAGGTCGATCCGAGGGCCACGCGGGCCCCGTCCAGCTGCTCCAGCGGGACCTGCGAGACGATCACGCAGGACATGACGGGGCCGTCGCACCCGACGGCGATGTCCTGGAGGGCGACGAGCCGGTCGGCGTTGCGGAGGAACTCCACGAGGGTGACCGGAGCGATGTCCAGGTCACCCTGGATGAGCCGCTCGCTCAGCTTCTCGGGGGTGTCCTTGGTCAGCTCCATGTCCAGCAGCGTGCCGGTGCGCGCGAGTCCCCAGTAGAGGGGCATGCAGTTCAGGAACTGGATGTGGCCGACCCTGGGCCGGCTGCGATAGACGTCCACATCGCGAGACTAGCCCCCGCTTCTCCGTCAGCGTTCGAGCGGGTCTCAAACGTCCGAGTGACGTGATCTTTCCCTCTGGTCTCGCCCCGAGGGTGCGTGCTAGGCTCGACGCAAGTTGCAGTTTGGTTTCCCTTGCAGTACGAGGCCTGCGGAGCATGTAACCCGCAGGCTTTTGTAGTTTTCAGACTTCTTAGCAGGTTCTGGAGCAGGGCGACCCTTTGGCCCATAGGAGGGCTCATGGCTACCGGAACCGTGAAGTGGTTCAACGCTGAAAAGGGCTTCGGCTTCATCGCCCAGGACGGCGGCGGCCCGGATGTCTTCGTCCACTACTCCGCGATCAACGCCTCTGGCTTCCGCTCCCTCGAGGAGAACCAGCAGGTGAACTTCGACGTCACGCAGGGTCCGAAGGGCCCGCAGGCGGAGAACGTTACCCCGGCCTAGTCGCCAGGCCGATCGGATCGCGGTCGGATTTCGCAGTACCAAGGAGCCCTGCTCCCTCCGTGCGAACGGAAGGGGCGGGGCTCCTGCCTGTTCCGTTCGGAGCAGCCCTGCCTCCGTTCGGGGGTCGAAAACTGGTTCCCCTGAGTGATGATCCGTGACGTCGCGTGTCCAGCGGCGGGCGGATCGGGGATGTTGGGTCGCGCACATCCGGCCTGCACTCACGGAGGAACGATGACGAAGCTCGCTTGGGCCGCACGGGGCATCTCGGCGCTGTCGGGGGCGGTGCTCCTCGGCGCCCTCATGGCGCCGTCCGCGGCGGCGGGGGGCGTGGACCACGACCCGCAGCCCAAGAAGAAGGCCTCCCATCCCGCCAAGGCCGCGAAGCCGGCCGCGCACGCCATGACCGCCAAGCCGGCCGGGTCCGACGACGACCGCGACGACGAGCACCACAAGAAGTGCTCCACCGGCCGCGACCTCGCCACCGCCGCCCCCGACTACACCAACTTCCCCCCCGGGCTGATCTTCCGGGTGGCGACCGACCGGCACGGGCACGCGTTCCTCAACGACAGCCGGAACCCGGGCGTGTGGGTCAACCTGGGGATCCTCGCGAACGCGCCCCGCTGCGTCACGGACACCGCCGCCTCGGTCACCGAGTCCAACCCCGGCCAGCTCTACGTGACCCTGCAGGACCGTGAGGGCGTGCTGCACCAGGCCACCTGTACCACCTCCGACACGCCGTTCAGCGCGTCGAACCTGGTGGCCGCCTGTGGCACCGGCTTCACCACCGTCCAGGACACCCCGGTATAAGCCCCCGGCCCCCGGGGCCCCGTACACCGACGACGGCACGGCCGGTCGCGCTGGGCGACCGGCCGTGCCGTCGTGTGCGGGCGTACGGGCCCCGGGCCCGGGTCAGGCCTTCGGCGCCGCCTTGGGGGCGGTGACCGTGACGTCCAGGACCAGTTCCGCGCCGTCCGCCGTGGTCAGCCGCAGGTGGTACGTGCCCGCGGGCGCGTCCGTGGTCAGCAGCTCCGGCAGGACGGTCTTGCCGTCGGCCCCGGTCTTGGCCGGCTGGACGGTGAACAGCTTCTGGCCGTCCGCCGCGCCCTTGAAGAACGGGCCCGTGGCCGTCTTCGGGTCCACCGGGACCCAGGCGCCGGGCTTGCCGGTGACCAGCTGGGCGGTGAGCTGTACCCCGGCCTCCGGCTTGTCGCCGCGGGCGGCCAGGAACTCCAGGCCCTTGACGGAGGTGCCCGCCGCGACCTCGACCGCGCCGGCGCCGCCCGTACGGGTCAGCACCACCGGCTTCTCGGCCGGCTTCGCGGTGACCTTGCCGTCCAGGGCCACGGTGAACTGGCCCTTGGCGTCGTAGGCCGTGGCCCGGAGGGTGAAGGTGCCCGCCTTCGGGCCGGCCTTGAGGCGCGGCGCGGTGGCGATGCCCTGGGCGTCGGTACGGACGACCACGCTCGACTCGTCACCGAAGACGAAGCCCGTGCCGCCGGTGGTGTCCTGCTCGACCGCGACGACCACCGCCTGGCCGACGGCCGGCTTGCCGTCGCTGAGCACCGCCTTGAACCGGGCGCCGTCCGCGAAGGTGCTGCCGGCCTCCGCCTCCAGCGCGCCGTCGCCGGCCCGGGCCAGCCCGGCCAGCGTCGCGGGTGCCGGGGTCGGCTTCGACGGGTCCGGCGTCGGGGTGGGCTTCGACGGGTCGGGGGTGGGCTTCGGCGTGGGCTTCGGGTCCGGCTGGGGCGTCGGCTTCGACGCGGGCGGGTTCGGGGTGGGGACGTGCGGCGGGGTGGGCACCTGGGGCACCGGCGGGGTCGGGTAGTTGCCGACGGGCGGGTTCGGGATGCCGGCCGTGCCGTCCTGCTGGTACTGGCGCATGTAGCCGAGCACGCTGTTCACGTACTCGCGCGACTGGTTGTAGCTGAGGATCGCCTTGTCGAGGTCGGCCGGGTTGGAGAGGTCCTTGCCGCCCGAGCAGAGGTAGAGGCCCGCGCCCAGCGCCGCGTCGTAGATGTTGTTCGCGTCGCGCTTGCCGTCCCCGTTGCCGTCGGCCTTCCAGGTGGCCCAGGTGGAGGGGATGAACTGCAGGGGGCCGAAGGCGCGGTCGTACTCGGTGTCGCCGTCGAACTCGCCCTTGTCGGTGTCGAGGATCTTCGCGAAGCCGTTGCCGTCGAGGCGCGGGCCGCGGATCGGCTTCTCGGTGGTGCCGTCGTCCTTGAGTCCGTAGCCGGAGGCGTGCACGGACTCGATGCGGCCTATGCCCGCGATCAGCTGCCAGGGGAGCTTGCACTTGGGGAGCGCGGCGCCGACGGCGAGCTCGGCGCGCTTGTAGGCGTCCAGGGCGGTCGCGGGGATGCCGGCGGCGCCTTCGGCGGCCGTCCCCGCGCCCGCGGCGGGCGGGACGACGGGGTCGGCGAGCTGGCCCGGCAGGTCGAGGCGGGCGTCGCCGCGCTCGGCGGCCTGCGGACTGTCCGGGGTGGGCTCGGCCTCGCCGGCGCCGGCGACCGGGGTGTTGGTCACGACGGCCGCGGTGGTGAGGCTGGCGGCGAGGGCGGCCGTGCACAACACCTTGCGCGAGGTGTTGACTACATGACGGTGAAGCGGCTTCACGGTGCGGCGATCCCCCCAAGGCGGCCGGCGAAGTCAGGCGCACGGCCGGTCGGGCCGTGATTGTTCTGTCTATCAGGTATTCGGATACGACTCGCCGTCGCCCCCGCAGATATGACGCACCATTCGTCTCGTCTTCACCCTTCTGTGGCTCAGGACGTCCAGCCCGCCTCCCGCGGGACTCCCGCACGGCTCGAAGGGGACTTCCGACCCCGTCCGGAACACCCCGAAAGCCCCGCCTTGTATGGCTCGTTGGAATTCGACCCGATTCACCTCGGGTCGGCCGGTTCGGGCGAGGGCGGGGCCGCCGGGAGCGTCCCGGCGGGACCACGTCAACTACTGGTAGTTTCACGCCAGACGAGAGCACTGGTGTACGACGCCTCCTCCTTCCGTGCAGGCATCCGGAAGGCGGAGCGGGCCGTGGTCCAGGCCGTTCGCCGCCCTGCCTCCGCCCCTCGGCCGCCGCTCTCCCGCCCGCGCCGCCGATCCCGAAGGCCTGCCATGACCACTCCACCGCCGCAGCAGCCCCACCCGTACGCCGGGGCCCCGGTCCCGCCGAACCCGTACGCGGGCACCGCCGCCCAGCAGCCGAACCCGTACGCCCAGCCGCCCGCCGGCCAGCCCGGCCAGCCGCCCGCCGGCCAGCCCGCGCAGCACCCCGTCGGCTACCCCACCAACCCGGGTGCCGGGTATCCGGCGCAGCCCGCCACCGGCTTCCCCGCCCCGCAGGGCGGCGGCCCGGGCGCCGCACCGTACGACCCCGCGTACGCGCCCCCGTACGCCCACGCGCCCGCGCCGGGCTGCCGCAACTGCGGGGCCCCGGAGGCGGCGAACTTCGCGGTCCGCGCCCACGTCGGCGTGCTGATCATGATGCGGTTCCACAGCCTCAACGGCCCCTTCTGCCGCCGCTGCGGCCGGGCGCTGGTCCGGGTCATGACCACGAAGACCCTGTGCCAGGGCTGGTGGAGCCCCTTCTCCCTGGTGATCTTCACGCCGTTCACGCTGCTCTGGAACCTGATCGCCGCGATCAAGTTCGGCAAGCTGCCGGAGCCCACCCCCGCGCCGGGCCGCCAGCCGCTGGAGGAGGGCCCGCCGGTGCACGCCCGGCCGCTCGCCTACGTGGCGATCATCCCGCTGCTCTGGTTCACCTGGGTCGCCGTGAACATCTACCTGGACGCCTCCGGGCGCCGCTAGAGAGGTTGGCCCGCCCACTCCCCCGCGCCCCTTCCCACCGCAGCCGCGCCCGCCTACCCTGACGCCCCGTCAGAAACGTACGAGTCACACGGGAGCGCGCCATGCTGCTGCGAGGGAAGACCGTCGTCGTCTCCGGCGTGGGGGCCGGGCTCGGCCACCAGGTGGCCGCCGCCGTGGTCCGCGACGGCGGGAACGCCGTCCTCGGCGCGCGCACCGAGGCCAACCTGGCCAAGTCCGCCGCCGAGATCGACCCCGACGGCGCCCACACCGCGTACCGGCCCACCGACATCACCGACGAGCGGCAGTGCGAGGCCCTCGCCGCGCTCGCCGCCGAACGCTTCGGCGGGATCGACGCCGTCGTCCACGTCGCCGCCTGGGACTCCTACTTCGGCGGCCTGGAGGACGCCGACTTCGGTACCTGGCAGCAGATCCTCGACGTCAACCTCCTCGGCACCCTGCGCATGACCCGCGCCTGCCTGCCCGCCCTCAAGGCCGGGGGCGGCGGCTCCGTCGTCCTCATCGGCACCCAGTCCGCCGTGGCCGCGCCCAACGAGGTCCGCCAGGCCGCCTACGCCGCCTCCAAGGGCGCCCTGACCTCCGCCATGTACTCCCTGGCCCGCGAGCTCGGACCGCACCGGATCCGCGTCAACACCGTGCTGCCCGGCTGGATGTGGGGCCCGCCCGTCCAGGCCTTCGTGACCTTCACCGCGCACATCGAGAACGTTCCCGAGGCCGAGGTCCACGCCCGCCTCACCGACCGGATGGCCCTGCCCGACCTCGCCACCGACGGGGACGTCGCGGACGCCGCCGTCTTCCTGGCCTCCGACCGGTCACGGGCGATAACCGGCCAGTCCCTGCTGGTCAACGCCGGTGAGCTGATGCGGTGACCCCCTCCGGCCCCCGAACCGCTGCTCGTATGCTCGCCGTATGACCACTCCGAGTGACGCCCCGACCGACAACGCGATGCGCCGCGCGCTCCGGCGGGCCCGCGACGGCGTCGCGCTCGACGCGACCGAGGCGGCCGTGCTGCTCCAGGCCCGCGGCGAGGCCCTGGAGGACCTCGCCGCCTCCGCCGCCCGGGTCCGTGACGCGGGCCTGGCGGCCGCCGGCCGCGCGGGCGTGATCACGTACTCGAAGAGCGTGTTCATCCCCCTCACCCGCCTCTGCCGCGACAAGTGCCACTACTGCACCTTCGCCACCGTCCCCGGCAAGCTGCGCCGGGCCGGGCACGGGATGTTCATGTCCCCGGACGAGGTCCTCGACATCGCCCGCCGGGGCGCCGCCCTCGGCTGCAAGGAAGCCCTGATCACCCTCGGGGACAAGCCCGAGGACCGCTGGCCCGAGGCCCGCGAGTGGCTGGAGGCGGAGGGCTACGACGACACGATCTCGTACGTCCGCGCCATCTCCGTGCGCATCCTGGAGGAGACCGGGCTGCTGCCCCACCTCAACCCCGGGGTCATGTCCTGGGCGGACTTCCAGCGCCTCAAGCCCGTCGCCCCGTCCATGGGCATGATGCTGGAGACCACCGCCACCCGGCTGTGGTCCGAGCCCGGCGGCCCGCACCACGGCTCCCCCGACAAGGAGCCCGCCGTCCGGCTGCGCGTCCTGGAGGACGCCGGCCGTTCCTCGGTTCCCTTCACCTCCGGGCTGCTCATCGGCATCGGCGAGACGTACGAGGAGCGCGCCGAGTCGCTGTTCGCGCTGCGCCGGGTCGCCCGCGCCTACCACGGCATCCAGGAGCTGATCATCCAGAACTTCCGCGCCAAGCCGGACACGGCGATGCGCGGCATGCCGGACGCCGAACTGGACGACCTGGTCGCCACGATCGCCGTCGCCCGGCACATCATGGGCCCCTCCGCCTGCCTCCAGGCCCCGCCCAACCTGGTCGACGGCGAGTACGCCCGCCTGATCGGCGCCGGCATCGACGACTGGGGCGGGGTCTCGCCCCTCACCCCGGACCACGTCAACCCCGAACGCCCCTGGCCCCAGATCGACCTGCTGGCCGAGCGGTCGGCGGCGGCCGGGTTCGAGCTGCGCGAACGGCTCTGCGTGTACCCGGAGTTCGTGACCCGGGGCGAGCCCTGGCTGGACCCCCGGCTGCTGCCCCACGTCCGGGCGCTGGCCGACCCGGAGACCGGCCTGGCCCGCCCGGACGCCGTCGTGGAGGGGCACCCCTGGCAGGAGCCCGAGGAGGCCTTCACCGCCGCCGGGCGCACCGACCTGCACACCGCGATCGACACCGAGGGCCGCACCGGCGACCGCCGCGAGGACTTCGACGAGGTCTACGGCGACTGGGAGGCCCTGCGCGAGGCGGCAGCGCCCGGCATGGTCCCCGAACGGATCGACACCGACGTACGGGCCGCCCTCGCGCAGGCCGCCGACGACCCGGAGCGGCTCACCGACGACCAGGCCCTGGCCCTGCTGCACGCGGACGGCCCCGCGCTGGACGCCCTCTGCCGGATCGCGGACGACCTGCGCCGCTCCGTGGTGGGCGAGGACGTCACGTACATCGTCACGCGGAACATCAACTTCACCAACGTCTGCTACACCGGCTGCCGGTTCTGCGCCTTCGCGCAGCGCCGCACCGACGCCGACGCCTACACCCTCTCCCTGGAGCAGGTCGCCGACCGGGCCGCGCAGGCCTGGGAGGTGGGCGCCGTCGAGGTGTGCATGCAGGGCGGCATCCACCCGGACCTGCCGGGGACGGCGTACTTCGACATCGCGCGGGCGGTGAAGGAGCGGGTGCCGGGCATGCACGTGCACGCCTTCTCCCCGATGGAGGTCGTCAACGGCGCCACCCGCACCGGGATGTCCGTACGGGACTGGCTGGCGGCCGCCAAGGAGGCCGGGCTGGACTCCATCCCGGGCACGGCGGCGGAGATCCTCGACGACGAGGTCCGCTGGGTGCTCACCAAGGGCAAGCTGCCGACGGCGGACTGGACCGAGGTCATCACCACCGCGCACGAGCTGGGCATCCGCTCCTCGTCGACGATGATGTACGGCCACGTGGACCAGCCGCGGCACTGGCTCGGCCACTTCCGCACCCTGGCCCGGATCCAGGAGAGCGCCCTCGCCAAGGGCGTGGAGGGGTTCACGGAGTTCGTGACGCTCCCCTTCATCCACACCAACGCCCCCGTCTACCTGGCGGGCATCGCCCGGCCCGGCCCGACGGTCCGCGACAACCGGGCGGTGACGGCGATGGCCCGGCTGCTGCTGCACCCGCACATCCCCAACATCCAGACGAGCTGGGTGAAGCTGGGCACGGAGGGCGCGGCGGAGATGCTCCGCTCCGGGGCCAACGACCTGGGCGGGACGCTGATGGAGGAGACCATCTCGCGGATGGCGGGGTCCTCGTACGGCTCGTACAAGTCGGTGCGGGACCTGGTCGCGGTCGCGGAGGCGGCGGGCCGGCCCGCGAAGCCCCGGACGACCCTGTACGGGGAGGTGCCGCGGGAGCGGCAGGCCGCGGCCCGGGCCTCGGACGGGCACCTGCCGGAGCTGCTGCCGGTCCTGGACTGACCGGGCGGCCCGGAGCGGGATCAGCCGACGAGGAGGTCCCGCTTCAGGTCGCGCAGCTCGCGGGCGTCGAGGCCGAGGCCGTCCTCGAGGTAGCGGTCGAAGGTGCCGTACGTGGCCTTGACCTCGTCGTAGCCGGCATTCAGGTACTCGGGGCGGACGTCGAGCAGCGGCTTGTAGACGGCGGCCTGCGGGGCCGGCAGGTGCGAGAGGATCGCGTCGTTGGCGGCCTTGCGGTAGTCGTTGCTGGCCAGGTAGTCGGCCAGCACCGTCTCCTGCGGGACGCCGAGGGCGGTCAGCAGGGTGGCGTCGGCCCAGCCGGTGCGGTCCTTGCCGGCGGTGCAGTGGAAGAGGACGGCGTGGGCGCGGTCGTCGCGGACCCCGTCGAGGACCTGCGTGTAGGCCTTCCTGCCGCCCTCGCCGCCGACCATGCTCCGCTCGGCGCCGATCATGGCCCGGACGGCCTCGTCGGGGGACTTGGGCAGGGTCTGGAAGGCGCCCGAGCCGGCGAAGACGTCGGCGACGACGTAGCGGGCGCCGGCCGGGACGCGGTCGGCGTCCTTGGTGCGCTCGTCCTGGGTGCGCAGGTCGAAGACGGTCTTGACGCGCAGCCTCCGGAGCTTGGCCTGGTCGGCGTCCGTGAGCTTGTTCAGGGCGTCGGAGCGGTAGACCTCGCCCATCTTGACCCACTGGCCGGTGGTGGTGCGGTAGCCGCCGACGTCGCGGAAGTTGACCGCGCCCTCCAGCCTGACCTGGCGGTCGGCGAGGTGCAGGCCCTGGCCGTGGTCGGCCTTGAAGTCGAACCACTGGCGGTCGGCGGCGGGCAGCCCCTTGACCGTGGCCAGGCCCTGGGCGCCGCCCTGGGCGACGACCTTGCCGTTCGCCTTGATCTCGACGTGCCCGGTGCCCTTGGCGTTCCACTTCAGGGCGTACGAACCGTCCGCGGCGGCGGTGACGGTGGCCTCGGTGAAGGGGATCGAGGTGCGGTCGTGGTGGCGGCCGGGCCATTCCCAGCCGGAGGCGGAGGCGGCGGGGGCCACGACCAGCGAGGCGGTGAGCGCGGAGGCGACGGCGGCGGTCGCGGCGAGGAGAGCCTTCTTCATGGGGTCGAGCCTCCGGGCGCCCGGCGAACCGGGCGTGAACAGGACATGGCTGGAACCGGCCGACGCGAAGGCGAGTGGCAAAACGTGCCACCGATCATCTCCCTGGCTGGAACCGCTCGCGATCCGGCCGTTCTCCGCTCACTTACGGGCGATCTGACGGACTCCTTCCGAAACCGACCGAAGCCGTCCACTACAGTGCGCGCCAGACTCTGGGGGGAACGGCATGGATACGACGACGGGCACGGCCGCCGGCACGGCCGCGAGCAGGGACGCCGGCACGGACGCGGCCACAGCGGCGGGGGCGGCCGGGGCGACGGGCTCGGCCGCCCCGGCCCCCGCTCCGGCCTCGACCCCGGCCCCCGCCCCGGCCCCGGCCGCCGCCCCGGCCTCGACCCCGGCCACCAACCTGACCACCGCCCTGTGGGGCCGTGCCGAACAGCAGGACTTCCGCAGCCGGGTGCGCGGCGCCCTCCTCGGCTCCGCCATCGGCGACGCCCTCGGCGCCCCCGTCGCCGGCATCTCCCTGGACGGCATCCACGAGGCCCACGGCCCGGCCGGCCTCACCGAGCCCGCGCCCGCCCACGGCCGCCGCGGCACCGTCACGGCCTCCACCCAGCTCACCCTGTTCACCGTCGACGGCCTGATACGGGCCCACGTGCGCCGCGACACCGGCGGCTGGCACCCCCCCACCGACGTCCACCGCGCCTACCTCCGCTGGGCCGCGACCCAGCACGACTGGGGCCCCGACGAACGCCGCGCGGACAACGGCTGGCTCGCCCGCGAGGAGTGGCTCTACGCCCGGCGCGGCCCCGCCCGGGCCTGCCTGACCGGCTTCGCCGACGACACCCTCGGCACCCTGGACCAGCCCAAAAACCCCACCGCCCGCGACGCCGCCGCCACCGTCCGCTCCGCTCCCTTCGGGCTCCTGGTCGGCTGGGAACCCGGCCTGGTGCTCCAGCTCGCCGTCGAGTGCGCCACCCAGAGCCACGGCCACCCCACCGCCTACCTGTCCGCCGGGGCCCTGGCCGTCATCGTCCACGGCCTCACCCGCGGCGAGCCCCTCGACGCCGCCGTCCGGCACGCCCTCGCCCTCCTCGCCGCACGCCCCGGCCACCAGCCCGTCACCGACGCCCTGCGCCGGGCCCTCGCCGCCGCAGCCGGCGCCACCCCCGGGCCCCGCGCCGTCGAGTCCCTCTCGTCCGGCGAAAGCCGCGACGCCGAGGACACCCTCGCCCTCGCCGTCTACTGCGCCCTCGCCGCCGAGGACGTCCGGCACGGGCTGCGCCTGGCCGTCAACCACGGCGGCGACTCCACCGCCACCGGCGCCCTGTGCGGGGCCCTCCTCGGCGCCCTCCACGGCGAGACCGCCCTCCCGGCGGCCTGGCTCGCCGCACTGGAAGGCCGCGCCACGATCCTGGAACTGGCCGACGACTTCGCCCTGGAAATGACCCAGGGCCCCACCCTCCACACCACCCCGGCCTGGCTGACCCGCTACCCGCAGGGCTAGGCCCTGAACGTCCCGGCCGCGGCGACGGCCGTGGCCCCAGCAGGAACGAGGCGAAGATGGGTGAACTGGACGGCCGGACCGCACTGGTGACCGGCGGCTCACGCGGGATCGGGCGGGCGGTCGCGCTGCGCCTCGCCGCCGACGGAGCGCTGGTCGCGGTCCACTACGGCGGCAACGAGGCGGCCGCCGCCGAGACGGTGGCGCGGATAGCCGACGCGGGCGGCCGGGCGTTCGCCGTGCGGGCCCGCTTCGGGGAGAGCGGCGCGCTGGACCGGCTGTTCGAGGGGCTCGCCACCGGGCTCGCGGAGCACGGCGCGGACGGCCTGGACATCCTGGTCAACAACGCCGGCATCCACTCCACCAGCCCGATCGGCCGGCTCACCGAGGAGGAGTTCGACCAGCTCCTGGCGGTCAACGTGCGCACCCCCCTCTTCGTGGTCCAGCGCGCCCTCCCGCTCCTGAGGGACGGCGGCCGGATCGTCAACATGGGCTCCGCCGCCACCCGTATCGCCAACCCCCTCCAGATCGGCTACACCGTCACCAAGGCCGCCCTGGCCGCCCTCGCCCCCTCCCTCGCCCACGAGTTGGGCCCGCGCGGCATCACGGTGAACACGATCGCCGCCGGAGTGGTGCGGACCGACATGATCGCCGCCTACCTGAACGTCCCCGAAGCGGTCGCCGGACTGGAGGCGATGACCGCCCTGCGCCGGGTCGGCGAGCCGGAGGACATCGCGGACGCCGTCGGCTTCCTGGCCGGCCCGCGGGGACGCTGGGTGACCGGCCAGACCATCGACGTCTCCGGCGGCACCTACCTCGGCCCGCCCACGGCCGGCTGACCGCCCCTGCCACCGCCACGCGGAACCCCGTACCTTGGCCCTCCCGACGACTCGGAGGTGCCCCCCATGCGGATCGCCACGACCATCTTCCTCACCGACCGCACCGTCTCCCCCACCCGTCTCGCCCACAGCCTCGAAGAGCGCGGCTTCGCCGGCCTCTACCTCCCCGAGCACACCCACATCCCGGTCAGCCGCGCCACCTCCGCGCCCATGGGTGGCGACCTCCCCGACCAGTACGGCCGCACCCTGGACCCCTTCGTCGCCCTCGGCCAGGCCGCCGCCGTCACCCGCCGCCTCCACCTCGGCACCGGAATCACCCTCGTCGCCCAGCACGACCCCATCGGCCTCGCCAAGCAGGCCGCCACCCTCGACCACCTCAGCGGCGGCCGCCTCACCCTCGGCATCGGCTACGGCTGGAACGTGGAGGAGGCCGCCGACCACGGCGTCGACTGGCCGACCCGGCGCGAACGCGTCCGCGAGCACATGGCCCTGATGCGCGCCCTGTGGTCCCCGGAACCGACCGCGTACGAGGGCCCGTACGGCTCCGTCCAGGCCAGCCTCGCCCACCCCAAGCCCCCCACGCCCCCGCGCGAACTCCCGGACGGGCGGCGGCTGCACGGACCGCGCACCCTCATCGGCGGGGCCGCCGGCCCCAAGCTCTTCGCCGCCGTCGCCGACCACGCCGACGGCTGGCTGCCCATCGGGGGCGGCGGCCTCACCGAGAGCCTGCCGGTGCTGCGCCGGGTCTGGGAGGACGCCGGACGCGACCCCAAGGCCCTCCAGGTGGTCCCGTACGCCGTCCGCCCCAACCCCGGCAAGCTCGCCCACTACGCCGAGCTGGGCATCGAGGAGGTCGTCCTGCAACTCCCCTCCGCGCGCGAGGCGGAGGTCCTGCGCACCCTGGACGACTACGCCCAGTACCTCTGAACCACAAGCCGGCGACCGGATCGAGACCCTGCCGGGACACGGCGGCCGGAACCGCCGCGCCCCGGCGGGGCGTGTCTTCGGGTGCCTCGACCGGCCGGCACGGCTGGTACGTTGGCGCGTTCCGTTCCACCGTTCGTTCCAGTCGACTCGCTTTCCTGGGGGACCCTCCCGTGCACAGCACCCTGCGCATCACCGCCTTCGCCGCCGCCGGCCTGGCCGCCGCCCTGACCCTGACCGCCTGCGGCAGCGACTCGAAGGCGGACGCGAAGCCCAGCAAGGCCCCCGCGGCCGCCCTGACGCCGACCGCCGCCCCGACCGCCGCCGCCAGCACGGGCAGCTCCGGCGCGGGCACGGGCGCGGGCTCCCTGGACGGCGGCTGGATCTCGATGCAGACGCCGGGCAAGAGCGTGGTGCTCACGGTCAAGGGCCAGAAGGCGCTCGTGGTCGAGGCCGCCACCGGCCTGACCTGCGAGGGCACCGCCACCGGCGCCACCCTGGACCTGAAGTGCCCGGCGGGCGCGACCCGTTCCAAGGGCAAGGTCGACTCGGTGGACGCCACCACGCTGAAGGTCACCTGGGAGGGCGCGGGCCAGGACACCTTCCAGAAGAGCGAGGCGGGCAAGCTCCCGTCGCTGCCGCCCCTGCCGACGAAGAAGTAGCGGCCCTCCGCCCTGACGAACCGGGCCCGGAGCGCACCATCGGCTCCGGGCCCGGTTCGGCGTCACGCTCCCGCGTGCTGGACCGGAACCTACGGTTCCGATCCCCCCGTTGACGGCGCCGACCTGAGCGGCACCGCTGAGGGGAAAACTAGGGCCCCGCTCGACCGGCCGCCATCTCACGGCTGCACGGTCACGGGGCACGAGGGTGTCACCGGTGCACGGTCCCCCACCCCTGACCGGCCCGAACACCCCGCCTCGCCGGGGTCCGGCTCGCCCACGGCCATGAGCGCGAGCACCACCTCGTAGAGCCCGCTCCCGCCCGCGACGAGCTGGCGCCGCAGCAGCCCCTCCGCCCCGCGCAGGTGCTCGCGCACGGTCTGCGGGTGCACGCCCCGGCGCCGGGCGGCGGGCTCGACCGCGCAGTTCTCGGCGACCCAGTCCCGCAGCGTCCGCCCGAGGTCCCGCTCGTCGGCACCGAGCGGTGCGAGCAGCTCACGGGCCCAGGCCCGTACGGGGGCGGCGGCCAGGAGGCCGGGCACATCGGGAGCCGCGCGCCCGGCAGCCTCCTGGCCCTGGTCCTCGAACCTCAGGGCGAGGTCCAGCGCCGCCCGGGCCCGTACGTCACCCAGGTCGACGCCGAGCAGCCCGGCCGCCCGGTCCATACGCGCCCGCACGGTGTTGCGGCTGATCCCCAGCAGACTGGCCGCGCTCACCGCCGTGAACTCCAGCCCGAGCCGCACGGTGGCCGTCAGCGCGTACCGGTCGTGTGCGGGCACCGCCGCCAGCGGCCGCAGGAACCGGGCCGCCCAGGCGGCCGCGGCCCCCGCGTCCAGGACCTCCGGCAGCCGGACCCGGGCGGCGTGCCCGGCCATCCGCCCGGGCATCAGCCGTGCGGCCGCCAGGCTCCGGACGGCGTCGTCGTACCCCGCCGCGACGCGGGAGAGCGGGTGCCGGTCCCCGACCCCCAGGAACACCCCGTCCCGGCCGGCGACGAACGCGCGCAGGATGTTCTCCGCGCCGCCGCCGACGGGCGCGACGACGATGACGTGCCCGTCGTCCGCAGGACACCGCACGACCAGCGCCCGCCCGGCCAGCAGCGCCTCGCAGGTGTCGGCGACCTCACGCCGCTCCTGCTGCGCGGTCTCCAGGACGAGGACCACCGCGCGTTCCGCGTCCAGGAGGCCCGGCCGCAGTCCGGCCATCGTCCGCTGGGCGAGGGCCACTTCGCCGCCCATGAGCAGTTGCAGCACCGACAGCCGCACCCCGGCCCCCGCCTCGGCCAGCCGCCGCCGCTGGGCCTCCGCCTCCGCGGCGGCCAGGAGCAGCTCCAGGAGGGTGGCGCCGTGGGCGACGAGCGCGGCGGCCGCCTCGTCGAAGGGGGCCGGACGGGAGACGACGAGCACCGGGTGCGGCCGCTCCGCCCCGAGGGCCAGCATCCGCAGATGCCGCCCGGGTTCGGCGACCACGGCGGACCGGGGGCTGCCGGCGGCGACGTCCCGCAGGAGCATGCCGTCGGGGCGCCCGTCCCCGGCCCGGTCCGCCGGCTGCGCGGGGCCCTCGATCCGCGCCGAGCCGCCGACGGCCCGGCTCAGCCGCTCGACGACCCTGCGCACCGCCGCCGAGTGCCCGCCGGGCCCGACGCGGGCGGCCCTGAGCAGCCCGTCGAGCCCCTCGGGCCGCCGCTCCCCGCCAACTCCGTCTCCGGACAAGCCAGTCACCACCATTCCGCCTTCCCGTCTTCCCCGTTCACGACACCGGCGCGCATGCTAATCGCCTGACGCGGAGGCCGTGGGGGGAGAGAGGGCGGCAGCGCCGGGAGGCCGGAGCACCCGACGGGGTACGTCGTCAGCGTGGTGGGGCTGCCGGAGCCCTGAGGGTGGCCAGCTCGGCCCAGACGGTCTTGCCGATGATGCGGTCCATCACCCCCCAGTCGGCGGCGACGGCGTCCACGATGCGCAGGCCGTAGCCCGACTCCGCCTGGTACGCGTGCGGCTGGACGGCGGGCCGGCGGTCCCGCCGGGGGTCGGACACCTCCAGGCGCAGGACCCCGGCGGAGTGCGGGTCACCGCCCAGCAGGGTCATCCGGAGCTCGAAGTCCCGCCCGACGACCCGCCCGTGGGTCGCGGCGTTGGAAGCCAGCTCGGCAACGAGGAGCCCGGCGTCGGCGGAGAGGCCGGTGCCTTCGGGGATCCCCCAGTCGTGGAGGCAGACCAGCGCCAGCTGCCGGGCGAGGCGGGCGCCTCGGGGGGTGCAGCTGAAACGCTGAGTGAACGTGCGTACGAGGGGGCGGGAGGGTGCGGTCATGGAGACGAACTTCTCGTGTGAGCTGGGGAGTTCCCAGCGCCTTGACTGCTACTGAAGAAGAGTAGTAGCCCACGCTCTGGACAGGCGCCGTCACCGACCGTGAGCATGATGACTCGGGAGGTGACCGTGATGACGGCTGGCAAGGGCAGCGGCGGTGACGACCAGGTGGAACCCGACCCCGACCTGAAGAACTTCGGCGAGACGGTGAAGGCGTTCCGCAAACGCGCCGACCTCACACAGGAGCAATTCGCACCGAAAATCGGCTACTCGGTGCAGTACGTGGCGTCCGTGGAGCAGGGCCGCCGACATCCGTCCCTGAAGTTCGTCAACAAGTCGGAAGAGGTGCTGGACACCTTCGGAGTGCTCCACATCGCGGCGAAGCAGATGACGCGGAGGCGGGGCCTGGCGTCCTGGTTCCGGCGGTGGGCGGAGCTGGAGACCGAGGCCCTTGCGCTCAACACGTACGAGTGCAGGTCGATACCGGGGTTGTTGCAGACGGAGGCGTACGCGCGGGCCCAGATCCACAACGTCCCGCCCCTGCCGACGCCCGAGGTGGAAGAGGCGCGGATCTTCCGGCGCCTGGAGCGCCAGAAACTCCTCACTCGCGTCCCGTACATCATGTTCAGCTTCATCATCGAGCAATCGCTGATCGAGCGGCAGACAGGCGGCCCGGAGGTGACGCGCGAGCTCATCGACAACCTGTTGGGGGCCGGGAAGCTACCCAACGTCGACATCCAGATCATGCCGCTCGTCAGCCCGGAGCACTCTGGCCCCGATGGCCCCTTCCAGCTCCTGGAAACCGAGGAGCACGAGTGGGCGGGCTACAGCGAGGGGCAGAAGACGGGTCAGGTCATTACCGACCCGAAAGCCATCAGCGCCCTCCACCAGCGGTATGCCAAACTTCGCATCCAGGCCCTCAACCCTGCGGAAAGCACGGGCTTGTTGATGCGAATGCGAGGTTCCCTGTGAACAGCTTCCAGCTCCGGTGGTTCAAGAGCAGCTACAGCGGTAGCGAGGGTGACAGCTGCGTCGAGGTTGCCCTCTCCTGGCACAAGTCCACCTACAGCGGCAGCCAGGGCGACAGCTGCGTCGAGGTCGCCACCTGCACCGACACCGTCCACGTCCGGGACTCCAAGCTCACGGCCAGCCCTGAGCTGAAGGTCAGCCCCTCCACCTGGACCGCCTTCCTGGGCGGGGTCACCGCCTAGAACGGCGGGATCGGGCCCGGCGCCGCCACGCCCGGGGCCGGACGCCAGAAGCGCCCGTCAGGCAGGGCCTGACGGGCGCCGAGGAAGTATTCGGCATCGCGCTGGAACCGGACACCCGGCACCACGCGGCGGACGTGCGCCCAGATGCTCGGCGCCACGCGGTACTCGCCCGCCACCATCCAGGGGTCGTCCCCCAGCACGAACAGGTGCCGGATCTTCAGGAACTGGTCCCGGGACAGCGAGGCGGACTCGACTATCTCCTCGTCCGCGTCACCGAAGCCGGTCAGATCCCAGACGAGGTTGTAGCCGTCGGCGAATGGATAGTCGCTGCTCACCGCCTCAAGCTAGGCCGCGCCCGCGTGCACCCGCACCTTCTTTTACGGCGGAGCGGTGGCTACGGGGGGCGGTGCACCCCCGGGCCGGGTCGGGAGAGTGTCGGGGGTTTCCCGCCAGTCCACTGTCCTTCCGGGCCGGTCCGGCCTGTCAAGGGCGCTCCTTCGTCGCGTCGCTGCGCGATGGCCTTCGGCCACCCTTGACAGACCGGCCCGTCCCGGAATGCCAAAGACTGTCGGGAACCCCCCGAAGGAACGGGCCGGCCAAGGGACGCACATGCCACGCGGTCCGGGGAAGCCCAACCCCTTCCGCACGGCAGACAGGGCATCCGACCCCGCTGCGCCACCATCGGCCATCCCGGGCAGCCGAGTCGCCCCAGATCGCTACGCGCTCCTGCCACCTCAGCGTCCGACGACCGTCCCGGGCTGGTGTCCGCACCTCGGGCCGAACATCAGCCCCTGGGGAGTCAGATGGTGCGGGCGGTGATGTCGCCGTAGGCGGTGGTCGCCTGGATGGTCAGGGGGACGGTGCCTTCGGAGCTCTGAAGGGCGTTGCTGATGCGGCCGTAGCCGGTGCCCGCGTCCAGGGAGGCGGCGACGCCACGGGCGGCGCCGACCGTGATGTTGCCGTGCTGGGTCGTCAGGGTGACCACGCCGGCGGTGGCCTCGGCGATGGTGATCTCGCCCTTCTGGGTGCTGACCTCCGCCGGGCCGCCGACGCGGCCGAGGGAGACGTCGCCGGACTGGACGGTGACGCGGACGGAGGCGGTCGCGTCCAGCTCGACCTCGGCCTGTGCGGCTTCGAGGACGACATCGCCGAGGCGGCCCTCGCCCCGCACCTCGCCGGCGGCGACCTTGGCCTCGACGTGCGAGTCGGCGGGGAGCTGGACGGTCACGTCGACGAAGCCGGAGTTGCCGGTGAGCCGGTTCTTCGCGTCGGCGGCCACGATCCGGAGGACACCGTCGGTGTAGGCGACCTCGATCAGCTCGGCCGCCTTCACGTCGCGGCTCTTGGAGGGGTCTGCGGGGCGGACGTCGACCGTGGCGTCGGTGCGGTCGGAGGCGATGAGCTGGACTCGACCGGCGGGGATGTCCAGGACGGCGGAGACCGGGGTGGCCGTGGCGAAGGTCTGCATGGTGCTCTCCTTGATCGGTGCCGCTGGTTTCTGACATGAGAAACGCTACGTTGCATTCCAAGGGCTGACAACACCGTCGTTGCGAAAAAACTCAATCATCGCAGCTCAGCACCCCGCAATCGTTGCAACGATGCGAAATTCAACGCAACGCCACCCACCCACACATTGCAATGGGATGCAAGTAAACGCTATGCCCGCAGACCAGAGGGCGGCTAGTGTGCGTCCATGACTTCCCTCATTCGACACATCACCATCGACTGCCAGGACGCCTACGCCCTGGGCCAGTTCTGGGCCGGTGTTCTCAACGGCTCTCTGCACGAGGACGATTCACCCGGTGACCCGGAGGCGCTGCTCGCGACGGAAGGGGGGACGCTGCTGTTCATCCAGGTGCCCGACACCAAGTCGGTCAAGAACCGCGTGCACTTGGACATCCAGCCGCAGGACCGCACGCGGGACGAGGAAGTGGAACGCCTCGTGGCGCTCGGCGCCACGCTGGTCGGCGATCACCGCAAGCCCGACGGCACCGGCTGGGTGACCCTCGCCGACCCCGAGGGCAACGAGTTCTGCGTGGAACGCAGCGCGGCTGAGCGGAAGTAGCCAACGCAAAGGCCCCGGCCTCCCTGAGGAGGCCGGGGCCTTGATCGAGCGCTGGGCAGGCCTTGCACCTGCATCCCCCCACAGGAAGTGGGGTGCCTTTCCTTGGACCACCAACGCCAGTCCCACCGCCGGTTTCCCGGCTGCGAGCTCGTGATCGACTTTACACCAGATCCCGCCCCGAAACCATCGTCAGCGGCCAACAAACGGAATCCGGCGACCACCTGACGCCCCCACCACCCCCGGAGACCGCCCGGCTCGTTGTTTTGTGCCGGTATCCACCCAAGACGGCCGCCAGCCGCTGAGACGAGAGAAGCGCGTAGCGATCTGCCGCGCGCGGCGGAGTCCTGGACCGATCCGGTCGACATCTGGTGCGGGGAGCAACCCCGGACGGTCGTCGGACGCTGAGGCGGCAGGAGCGCGTAGCGATCTGGGGCGACCCGGCTGCCCGGGATGGCCGGATGGCGGCGCAGCGGGGCCGGATGCCCTGTCTGCCGTGCGGAAGGGGTTGGGCTTCCCCGGACCGCGTCGGACATATGGACCTTGGCCGGCCCGTTCCTTCGGGGGGTTCCCGACAGTCTTTGGCATTCCGGGACGGGCCGGTCTGTCAAGGGTGGCCGAAGGCCATCGCGCAGCGACGCGACCGAAGGGAGCGCCCTTGACAGGCCGGACCGGCCCGGAAGGACAGTGGACTGGCGGGAACCCCCCGACACTCCCCCGACCCCGCCCAGGGGCACCCCGCCCACCCCCGACCCCGCCCCGCCACCCCACCCCACCACCCCACCTGACAGACCGCCCCCGCCCCCGCCCCCCGACGCACCGCGCCGCCGTAGCCTCCCCGCATGATCGATGCACACGCCCACGTCCGCGTCGCCCGTCCCTCCCGCGATCTCGCGGCCGCCGAGCGGTTCTACGTCGACGGGCTCGGGCTCGACGTCCTGTGGCGGACCTCGGGGCACGTCTCCGGGGAGCACGACCTCGTCATGGTCGGCCCGACCGGCGGCGGGTGGCACTTCGAGCTCACCCGGGATCCCGAGAACCCCGTCGTCCCCTCCCCCACCGTGGACGACCTGTTCGTCGTCTACCTCGGGCAGGAGCCCGACGCCGCCCTCGTCCGCCGCCTGATCGCCTGCGGCGGGCAGCGGGTGCCGTCCAACAACCCGTACTGGGACGAGTACGGCGTCACCGTCGAGGACCCCGACGGCTACCGCCTCGTCCTCTGCTCCCGCACCTGGGGCTGAAGACCCGGGGGAACACCGGAGGCGGCGCGAGGCCCACGGCTCTCGCGCCGCCGTCAGGGGTCATCAGAAGCGGTCTCAGGGATCCCAGGGACTCAGCGACTCAGCGACTCAGCGACTCACTTCACCGACGGCGCCTGCGGCAGGCCGCCGTCGAGGGCGGTGTCGGCGCCGGCGAGGGAGCCCTGGGTGGACTTCGTCGCGCTGTTCGCGGCCGCGCCGGTGACGGCGAGGGCGGTCTTGGTGTCCTGCACCGCCTGGCCCGGGTGGCCGGCGATGTCGACGACCCGCTCGACGACGGGCTGGCTCTCCAGCGTGGGCCCGTCGGCCGCCTGCGCGGCGGCGGGGGTGAGGGCGAGGGCGGCGCCTCCGGTGAGGACCAGGGCGGACAGGGTGCGCTTGATGGCAGTCATGCCCGGCCCAACGACCCCGCCACGCCCCGGGTCACCGCCGACCCCCTCGTTGGTGTGACGCTCAGTCCTCGACCACCAGCGACGGCGTCGACTTCGTCAGGACCTCGCCGCGGAAGAAGGCCGGGCTGCGGCGCTGGGTGATCAGCATGATGACCACGCCCAGGCCCAGCAGGCCCACGCCGATGACGAAGACGCTGCCGACGCCGAGGCCCGGGATGGTGGAGCCGGAGCCGTACGACGGGTCCCAGGCGTCGGTCAGCGTCTTGACGAAGACCGCCGCCAGGAGCAGCCCGCCCAGGACCGGGAAGACGCCCTTGAAGAACAGGTCGCGGGCGGAGCGGCGCAGGTCGCCGCGGAAGTACCAGGCGCAGGCGAAGGCCGTCAGGGAGTAGTAGAAGCAGATCATCAGGCCGAGCGCGAAGATCGTGTCGGTGAGGACGTTCTCGCTGACCAGGGTCATGACCGTGTAGAACGCGCCGGTCGCGACGCCCGCGGTGACGGTGGCGCGGCCCGGGGTCTTGAAGCGGGGGTGGACCTTGGCGTAGGAGGCGGGCAGGGCCTCGTACGTGGACATGGCGAGGACGGTGCGGGCGACCGGGATGAAGGTGGTCTGGAGCGAGGCGGCCGCGGAGGCGAGGACGGCCACGAAGAGCAGGATGCCGAGGGCCGGGCCCATGACGGGGCCGGCGAGGGCGGCGAAGACGTTGCCGGAGGTCTCCGGGTTGCCGAGGCCCAGGCCCTTGTCGCCGGAGCCGACGGCCATCTGGGCGGCGACGCCGGTGGCGAGGTAGGAGCCGACGAGGACGACCATCGCGATGAGCGAGGCGCGGCCGGGGGTCTTGGCGGAGCCGATGGTCTCCTCGTTCGCGGTGAGGCAGGTGTCCCAGCCCCAGTACATGAAGATCGAGAGCGAGAGTCCGGCGGTGAAGGCGCCCATGGACTCGACCGCGAAGGGGTTCATCCACTGCCAGGAGAAGTCGACGCCGGTGTCGAAGGCGCCGGCGGAGGCCTTCTGGAAGGCCATGGCCACGAAGACCGCGAGGACGACGAGCTGGAGGCCGACGAGGGTGTACTGGACGCCCTTGGTGGCGGTCATGCCGCGGTAGCTGATGGCGGTCGCGGTGGCGATCAGCGTCAGGCAGGTGGCGATGTGGGCGAACTTGTCGTGGTCGAGGGCGGCGATGTCCGGGTTGGACGTGATCTCGCCGGCCAGGAGCCAGAAGTAGGACGTGGCGACGCCGGCGAGGTTGGACAGGACGATGATCGTGGCGATCACCAGGCCCCAGCCGCACATCCAGCCGATCCGCGGGCCGAAGGCCTTGACGGTCCAGGTGAAGGAGGTGCCGCAGTCCGGCATGTCCTTGTTGAGCTCGCGGTAGGCGAAGGCGACGAGCAACATCGGCAGGAAGCCGGCCAGGAAGACGGCGGGCATCTGGAGGCCGACCTGCCCGGCGGTGGAGCCGAGGGTGGAGGTCAGGCAGTAGACGGGGGCGACGGTGGAGATGCCGATGACGGCGCTGCCGACCAGGCCGACGGAGCCTTTGCCGAGGCCCTTGCCGCGCACCTCGCCGTCGCCCTCGGCCACGCCGCCTACCGTGTCTCCGACCCGAGGCCGTTCGTCCAGCTGTGTCATGTGAAAGGACGGTAGAGGGTGCGATTTCCACATCCGGACGGGTTACATCCGTATGTCGGCGCAATGAATCGCCTTGGAATTTCAACCCACGGGCAGTTTACGACGCGGGAATGCAAGATCCATTCACACCCCCGCGCCCGATTCGGAGGCGCCGGACGCGGGGTTCCGGAATGCGGAAACCGCAGCCGCGTCCGGAATGTCCGTTTGGAAAATTTCCCGAGGCAATTTTCTCCCGCCCCGCCCCCCGCTCGCCTTCCGCCGCCCCCTACCCCGCCCACACGATCGACTGCACCTCGCTGTACGCGTGCAGCGCGTACGAGCCCACGTCCCGGCCCACCCCCGACCGCTTGAACCCCCCGAACGGCGCCTCCATGTTCCGGCCGATCGTGTTGACCCCCACCCCGCCGGACCGCAGCCGCCGCGCCACCCGGAACGCCCGCGCGGCATCACCCGACCACACGTAGCTGATCAGCCCGTAGTCGCTGTCGTTGGCCAGGGCCACCGCCTCGTCCTCGCCCCCGTCGAAGGGGACGACCACGACCACCGGCCCGAAGACCTCCTCCCGCACCACCCGCATGTCACTGGTGCAGTCGACCAGCAGCGTGGGCGCCACGTAGAAGCCCTTGCCCCTGCGGTCGCCCTCCCCCACCACCGGCCGCTCCCCGCCGAAGGCGATCCGCGCCCCCTCCTTGCGGCCCAGCTCCACGTACGCCTCCACCCGGTCCCGGTGCGCCGCCGAGATCACCGGCCCGACCACCGTCCCCTTCACCGCCGGGTCCCCGATCTTCATGAACGCCAGGTACCCCGTCAGCTTCTCCACCAGCTCCGCGTACACCGACCGGTGGACGATCACCCGGGTCGGGGCCGTGCAGATCTGACCGCTGTAGAAGGAGAAGGTGGTGCCGATGCCCATGACCGCCGCGTCCAGGTCGGCGTCCGCGAAGACCACCGCCGCGCCCTTGCCGCCCAGCTCCATCAGCTGCCGCTTCATGGACCGCCCGCAGACCTCCGCGATCCGCTGCCCCACCCCCGTCGAGCCGGTGAAGGACACCATGTCCACGTACGGGGAGTCCACCGCCGCCTCGCCGACCTCCACGGCCTGCCCCGAGACCACGTTCACCACCCCCGGCGGGATCCCGGCCTCCGCCAGCGCCTCGGCCATCCGGAACACCGACAGCGGGTCCTGCGGGGCGGGCTTGACCACCACCGTGTTCCCCATCGCCAGCGCCGGCGCCACCTTGCCCGCCGGGTTCGCCCACGGGTTGTTGTACGAGGTGACGCAGGTGACCACCCCGACCGGCTGGCGCACCTCCAGCGCCCCCAGCACGCTCGCCGCACCCATCGGCCCCGCCTCGGTGACCTGCGGCGGCAGCCCCCGCTCCACCGGCTCCAGCGCGCCCTTCGCGTACCGCCGGAACCGCGCCACCCCCACCCCGACCTGCATCCCGCGGGCGATCCCCGTCGGGGCGCCGGTCTCCGCCCGGGCCAGCTCCGCCCACGGCTCGAACTCCCGCTGGATGACGTCCGCGGCCCGGTCCAGGATCGCCGCCCGCTCCTCGGGCCGCGTACGGGACCACGGGCCGAAGGCCTCGGCGGCGGCCCGGGCGGCCTCCTCGACCTGCGCCCGCGACGCCTCGGGCGCCAGCCCCACCACGGACTCGTCCGCCGGGTTCACCACCTCGTAGTGGCCGCCGGCCGGCTCGACCCACTCCCCGCCGAAGTACAGCCGCTGCCCCTGCCCGCCGCTCATCGCGTGCCCACCGTCCTCGTGTCCCGGCCCGACCGGAGCACGGTCCCCGGGATCGCGCCGGTCACCTCGTCGTCGCGGATGGTCTCGACCCCGTTGACCCGTACCGACACGATCCCGATCGCCCGCGAGTCCAGGCGCGGGCTGTCCCCCGGCAGGTCGTGGACCAGCGTGGCCGGGCCGGCCTCGATGCGCTCCGGGTCGAAGAGGACCAGGTCCGCGTGCCAGCCTTCGGCGATCCGGCCGCGCTCGCGCAGCCCGAACAGCCGCGCCGGGTCGTCCGTCAGCATCTTCACCGCCTGCTCCAGCGGCACCAGCCGGCGGCCGCGCAGGCAGTCGCCGAGGAACCGGGTCGTGTACGGGGCCCCGCACATCCGGTCCAGGTGCGCGCCCGCGTCGGAGCCGCCGAGCAGGACGTCCTCGTGCTGCCAGGTCTCGGCGCGCAGGGCCCAGGTCGCCGGGTCGTTGTCGGTGGGCATCGGCCACAGGACGGTGCGCAGGTCGTCGTGGGCGCAGATCTCGACCAGGCACTGGAAGGCGTCCTGCCCGCGCTCGGCCGCGATGTCGCCGACGACGCGCCCGCCGAGGCCCTCGTTCTCCTTGCTGTACGTGTCGCCGATGACGTACCGCCCGAAGTTCGCGAGGCGCCGGAAGACCCCGGCCTCCTTGCTGTCGGCGCGGCGCAGCATCTCGGCGCGTACGTCGGGGTCGCGCAGCTTCGCGATCCGCTCGGGGACGGGGAGGGCGAGGACCTCGCCCCAGCCGGGGATGAGGTTGAGGGCGCAGAACGTGCCGAGGGACATGTTCATGGGGGTGAGGATCGGCATGGTCAGCGCCACGATCCGGCCGCCGGCCTTGCGGGCGCGCTCACTGGGGACCAGCTGGCGCGGGACGCGTTCGGGGACGGCGGCGTCGATGGTGAGGACGTTCCAGTTGAGGGGCCGGCCGGCGGCCGCGCTCATGTCGACGAAGAGGTCGATCTCCTCGTCGGAGAACTGGTCGAGGCAGCCCGCGACGATGGCTTCGAGCTGGGTGCCCTCGTGGTCGCCGACGGCCCGGGAGAGCGCGAGCAGCTCGGCGGGCTCGGCGTGCCGGGAGGCGACGGGGGCGCCGTCGCCATCGGAGTGGGTGGAGGACTGGGTGGTCGACAGGCCCCAGGCGCCGGCGTCCATGGCCTCGTGGAGGAGGGCGAGCATCGCGTCCAGCTGGGCGGGGGTGGGGGCGGCGGCGCCGGTGGCGGCCTCGCCCATCACATGGCGGCGCAGGGCGCAGTGCCCGACCATGAACCCGGCGTTGACGGCGATCCGCCCTTCGAGGGCGTCCAGGTACTCGCGGAAGGTCGACCAGGACCAGTCGACGCCCTCTTCGAGGGCGGCGAGGGCCATGCCCTCGACCCGGCTCATCATGCGGCGGGTGTAGTCGGCGTCCTCGGGGCGGTCGGGGTTGAGGGGCGCCAGGGTGAACCCGCAGTTGCCGCCGGCGACGGTGGTGACGCCGTGGTTCATGGAGGGCGTGGCGTACGGGTCCCAGAAGAGCTGGGCGTCGTAGTGGGTGTGGGGGTCGATGAACCCCGGGGTGAGGACCAGCCCGGTGGCGTCCTCGCTGGTGCGGGCCTCCTCGTCGACGGTGCCGGGGGGCGCGATGACGGCGATGCGGCCGTCGCGTATCCCGACGTCCGCGACGCGGGCGGGGCCGCCGGTGCCGTCGACGACGGTCGCTCCGCGGATGAGGTGGTCGAGCATGGGGGTTCCCCTCCTGGTGTCCCTCTGCCGGTGCCCTGGCCGGGCGGTGTGCGGGTGCCCTGGCCGGGCGGGGTGCGGTGTGCGGTGGCCGGGCGGTGTGCGGTGGGTTGCGGGTGGGCCGCTGCGCGGGGCGGGGTCCCCTACCCGCCCTTCGCCCGTTCCCCCGGGGCTCCGCCCCGGACCCCGATACCGTGCGCTCCGCGCCCGGTGCGCTCAAACGCCGCGCGGGCTGGAATTGCCGCACAGCGGCAATATCCAGCCCCGCCGGCGTTTGAGGCGCGGGGTCTGGGGCGGAGCCCCAGGGAACGGAGGAAGGGCGGGGCGGGGAGACGGCTCCGCGCAGCGGCACCCCGCACCCCCGGCGGGAGCCGCTACGCGGACTGGCGGAAGCGGGTCGTGCGGTGGACCGGGTCCGTGTCGATGTGCGGGATGACGTGCTCCCCGATCAGCTTGATCGTCGTCATCGTGTCCTCGTACGACACCCCGGTCGGCAGGCCGAACGACAGCTGGTCCGCCCCCGCCTGCTCCCACCGCTTGCACTGCGCCCGCACCTCCGCCGGGTCACCGCAGATCAGCAGCTCCTCGGCGATCAGCAGCTCGATGATCTCCGCGTTGTACTCCGGCAGCGTCTCCGGCCACTCCGGGATCGCCTCCGGCCGCGGGAACGTGTCGTGGTACCGGAACACCAGGGACTGGAAGCGGTTCATGTTCGCGTTGACGGCGATCTCGACCGCCTTCTCGTGCGTCTCCGCACAGATCGCCGTGGAGGTGACCATCACGTTGTCGTTCACGAAGGCGCCGATCGCCTTCGCCTCCTGGATCGCCGTCTTGTACTGCTCCAGCACCCACTCCATGTCCGAGACCTTCTGGACGCTGAAGCCCAGCACGCCGAGGCCCTTCTTCGCCGCCATCGCGTACGAGGACGGGGAGCCGGCGGCGTACCACATGGCCGGGTGGGCCTTGCCGTACGGCTTGGGGAAGATCTTGCGCGGCGGCAGCGACCAGTGCTTGCCCTGGAACCCCTCGTACTCCTCCTGGAGGAACATCTTGGGGAATTCCGCGATGGTCTCCTCCCAGATCTCCTTGGTGTGGTTCATGTCCGTGATGCCCGGCAGGAAGCCGAGGATCTCGTGGCTGCCGGCGCCGCGCCCGGTGCCGAACTCGAAGCGGCCCTTGGAGAGGTGGTCGAGCATGGTGACCTTCTCGGCCACCTTCACCGGGTGGTTCACCGGGGCGAGGGGGTTGAAGATGCCGGAGCCCAGGTGGATGCGTTCGGTGGCGGCGGCGAGGTAGCCGAGGAACACCTCGTTCGCCGACAGGTGGGAGTACTCCTCCAGGAAGTGGTGCTCGGAGGCCCAGGCGTACTTGAAGCCGGACTTGTCGGCCTGGATGACGTACTGGGTCTCCTCGAGCAGTGCCTTGTGCTCTGCCTCGGGGTCGACCTTGGACCGCGCCTCAGGCACGTATCCCTGCACGAAGAGCCCGAATTCCAAGGGGTTCACCGTCCTTAGGTTTCTGACGTTGCGTCAGATTCGATGGGTCCGACTGTTCCACCGCGGGGTGGGGGCGTCAAGAGCGGGGATGGCCTGAACTGACGGTCCGTCAGAGAATGCTGACCCCGGCCATCCAGCCGCCGTCGATGACGAACGGCTGGCCGGTGATGTACGAGGAGTCCTCGGACGTGAGGAACAGCGCCAGCTTCGCCATCTCCTCCGGCCGCCCCACCCGCCCCAGCGGCACCACCTTCCGGTACAGGTCCGCCATCGCCTCCCGGGCCTCGTCCGTCACCCCGGCCGGGTCCAGCAGCCCCGGGTTGGCCATGGGGGTGTCCACCGCACCCGGGCACATCGCGTTGACCCGGACGTTCCGCGCGGCCAGCTCCAGCGCCGCCACCCGCGTCAGCCCGAGGATCGCCGCCTTGGTCGCCGCGTACGCGCCCACGTACGCCATGCCCGTCAGACCCGTGTACGAGGAGGTGTTGACGATCGTCCCGCCGCCCGCCGCCCCGATCTCGGGGGCCACCGCCTTGATCCCGAGGAAGGTGCCGACCTGGTTGACCTGCACCACCTGCTGGAACTCCTCCAGCGGGGTCGCGGTCAGCTCGTTGAAGCGCAGGATCCCCGCGTTGTTGACCAGCCCGTCGACCCGGCCGAACGCCTCCTTCGCGACGGCCACGGCGGCCGCCCAGTCCTCCTCCCGGGCCACGTCCATCCGTACGTACCGGGCACGGTCCTCGCCGTGCTCCTCGATGATCCGCTGCGCGACGGCGGCGCCCTGCTCGTCGAGCACGTCGCCGAGCACCACCCTGGCGCCCTCGGCGGCGAAGAGCCGCGCCTCCTGCTCGCCCTGGCCGCGCGCCGCACCGGTGATGATGACGACGCGCCCGTCCAGCTTGCCCACGGGTACTCCCTTGTCGGTGTGGTCTGGGTCCTAGTCGTTGAGGAGCGGGGCCACCTCGGCCCCGAAAGCGGTGATCTGGTCGACGAGTTCGGCCCGGTCGCGGCTGCGGAAGCGGACCTGGACCTGGTCCACCCCCAGCGCCCGGTACTCCCGCAGGGACTCCGCGAGCGGCTCCGCCTTGCCCGTGAGCGTGCGCCGCCCGGTGTCCCAGCCGGGCTCGCCGACGTAGAGGGCCTCGGTGATCGCCCCCACCTCGAAGGGCCCCTCCACCCCGGCCGCCTCCCGCAGCTCCCGGATGCGGGCGACCTGCGCCGGAATCCGGTCGCGCGGGTCGCCCTGTGGCAGCCAGCCGTCACCGCGCAGGGCGGCCCGGCGGACGGCGGCCGGGGAGGAGCCGCCGACCCAGACGGGGATCCGCTGCTGGGCGGGACGGGGCGACTGGCCGAGGTCGCGGAAGGAGAACCGTTCCCCCTCGAACGCGGGGAACTCCTCCGGGCCGAGGGCGGCGCGCAGCGCGTCCAGGGTCTCGTCGAGGACCGGCCCGCGGCCCTCGAAGTCCGCCCCCAGCGCCTCGAACTCCTCCCGGACGTGCCCGGCCCCGACCCCGAGCACCAGCCGGCCGCCCGAGAGGTGGTCGAGGGTCGCGTACTGCTTGGCGGTGGCCAGCGGGTGGCGCAGGCCGACGATCGCGACGTGGCTCAGGAGCCGTACGCGCTCGGTGATGCCGGCCAGGAATGCCAGGGTGGCCACCGGGTCGTACCAGACGGTGCCCATGGGCCCGGCGAGCCGGCGCGGGATGGCGACATGGTCGCACGTGGCCAGGTACCCGAAGCCCGCCCGGTCGGCGGCGCGCGCCACCTCGGCGAGATCGGCCGCGCCGGCCGAGGCCTCCCAGGGCTCGGCGTAGAGGGTGCTCTGCGACTGGACCGGGAGCTGCATCCCGTACGCCAGCCGGCCTTCCGGAAACACGCGTGCCATGGCCGTCCGTCCCGCCTCGTGAGGGTGGTCGTGGTGGTGGTCGCGGTGGGGGCGGTCCGCCGGTGGGGCGGACCCGCGCCGCCGGGCCATCGTCGTAGCTGACGGTCCGTCAGGCAAGGGGTCGGCCGGGACGAACGGTGCGGCGGCCACGACGGCCGCGATCATTGGCTCCCCGCAGGGCAGCGCCTAGGGGGTGTCCGCAAAGTAGCGTCGTCCGCCCGCAGGGCGGGCCCCGCGGCGTCCGGTGCGTGCTCTCGGTGCGCCGGGCGCAAGACCTCGTACTGGACGTACTCGGTCTTGCGCCCGGTGCGGCGAGAGTGCGTGCCGGGCGTCGCGGGGCAGGCGGGACTTTGCGGACACCCCCTAGGGTGCGCCCGTGGAACTGATACTCACCCTCGTCAGCGGGCTGGCCTGGACGCTCGTGTACGTCGAGTCCATCCGGGTCGGGCTGCGGGACCGCACGTACGCCATGCCCGTCGCCGCCCTCGCGCTCAACCTGGCGTGGGAGGCCACCTACGCCGCCAACGACCTCCGCACCGGACTGTCCCCGCAGGGGGTGGTCAACCTGGTGTGGTGTGCCGCCGACCTGGTGATCGTCTCCACATACCTGCGGTACGGGCGCAGCGAGCTGCCCGCCTTCGTGACCCGGCCGGTGTTCGCCGCGTGGAGCGCACTCGTCTTCGCGACGGGCTTCGCCGTGCAGTGGCTGTTCCTCGCGCACTTCGGCGCGCACGACGCCTCGCGCTACGCGGCGTTCCTGCAGAACCTGCTGATGTCCGGGCTCTTCCTGGGCCTGTACGCCGCCCGGCGCGGGCCGCGGGGGCAGTCGCTGCTGATCGCCGTGGCCAAGTGGCTGGGCACCCTCGCGCCGACGGTGCTGTTCGGGGTGATGGAAGGGTCCGGCTTCGTCCTGGGGCTGGGCGTGCTCTGCTCCGTCTTCGACCTCGCCTACATCGGGCTGCTGGCGTGGGGGCCGGGTGCGGGGGCGGATACGGGTGGGGGTGCCGCCGGGGACGGGGCGGGGGCGGGGCCGGGGGTCAGAAGCCGGCCGGGCCCATCGCGATGACCGGGTGGGCCGCCGGGTCCAGGGTCTCCAGGAGCTGCTTCATCGCCGCCTTCGGCAGGCCGACGCAGCCCTGGGAGGGGCCGTCGTGGTCCACGTGGAGCCAGATGTTGCCGCCCCGGGCCTCGCCGTCCGGCATGACCGGGTCCAGCGGGGAGACGCCCTGGCGGCGGTTGTAGTCGATCGCCACGACGTAGTCGAAGGAGCCGGCGAGGGACTCCCCGTTCACCCCGAGGCCCGTGGCGACGAAGCCGGGGTCCCGGTCGTAAGGGAGCTTCGTGCCCGGCGGGGCGGACAGCAGACCGCCGGCGTCGCTGAGGGAGAACACGCCCTGCGGGGAGGTCAGGTCCCCGTACTCGCGCCCGGTGGACCAGCCCCTGGCACCATTGCGGGCCGGCCACTGCGCGGCCCGGACCCAGTCACCACCGGGCGCGGGGCGGGTGTACAGGGCGGCGGTGGACTCCGAGGAGTCCTTCGCCGCGCCGGTGACGAGGACCAGCTGGCGCGCCTCGGCCGGGATACGGGCCCGCGTGGCCTCGCTGAGGGCTGCGGCCGGGAGGCCCTGGAGGGCGTCGGGCCGCGCACCCCCGCGCGCGGCGTGCTCGGGGGCCGCGGCGTGCGCCTTGGGGCGGCCGTCGGTCCGGACGGGGGTCACGGGCGCGCCGGGCTGCTCGTAGAGGGCGTGCACCCATCCGGCCCCGAAGAGCAGCAGCCCGGCGGTGGCGACCAACACCAGCGCCCGCGACGGCCGCCCCGCCGACCCACGCCGCCGCCGGGCACCCCCACGCCGCCGGCCGCCTTCCGTCGTACGGGCACGGGGGCTGGAGGCGGGACCGGATCCGGATCCGGCTCGACGGTGCTTGCTCACGCTCCCGACGGTACCTCAGCTGATCACATCTACCAGCGAGCCGGGTTCCGCTTCGGGGTGGCGGTCTGTCAGGTGGGGCGGGGTCGGGGGTGGGCGGTGCACCCCTGGGCGGGGTCGGGGGAGTGTCGGGGGTTTCCCGCCAGTCCACTGTCCTTCCGGGCCGGTCCGGCCTGTCAAGGGCGCTCCTTCGTCGCGTCGCTGCGCGATGGCCTTCGGCCACCCTTGACAGACCGGCCCGTCCCGGAATGCCAAAGACTGTCGGGAACCCCCCGAAGGAACGGGCCGACCAAGCCAATGAACTCTGATGCGGTCCGGGGAAGCCAGCCCCCTATGGCCGGCTCGCCTGGCATCCGACCCCGCTGCGCCACCATCCGGCCACCCCGGGCAGCCGGCTCGCCCCAGATCGCTACGCGCTCCTGCCGCCTCAGCGTCCGACGACCGTCCGGGGTTGCTCCCCGCACCAGATGCCGACCGGATCGGTCCAGGACTCCACCGCGCGCGGCAGATCGCTACGCGCTCCTCTTCCCTCAGCGGCTGACGGTCGTCGGGGGCTGATACCTGCACGTAAGGGCATCTGGAGGGCCATCGGAAGCGGGGAGGGCGTCAGGTCGCCATGAGGTTCCGCTTCTTGGCGTCCGGGGGTGGTCGGGCGCTGATCTTCACTGTAGAGTTCCTCTTGAGCTCGCAGCCGGGAAACCGGCGGTGGGACTGGCGTTGGTGGTCCAAGGAAAGGCACCCCACTTCCTGTGGGGGGATGCAGGTGCAAGGCCTGCCCAGCGCTCGATCAAGGCCCCGGCCTCCTCAGGGAGGCCGGGGCCTTCTGCATGCGGACCTTCCGGTCCTCACCCCAGACGGCCGTCGGCCGCTGAGATCTGAGGAGCGCGTAGCGATCTGCCGCGCGGGGAGGGGCGTGATGCCCTCCTGGCCGACATGTGGTGCGGGGACCAGCCCCGGACGGTCGTCGGACGCTGAGACGGCAGGAGCGCGTAGCGATCTGGGGCGACTCGGCTGCCCGGGATGGCTGATGGTGGCGCAGCAGGGTCGGATGCCAGGCGAGCCGGCCATAGGGGGCTCGCTTCCCCGGACCGCATCAGAGTTCATTGGCTTGGCCGGCCCGTTCCTTCGGGGGGTTCCCGACAGTCTTTGGCATTCCGGGACGGGCCGGTCTGTCAAGGGTGGCCGAAGGCCATCGCGCAGCGACGCGACGAAGGAGCGCCCTTGACAGGCCGGACCGGCCCGGAAGGACAGTGGACTGGCGGGAAACCCCCGACACTCCCCCGACCCCGCCCAGGGGCACCCCGCCCACCCCCCACCCCGGGTCACCTGCCAAAAGCGCCCACATGCGACCACATGCGATCACCGCGCCGAGGCCTTGAGATGGAAGTACCGGAAAGAGCCCCTGAGGCGGTGATGGTCGTGGCGAAAGGGCAGCACCAGCGCCTGGCCCTGCCGGGCGCCTGCACCCCCCTGGCCGTAGCCCTGGCCGTACCCCTGGCCGTGGCCCTGGCCGTGGGTCCGGGCGCCCCCGCCCGCCTCGCCATGGCCGCAGCTCCGGAATCCGCCCCTCTCACCACCTGCAACCCACGACCCGGGATGCTCAATCCGGGGGACTACAACGGCACGGTCGCCATCGACAGCGTCATTCCGAACGGCGAAGGGGAATTGCACATCAACTCCTCCGTGCACCTCGATCTCTCGGTGGACGACACGGGGGCGGTCAGCGGCTCGTGGAGCATGCGTTCCGCCAACCACCGGAACGACGTCGACCTGCACGTCGAGATTCTCATGGGGGACGGAAAGATCACAGGCGACTCCCACCAGTTGCTCCTCTCCGGAGGCCAGGGGTCGTACACGACCACACAGGACGGGGACCCCGTCAGGAAGGTCATCGACAACGGAAGGGTCGCCGGCACGCTGTTCGGCACGGACCTCGGCGGCACCGTGCGGATCGGTTCCATCGGGTGTGACGAGATCAGCGGTTCCCACACCGGGGCCCAAGGGCCGTTCACCACTTCGGGGCCGACGCCCGTGACGCTGACGAAGGCAGGTTGTTCCCAGAAGCCCACGATCGACGATTCGAAGGACATACCGGCGACCATCAACGCGTCCACGGTCGACGAATTCCTGACGAAGGCAAGCTACGACGTGGACGGAGCTACGGCCGTGGGCCACATGAGGCCCACCATCGACTTCCATTATGAATTCAACGAAAAAGACAAGGTGACCAAGGTCGTATACCTACTGGAAACCAAAATTTCCGTGCCTCGCTGGGCGCCTGGCCACCCACCGGCCACGCCAGACCAGAAGGCGCTGATCGACAAGGCGATCGCGCTCACCACGGCACACGAGAACAAGCATCGCGACATCGCACACCGCGCCGCCGAGAGGGCCGTCTGCGCGGGAGTGGGACTCACCGCAGACGCCGCCGACAAGGTCATCGACAAAATCAACTGCGACAGCTTCCGGGAACAAGAGGCATTCGACCTCGCCCAGGGCTCCATCATGGTGGTACGGGACAAGGACGGCAAAGCCGTTGACGTGAAGTTCGCCCCTTTGAAAACTCGGCCCAATTACTCGAAGTTCTCGACGTCCAGGTGCTGAGTCCGCTGGTTCCCCGTCCCGCCCGGTGCCGACCCCTCCCGCGCGGGCCGGTGGCCGCCGTACCCTGCGGTGATGAGAACTCCTCGTCAGGCAGCGCGCATTGTCGTCCTCTCCCCCAGCGGATCGGTGTTCCTGTTCCGGGAGAACAACGTCGAGGTGGGGATCCACTGGCTGCCGCCGGGCGGCGGTATGGATCCCGGTGAGACCCCCGAGGAGTGCGTGCGGCGGGAGCTGCGCGAGGAGACCGGGTGGACGGACCTGGAGCCGCAGCGGCTGCTGTGCACCTGGGAGCACGACTTCACCCACGAGGGCATCCCCGTCCGGCAGCACGAGCACATCTACGTCACCACCGGCCCCCACCGGGAACCCGTGCTCGAAGCCCCCGGCATCCACTGGCAGTGGGTCTCGCCGGAGCGCCTCGCCACCCTCGGCGAGCCCCTCTGGCCCCCGCGCCTGCACGACCTCCTCGCGGGCACCCCGGCCGAGCCCGTCCACTTCGGGCTCGTCACGTAAAGCTCCTCACCGCACCCGCTCCACCCGCCGCTCGTCCCACACCGGCTCCGCGGTCTCCCGGACGACGCCGTCCGAGCCGAACACCAGGTAGCGGTCGAAGGAGCGGGCGAACCAGCGGTCGTGCGTGACGGCGAGCACCGTGCCCTCGTACGCCTCCAGGCCCTCCTGCAACGCCTCCGCCGACTCCAGGTCGAGGTTGTCCGTCGGCTCGTCGAGGAACAGCGCGGTCGTGCCCGCCAGCTCCAGCAGCAGGATCTGGAAGCGTGCCTGCTGGCCGCCCGAGAGCTTGTCGAAGGCCTGGTCCCCCTGGCGTTCGAGCTCGTAGCGCCGCAGCGCCGACATCGCGCCGCCCCGGTCCTTGGCGTGCTCCGTCCACAGGACGTCGACCAGGGTGCGTCCCATCAGCTCGGGATGCGCGTGCGTCTGGGCGAAGTGCCCGGGTACCACCCGTGCCCCCAGCTTCCACGTGCCCGTGTGCCGGACGTCCTCACCCGCGAGCAGCCGCAGGAAGTGGGACTTCCCCGAGCCGTTGGAGCCGAGGACCGCGACGCGCTCCCCGTAGAACACCTCCAGGGAGAACGGCTTCATCAGCCCGGTGAGTTCCAGGTCCTGGCAGACCACGGCCCGTACGCCGGTGCGGCCGCCTTGCAGGCGCATCCGGATCTCCTGCTTGCGCGGCGGCTCCGGCGGCGGGCCGATCTCCTCGAACTTGCGCAGCCGGGTCTTGGCCGCCTGGTAGCGCGAGGCCATCTCGTCGCTGCGGGCGGCGTACTGCCGGAGGTCCTGGACGAGCCGCTTCAGCTGGGCCCGTTTCTCGTCCCAGCGGCGGCGCAGTTCGTCGAAGCGGGCGAAGCGCTCCTCGCGTGCCGCGTGGAAGGTGCCGAAGCCGCCGCCGTGCACCCATACGTCGGACCCGGCGGGGCCGGGCTCGACCGCCACGATGCGCTGCGCGGCCCGCGCCAGCAGTTCCCGGTCGTGGGAGATGAACAGGACCGTCTTGCGGGTCTCCGCCAGCCGCTCCTCCAGCCAGCGCTTGCCGGGTACGTCGAGGTAGTTGTCCGGTTCGTCCAGCAGGAGCACCTCGTCCGGTCCGCGCAGCAGCGCCTCCAGGACGAGGCGTTTCTGCTCGCCGCCGGACAGGGTCCGCACCTCCCGGAAGCGGGCCCGCTCGTAGGGTGTGCCGAGGGCGGCCACCGTGCACATGTCCCAGACGGTCTCGGCCTCGTACCCGCGGACTTCGGCCCAGTCGCTGAGCGCCTGGGCGTACGCCATCTGCGCGGACTCGTCGTCCACCGTCATGATCAGGTGTTCGGCCGCGTCCACGGCGGCCGCGGCCTGCCGGATCCGCGGTGGCGACACCGACACCAGCAGGTCGCGGACGGTGCGGTCGTCCCGTACCGAACCGACGAACTGGTGCATGACGCCGATGCCGCCGCTGGAGGTGACGGTCCCGGCGTGCGGCTGGAGTTCGCCCGAGATCAGCCGAAGCAGCGTCGTCTTGCCGGCGCCGTTGGCGCCGACCAGGGCCGCCACCGACCCCTCGCCCACGCGGAACGAGGCGTCGTCGAGCAACACCCTCCCGTCGGGCAGGTGGTACTCCAGGTGCGAGGCTTCGAGATGTCCCATGGACGGACATACTCGGCGGCGCTGCCGCGACGGCTCAACGCAATTTCATGCCGGTGCGGACGGTGTGGCCGGTGCGGCCGGTCCGGCCGGTGCCGAGCGGTGGGCGTGCCAGGCCGCGAGGGCCTCGGTCCGGGTGCCGGACGGATGGTCGGTGTGCCAGGCGCGCAGGAAGCGGTTGAACTCGAACTGGGCTCCGATCACCTGGGGTTCGGCCGCCGCCGCCCGGGTGCCGTGCCAGTGGGCCACCGCTTCGGCCAGGGTGCGGCCGGCGTTCTGCGCGATGTACGCGCGCATGTACCCGTCGAAGTGGAATGCCGGGCCGATCTCCCGGCGGAAGAACTCCCGCAGCACCTGGCTGCACCGCTGCCCCTCGGGGATGACCGTGGCGCCGTCCACCGGGGCGGAGAGCTGCCGGGCGGCCGCGGGCCGGCGGGGGGCCGGCGCGGGGAGCGGTTCGCCGTCGAGGACGGCCCGCAGCCGCTCCGTGAGCGCGGCCTTGCCGCCGCCGCGCGGTACGTCGAGTCGCCGGGCGAGCTCGGTGAGCTCGGCCAGGGTCCAGTACCAGCGGGCCAGTTCGGCGCCGGTGAGGGCGGGGGTGAGGGGCGGGCGCTCCCCTGGCGCGGGCGGATGGTTATTCGAATGCATGTTCCCATCCTAGGTGCCGGGCCGGATGCGAGGGGTCCTGACACGGCGCAGAATGGACGAGGGTGCCGCGCGGCCACGTGCGAGGAAATGGGGCAACCATGAGGAAATCCCTGGTGGTCACGCTGGCGACTTCCGCGATGGCGGTCCTGCTGGCGTGTCCCGCCACCCCCGCGTCCGCGTCCGACCCCTGCTTCGGCTCCGACGGGAACACCTCGATCTTCTTCTACCGGGCCGACAAGGGCTCCGCCCTCACCGGCACCCTCTCCGCCGGCCACTGGGAGTCCAGCGGGGAGTTCCACCTGCCGCGCGGCTACACGCACGCGGCGGCGAGCCACGACTCGCTGCTGCTGTACAACAAGATCACCGGCGCTGGGGAGGTCGGCACCTTCACCAACGGCGAGTACGCCCGCACCCGGACCTACGGCGACTTCCCGACGGGCTGGACCCAGGTCGAGGCCTCGGGCGACTCCGTGCTCTTCTACAACACCCAGACCGGCCACGCCGTCACCGGCACCCTGCGGAACGGCACGTACCAACAGGTGCGCACGTACGACAACTTCAAAAAGGGCTGGGCGGCGATGGCCGGCTCGTGCGACACACTGCTCGCCGAGGCGCGGCCGGGCTCGACCCCCTTCTCCTTCGACGCGAGCGAGTACGGAGACCTGAAGGGCGGCGTCTACGACCGCAGGAGCAGTCTCTTCCTGGGGGAGGAGAACCATCTGGGTCAGCTGACCGCCACCAGGGACTCGGTGCTGTCCTGGTCGAAGGCGGACGGGAAACTCGCTCTCCGGGCGGCCACGGCGGCCCACGGCTGGATCTTCGATGTGAGCGCGGTCGGCACCACGCCCGTCTGGGAGAAGGTGGGGCGGACCGCGGACAGCCTGATCTTCTACAAGTCCGACGGCACCGCCTCGACCGCGACGCTGGTCGACGGCCACTACAAGAACGTCGGCCCCCTGGACGACATCTCCCCCGGCTGGACCCTCATCGAGGGCGGCGTGTAGCCGGGGCGGCGTGTGGCCGGGGCGCGGCGGCCGTCAGCGCCGCGGCGCCGTGGCCTTCGCGTAGAGCTGGGCGGCGTAGTCGCCGAGGACGGTGCTGGTGGAGACGTCGTCCGTGTCGCCGCCCGTCAGGATCCCGATGATCTTGCCGTCCCGGCCGAGCCAGGCACTGCCGCTGGTCCCGCCGGGGAAGTCGGAGCAGTCGAAGCGCTGCTCGCGCTCGCTGGTGCGGACGGCGACCGCCGTGCAGGTGCGGGGGACCTTGCGGTCGGCGGGGTAGCCCGTCACCGTGACCTGTTCGCCCGAGCGGCCGCTGGCGTCCAGGACGGCGCCGCCGGTGAGGTCCTCGATGTTGCGGCCCTTGTCGTCGGGGGCGACGCGGGCGAAGGCGAGGTCGTAGTCGTCGTCGGTGTCGTCGGCCCAGCGCTTGTCCTCGTAGACCTGCTCTATCTTCCAGACCCCGTACGGGGCGACACCGTTCGCATACGCAGGTGCGAAGACGGCACCGCCGTCGCGGGTCTGCTCGCCCTCCAGGAGGCAGTGGCCGGCGGTGATGAGCATGTTCTTGCCGGGACTGCGGACGACCGTCGCCGTGCAGAAGTGGTCGCCTTCCAGGCTGCCGGTGAAGAGGGCGCCGGTGAAGGTGGTGGCGTCGCCCGGCTTGGGCGTGACGGGGGCCGACTTGGGTTTGCCCAGCTGCGGCTTGGATGCTTGCGGACGCGAAGATCCGCTCGGCGTTCCGGCGGGCGCGGCCGACTTGGCGTGCACGGGGGCGGTCGCTTCGGGGGGCGGAACCAGCTCGGCCACCGCCGCCGAGGCGCCCAGCGCCGCCACGGCGCACAGCACCGCCGTCACCACGGACCGCTTGTCCACCGCCATGATCCCTCCCGCCTTTGCCCTGGCGAAGCATGCCCCGGCGACGGGCCGGGGTGCAAGGTCCGGGCCCCGCGCGCCGCCGAGAGGGAGGGATTCCGGCCATCGGGCGGGCCCCGGCAGGCCGGGCCAACCCCCTTTACAAATCGGCGCGTTGCCGTAATCTCCGCCGTGTCAGCAAAACAGCGTCTGGGGGAAACAGTAATGCTCGGGATCATCGCCGCCACCACCGCCGCCACGCTCGCCGCTCCCTTCGCCGGCCTCTTCGCCCACCGCGCCGTCCGCCGTTCGGCGCACGCCCGCCTGATGCGCATCGACACGCCGAACGGCGTCGACGAGCAGGGCTTCGTCCGCATCGGCGGCATCGACCAGTGGATCTCGGTCCGCGGCGAGGACCGGGCCAACCCCGTCCTCCTGGAACTCCACGGCGGCCCGGGCGCGGCCAACTCCCCCTACGGGGCCCGCACCCGGGCCTGGGAGGAGCACTTCACCCTGGTCCGCTGGGACATGCGCGGCGCCGGACTGACCTTCGCCCGCGGCGGCGCCGCCGCGCAGGGCGGGGAGCCGTCCTTCGAGCGGCTGTACGCGGACGCACTGGAGGTCGTCCACCACGTCCGGGAGCGCCTCGGCGTCGACCGGGTGGTGCTGCTGCCGAGCTCCTTCGGCACGGTGTTCGGACTGCGGCTGGCCCGCAGCCACCCCGAGCTGTTCTCGGCGTACGTCGGCACCGACCAGAACGTCCTGGAGGCCGGCCGGGACACCTCCGCGTACGACGCCACCCTGGAGCGGCTCCGGGCCGCCGGCAAGGTGAAGGACGCGGCGAGGGTCGAGGCGATGGGCTCCGACCCGAACCGCTGGTCGCCGGCGCAGCGCACGGCGTACGACAAGCTGTGCGCCGGCAGCGACCCGCTCACGCTGGACACCGTCAAGAAGGTGGTCCTGGGGTCGATGTGGCTGTCGCCGCTCTACTCCCCGGGCCGGATCGCCGCGTACTTCAAGGGGCAGGGCTTCTCGGAGCCGGTCGTCACCGGTACGCACGGCTTCGACGACTGGGCGGACGGCACCCGCTTCGAGATGCCGTTCTTCGTCTTCCAGGGCGCCCTGGACGTGATCACCCCGGCGGCCCGCGCCCAGGCGTACTTCGACGCGGTGGAGGCGCCGGTGAAGGGTTTCGCGCTGATCGAGGGCGCGAGCCACTTCGCGGCGCTGCGCCGCCCGGACCGCTTCCTGGAGCTGCTGCTGACCCACGTCCGCCCGGTGGTGACGGCCGGACGGGCCACCACCGCCTGATCCGCCACCTGATCCGCCACCTGATCCGCCGCGGACGGAGGGGGCCGGGGAGCCGCTGTGGCCCCCCGGCCCCCTTCGGCCGTCTCAGGCGCCGGGCCAGAGCCCCTCCGGGGTGAGACCGAGCAGGTCGATGGCGTTGCCGCGCACGATGCGCTCGACGACGTCGGCGTCGAGGTGGCCCATCTGGGCCTCGCCGACCTCCCGCGACTTGGGCCAGGTGGAGTCGGAGTGCGGGTAGTCCGTCTCGTAGAGGACGTTGCCGACGCCGATCGCGTCGAGGTTCTTCAGGCCGAAGGCGTCGTCGAAGAAGCAGCCGAAGACGTGCTCGGCGAAGAGCTCGGACGGCGGGCGGTGGACCTTGTCGGCGACCCCGCCCCAGCCGCGGTTCTCCTCCCAGACCACGTTCGCGCGCTCCAGGATGTACGGGATCCAGCCGATCTGGCCCTCGGCGTACATGATCCGCAGGTGGGGGAAGCGTTCGAACTTGCCGCTCATCAGCCAGTCGACCATCGAGAAGCAGCAGTTGGCGAAGGTGATGGTGGAGCCGACGGCCGGCGGGGCGTCGGCGGAGGTGGAGGGCATGCGCGAGGAGGAGCCGATGTGCATGGCGATGACCGTGCCGGTCTCGTCGCAGGCCTGGAGGAAGGGGTCCCAGGCGTCCGTGTGGATGGACGGGAGCCCCAGGTGCGGCGGTATCTCCGAGAACGCGACGGCGCGCACGCCCCGCGCGGCGTTGCGGCGCACCTCCTCGGCGGCGAGGCGGGCGTCCCACAGCGGGATGAGGGTGAGGGGGATGAGGCGGCCCCCGGCGAGGGGGCCGCACCACTCCTCCACCATCCAGTCGTTGTAGGCGCGCACCGCGAGCAGGCCGAGTTCGCGGTCCTTGGCCTCGGTGAAGGTCTGGCCGCAGAACCGCGGGAACGTGGGGAAGCAGAGGGCGGACTGGACGTGGTTGACGTCCATGTCGGCGAGTCGCTCGGGAACCGAGAAGGAGCCGGGGCGCATCTGGTCGTAGGTGATGACTTCCAGCTTGATCTCGTCACGGTCGTACCCGACGGCGGTGTCGAGGCGGGTGAGCGGCCGGTGCAGGTCCTCGTACACCCACCAGTCGCCCACCGGGCCCTCGTCGCCCTTCGCGCCCATGACGGGGGCGAACCTGCCGCCGAGGAAGGTCATTTCCTTGAGGGGGGCGCGGACGATCCGGGGGCCGGTGTCGCGGTATCTCGACGGGAGCCGGTCCCGCCAGACGTGAGGAGGTTCAACCGTGTGGTCGTCCACCGAGATGATCTTCGGGAAGGTCTCCATGGCCCTTACGGTAGCGTTCATCTGACGAACCGTCAGCTATTCCGGCGCCCGTCCTTCCCCGGCCGGAAGCGGATGGCTCCGCCGCGGGCTGACGCGTACGCGCAACACAGGGCAGACTGACCCTTAAACCGACGGAACCCGACGGAAGGCAGGGGGAGGAAAGATGGACGGCGGACCGGCCATCCCGCACCAGCCGAGCGACTCCGACGGTCCCGGCACACCCGGTACACCGGGCGCACCCGGCGCGCCCCGCACACCCGGCACACCCACGCCCGGTGCGCCCGCCCCCGGAGACAACCGGTTCGCCGTGCTCGGACCCGTCCGCGCCTGGCGCGGGAGCGAGGCGCTGCCCTCCGGCAGCCCCCAGCAGCGCGCCCTGCTCGCCGCGCTGCTGCTGCGCGACGGCCGCACCGCCACCGCGCCCGAGCTCATCGACGCCATCTGGGGCGAGGACCCGCCCCAGCAGGCCCTCGCCACCATCCGCACCTACGCCTCCCGGCTCCGCAAGGTCCTCGACCCCGGGCTGCTCGTCAGCGACGCCGGCGGCTACGCCATCCGGCTGCGCCACCAGGAGGCCCTCGACCTCGGCATCGCCCGCAGCCTCACCTCCGACGCCGAGAAGGCCCGCACCTCGGGGGACCGCGCCCTCGCCCGTACGCTGCTGGCCCGCGCCCTGGACCTGTGGGACGGCGAACCCCTCGCCGGAGTCCCCGGCCCGCACGCCGAGACCGAACGCACCCGGCTCACCGAATGGCGCATCCAGCTGCTGGAGACCCGCCTCGACCTGGACCTGGAGGTCGGCCAGCACGCCGAGGCCGTCTCCGAGCTCACCGCCCTGACCGCCGCCCACCCGCTGCGCGAGCGGCTGCGCGAACTGCTGATGCTCGCCCTCTACCGCAGCGGCCGGCAGGCCGAGGCCCTCGCCGTGTACGCGGACACCCGCCGCCTCCTCGCCGACGAACTCGGCGTCGACCCCCGGCCCGAGCTGTCCGCCCTCCAGCAGCGCATCCTCAACGCCGACGCCGAACTGGCCCGCGCCGAGGACCCCGCCCCGGCCGCCGCCCCCGCACCCGTACGCCCGGCCCAACTGCCCGCCACCATCCCCGACTTCACCGGCCGCACCCCCTTCGTCGGCGAGCTCGGCGAGATCCTCGCGGGCTCCGACGGACAGGTCATGGCCGTCTCCGCGCTGGCCGGCATCGGCGGCGTCGGCAAGACCACCCTCGCCGTCCACGTCGCACACGCCGCCCGCCCCCACTTCCCCGACGGCCAGCTCTACGTCGACCTCCAGGGCACCGAACCCCGCCCCGCCCTCCCCGAAGCCGTCCTCGGCTCCTTCCTGCGCGCCCTCGGCACCCCCGACAGCGCCATCCCCGACTCCCCCGCCGACCGGGCCGCCCTCTACCGCTCCACCCTCGACGGCCGCCGCGTCCTGGTCCTCCTCGACAACGCCCGCGACGCCGCCCAGGTCCGCCCGCTGCTCCCGGGGACCGCGGGCTGCGCCGCCCTCGTCACCAGCCGGGTCCGGATGTCGGGCCTCGCCGGCGCCCATCTCGTCGACCTCGACGTGATGAGCCCCGAGGAGGCCCTGCAGCTGTTCACCCGGATCGTCGGCGCCGAACGCGTCGGCGCCGAACGCCAGGCCGCCCTCGACGTCGTCGGCGCCTGCGGGTTCCTGCCGCTGGCCATCCGCATCGCCGCGTCCCGGCTCGCCGCGCGCCGCACCTGGACCGTCTCCGTCCTCGCCGCCAAGCTCGCCGACGAACGCCGCCGCCTCGACGAACTCCAGTCCGGCGACCTCGCGGTCAAGGCCACCTTCGAGCTCGGCTACGGCCAGCTGGAGCCCGCCCAGCAGCGCGCCTTCCGCCTCCTCGGCCTCGCCGACGGCCCCGACATCTCCCTGGCCGCCGCGGCCGCCGTCCTCGACCTGCCCGAGCACGACACCGAGGACCTCATGGAGGCCTTAGTGGACTGCTCCCTCCTGGAGTCCGCCGCCCCGGGCCGCTACCGCTTCCACGACCTCGTACGCCTCTACGCGCGTGCGTGCGCCGAACGCGACGAGCAGCCCGCCGGCGGGCGCGAGGCCGCCCTCGACCGGCTCCTCGACTTCTACCTCGCCACCGCCTCCCGCGTGTACGCGCTGGAGCGGCCCGGCGACCGCCTGCCCGCCCACCTGTCCGCCACCCGCCACCCCGGACTCGTCCTCACCGAACCCCGCGCCGCCCTGGACTGGCTGTTCGCCGAGGCCGACCCGCTGCTGGCCTGCGTACGGCAGTCCGCCGGGCGGCCGGACGCCCTGCGCCGGGCCGTGGACCTGCTGTGGGCGGCCAAGGACCTCTCGGAGTCCGGGGCCAACTCCAAGCAGTACGAGTCGGCCGCGCTGACCCTGTGCGAGGCCGCCCGCGCCGCCCGGGACCCGCGCGCCGAGGGCCGGGCGCGGACCACCCTCACCATGGTCCACCTCTTCGTGGGCCGCTTCGACGAGGCCGACGAGCAGGCCCGGCAGGCCATGGAACTGGCCCGGCTGGCCGGCGACCCGCTGCCCAGCTGCTGGGCGCCCAACGACCGGGGGATCATCGCGCTCTACCAGAAGCGGCACGAGGACGGGGAGCGCTTCCTGCTGGAGGCCATCGAGAACTTCCGCGCCGACGCCAACTTCATCGGCGAGGCCAGCGCCCTGTGCAACCTCTCCCGGATCCACGTCGTCCTGGGCCGGCTGTCCAGCGCCATCGACCTCGCCCGGCAGGGCATCGCCATATACGACCGGATGGGCCTGACCCTGCGCCTGGCCAACGGCCGCTACGCGCTCGGCATCGCGCTCACCCAGGCCGGCCGGCTCACGGAGGCCCTGGACCAGCTCGGCGAGGCCCTGTCGCTGTTCCACGACAACCGGCAGCCGCTGTGGGAGGGCGTGACGCACTTCCGCCTCGCCGAAGCCCACCTGGCCGCCCTGCGGCCCGCCCTCGCCGCCAAACACGCCGAGCAGGCCATCGCCCTGCGCGGGATCGGCGGCGAGTGGCGCCGGGCCACCGTGCTGACCGTCCTGGGCAAGGCGCTGCGCCAGCTCGGCCAGCCCGACCGGGCGCGGGCGTGCTGGCGGGACGCGGAGACCGTGTTCCTGCACCTGGGCTCGGCGGAACTGGCCGAAGTCCGGGCCCTGCTGGCGGCGGAACTGGCTGCGTAGCGGCCTGACCTGGAGGCTTGCTCGATGGACGGACGCGTTCATCGTTCGTTTATCGCCGCGCGGCAGGATGAGTGCATCGACCCGGGGCGTCGGGGGGCACCCGGGCCGGCTGGTGGACTACCCGTTCGGCGGTCCACGGGGGAATCGCCGAACGGGCCCGCCAACCATCAGGACCCACACAAGACCAGGAGAGAGTCGATGGCGACGAACGAGAACATCCTGCCGCTCGACGGCGACATCAGACCGCTCGACAACCACGCCTCGGGCGCCGACATCAACCCGCTGGACGACCCGCCGGCCCAGCCGCCGGCCGGGACCCAGCCGGGCGACAAGCCGCTCGACAACCACGCCTCGGACGTCGACATCGTGGCGATGGACAACCACGCGTCCGGCCCGCGTCCGTAAGGACCGCGGGAGGCACGGCAGGACGTACGGGGGGCCCACGGGGGAGACGTACGGGGGGCCTTGAGCGGTCGTACGGGGGACGTACGGGGGGACCGCCCGAGGGCGTACGGGGGCACGGGGGACGTACGGGGGAACAACGGGGGAAAACACGGGGGAGCACCACGGGGGATGCACCACCGGTAAGAAGCACGACAGCACGACGCACATCGCACGACGCACGGGGGCCGTGCGGGCGCGCCCACGGGGGATTCGGGGGAATCCGGGCGGGCCCGCACGGGGACCGTACGGGGGAGCGGGGGGGGGGGGGGGGGGGGGGGGGGGGAAAAAAAAAAAACCCCCCGGCCCCCCCCGCTGATCCCTCGAAGCGACAGGGATGTTTGGGGGAAAACCGGAGAGGGAAGAGAAAAACTAAGAAAGGG
>NZ_JBVILR010000024.1:43158-47303 GCF_055580265.1 Streptomyces sp. NPDC032091 | reverse complement strand
CCTCCTGGGGCTTCACCACCCTCACCCTCCGCCGCACCTCGGCCTGACCCGGCCTTGGGGGGGGGGGGGGGGGGGGGGGGGGGGGGGGGGGAGCCCCCCCCCCCCCCCCCCCCGCGCATCCGCGTATCCGCACGCGACCGCCCACGGGCGCTGCCGCACCCGTCCCCGCCCCGCCCCGCCGCCCGGTGGCTAGGCTGGGCCCGTGTTCACCTCCCAGGGCCCGAGCCTGCGCGAACTGGCCGTCCAGGCCCTCTCCTCGGTCGAGCGGGGCTACGACCTGCTCGCCCCCAAGTTCGACGGGACGCCCTTCCGCACCCCGGACCGCATGCTCGACGCCGTCGAGGAGGCCCTCGCCCAGGAGGAGGGCACCTTCGGCCCCGGCCTCGACCTGTGCTGCGGCACCGGCGCCGGCCTGGGGATGCTGCGCCGCCTGTGCCGGGACCGGGTCACCGGCGTCGACCTCAGCGCCGGGATGCTGGCGGAAGCCGCCCGTGCGCACCCCGAGGGCGTGGACCTCGTACGGGCCGACGCACTGGCCCTGCCCGAGCGGCTCTGGAACACGTACGACCTCGCGGTCAGCTTCGGCGCCTTCGGCCACTTCCTGCCGGCCGAGCGCCCGGCCCTCTTCGGCGGCGTCCACCGCGCCCTGCGCCCCGGCGGGGTGTTCGCCTTCCCGGTCGGCGCCCCGATCCCGGTGACCTCGCCCCTGTGGTGGGCGGTGGCCGGCTTCGACACGGCGATGCGGGTGCGCAACGCCGTGTGGCGGCCTCCCTTCGTCATGTACTACCGCACCTTCCCCTTCGGCCCGGTCCGCGCGGACCTGGAGCGGGCGGGCTTCACCGTGGACACGGTCCCGCTGTCCCCCTTCGGCTTCCGCGAGGACGGCAGCCCCCGGTGGCGGCTGCTGCTGGCGCGCAAGCCGGGGCCGTAGGCCCCCGACGCCGGCCCGGTCAGCGGATGCGGTCGAAGGGGAGGTGGACGCCTTCCTGGTCGGTGACGTCGTTGCCGTCGCGCAGGCGGGCCATGTCGTTGCGGGACAGCGCGCGGCCGTAGACGCGTACGTCGTCGAGGGCGCCCGCGTAGAAGGCCTTGTAGTCGGGCTGGGTGCCGAGGTGGATCGTGAAGGCCCCGGTGGGGCGGAGGTCGCCGGGGGCGGGGGCGGTGGCCGGCGGGGCACCGTCCACGGAGAGTTCGAGGCGGCCGCCGCTGCGCTGGAGGACGACGTGGTGCCAGGCGTCGTCGTCGGTGCGGGTCGGGGTGGTGACCGCGACGGGGCCGGTGCCCGGGTTGACGGTGGCTTCGAGGCGGCCGGTGGCGGGGTCGGCCTCGATGCGGATCTGCGGGGCGGCGGGGCCCTGTCCGTAGGCCCAGACGAGGGGCTGGCGTCGGCCGCTGTCCCGGTCCTGGCCGCGGGTCTTGTACTTGACCCAGGTGGCGATGGCGAAGTCGCCGGCGCCGATGCGGAGTTCGTCGGGGCAGTCGATGAGGCGCAGGAAGTCGTCCTTGCCGTCGAAGCGCATGGCCTTGCCCCCGTCGGGCCGGTTGCCGAGGCGGGGTGCGCCGTGGACGACGGCGTCGTTGTGGTGGGCGCCGGCGTCGTCGGTGCGGCGGGGGGTGAGGTCCTCGGTGGCGGCGCTCAGTTCGTGGGGGCCGAAGGCGGTGAACTTGATGTAGCCGTGGGGGGTGCCGTTGGCGGTCTCGTAGAGCAGGCCGACGCGTCCGCCGGGCAGGGCGGTCATGTCGGAGTAGCCGGCGCGTTCGCGCAGGACGACGGCGCCGTCCCGGGACCAGGTGCGGCCTTCGTCCCGGGAGGTGCGGACGGCCAGGGTCCAGCGGTCGGAGAACTCGGCGCCGGGCCGGCTGGGCGCGGACAGCAGCAGGGGGCCGCCCGGGAGTTGGAGCACGGATCCGGCGGCGGGCGGGGCGGGGAGGCCGGTGACGGGGACGAAGCCGGGCGCCGGGAGCTCGGGGGCGGAGGCGTCGTCGATGATCGCGGACACGCGGTGGTCGGGGGTGCCGCAGGTGGCGGTGGAGCGGGCGTTGACGTAGATCCGGCCGTCGGGGAGCTCGGTGAGGGCGGGTTCGTTGGGGGCGGGGGTGCCTTCGGGGGCGCCCCAGCGGGCGCCGGGCCTCCAGGTGAGGCCGCCGTCGTCGCTGTAGAGGAGCTGGGCGCCGGATTCGCCCGACGCGGTGCGGTAGTCGGCGCTGACGACGAGCCGGCCGGGACGGTCGGGGCGGGTGGGGGTGAGCTGGACGCCGTGGCCGGGGCCGACCGAGACCCAGGCCCAGTCGGGGCCCTTGAGCTGTGGCTGCGGCTCGGGGTCGGTGGTCCAGCTGACGCCGTCGTCGGTGCTGTGCGCCAGGCGCAGTTCGCGGGGGCCTCGGACGCGGTTGCCGGCGGAGTCGGGGGTCCAGGTGCTGTAGGCGTGGAGGAGGGTGATGCGGCCGGAGGCGGCGTCCACGACGGGGGCGGGGTTGCCGAAGGCTCCGGGGTCTCCGGCGCCGCGGATGACCTGCATCGGGCCCCAGGTACGGCCCTCGTCGGTGGACCGCTTCAGGACGAGGTCGATGTCGCCGATGTCGTCGCAGCCGGAGGTGCGGGCCTCGGCGATGGCCAGCAGGGTGCCGTCCTTGGTGGTGGTGAGGGTGGGGATGCGGTAGCAGTCGTAGCCCTCGGTGAAGGCGCTGAAGGGGGCGGAGACCGCTGCGGTCAGTCCGGGCTTCTGCGGGGCGGCTTGCGCCAGGGAGTCGTCGTCGGGCGCGGCGGGCGGGCCGGGCAGCAGGGCGGTGACGGTCACGGCGGCCAGGGCGGCCACGGCCCCGCCGGCGGCCCAGGCCCGGGCCCTGACGGACCGGCGGATTCGGACGACTGTCTGGTGCACGCTCACCCGTGCAGGCTAACGCGGCCCTGCGAGAGCCCCCGTCAGGGGCGGGTCGGGGTCCCATCGGGGTGCGGGTAGGGGCGATACCGGATCCCACCGCGGGCGGCGGCCACGGAGGATCACCCCATGACCAACGAAGCGTCCGCCCAGGACAATCCGGCCACCCGACCCCCCGGCCACCCGCCGGAAGGACCGGCCCCCGCCCTCGCGCCGGCCACGCCGGCCGGGGGCCGGGCGGCTGAGGGAGCGCGCGTCGGGGGCCGGGCGCCGGCGGCGAGGCCCGGCGCCGACGTCTGGCGGACCGGGGCGCTCCGGCCGGCCGGCCTCCGGCCCGGGGGGCTGCGGGGTGACGGGTCGCGGACACATCGGCCGTCCGCCGAGGCGTCGCCGGATGGCGGTCTGCGGACGGACCGGCCGGCGGCCGAGGGGGCGCGGGGCGGGGGGCCGGGGCCGGTGGAGCCGTTGGCCGGGCGGCTCCGGGTCGTGGCGGCGCCCGGCGGGGGGCGGAGGCCGTGGGGGCGACGGTGGGTGTCGGCGGTGCGGGGGGCGTTCGTCGTGGCGCCGCTGTGCCTGCTGGTGTACGGGGTGGTCCGGCTGGCCGATCCGGGCCACGGGCCCGGACCCGCCTGGACGGCCGGGCACGTGGCGCTGGCCGCCGGGGTCGCACTGTTCGTGGCGGTGTTCCTCGGGCTGAGGCGGCTGGCGGCGCCGGCGGGGCGTGCGGGCCGCTGGGGTGGGGGTGTGGCGACCGGGCTGGGGCTGGCCGGGGCGGCGGCGGCCGTCGCCCAGGCCGGCATCGACCTGGCGGTCGGGCTCCAGTCGGCCGACCGGGCCGGCATGGACCGGCTCTTCGAGCAGATCCAGAGCAGGCCCGGTGTGGAGCCGGTCGTGTACTCGGTGGGGCCGATGCTCTTCTACGTGGGTCTGCTGTGGATCACGACGCAGCTGGCGGTGCGGCGGCGGATCGCGGTGTGGCGTCCGGTGGCGGTGCTGCTGGGCACGGTGGTGATGGGCGTCAGCCTCGACCTGATCCCGCTCGGCGCGCTCCTGTTCTGCGCGGCCCTGTCCCCGCTGGGCCGCGACCTGGCGGCCCGCGAATGCGCCGCCCGCGCCGACCTGGCGTACGCGTCGGCCTGACGCGCGCGCCCGCCTGCCACCCCGGCTCCCCGGGGGCCGGGGCCCAGGGGGGGGGGGGGGGGGGGTGGGGGGGGGGGGGGGGGGGGGGGGGGGGGGGGGGGGGGGGTTTTGGGGGCTTTTCTCCGT
>NZ_JBVILR010000024.1:0-43148 GCF_055580265.1 Streptomyces sp. NPDC032091 | reverse complement strand
CCGTCCCTCAACTTCGTCCCCAGACCCACCCTGCTTCACTCTTCGTACCTCTCCCCGCTCCCCCCCCCCCCCCCCCCCCCCTTTGGCCCTTCCCCGGGGGAGCCGGGGTGGCAGGTCGGGAGGCCGGCGGGGTCAGTGGGGGGAGCGGAGTCGGGTTTTCAGGACCTTGCCGCTCGCGTTGCGCGGGAGGGTCGGGACGAACTCCACCTCGCGGGGGACCTTGTAGTTGGCCATTTCACGGCGGGACCAGGCGATCAGGTCGTCGGCGGTGAGGGTGGAGCCGGGGCGGCGGACGGCGTAGGCCTTGCCGACCTCGCCGAGGCGGGGGTCGGGGATGCCGACGACGGCGACGTCGGCGATGTCCGGGTGCAGGCCGAGGAGTTGCTCGATCTCGGCGGGGTACGCGTTGAAGCCGCCGACGATGAACATGTCCTTGATCCGGTCGGTGATGCGCAGGTTGCCCCCGCCGTCGAGGACGCCGACGTCGCCGGTGCGGAGCCACCCTTCGGGGGTGAGGGTGCGGGCGGTGCCCTCGGGGTCCTCGAAGTAGCCGCGCATGACGTGGTGGCCGCGCACCCAGACCTCGCCGGGGGTGCCGGGGTCGAGGGCGGTGCCGTCGGGGCCGGTGATGCGGAGTTCGGTGTCGGGGATGGCCCGGCCGGAGGTGGCGGCGATGACCTCGGCGGGGTCGCCGCGCCGGCACATGGTGACGATGCCGCTGGCCTCGGAGAGCCCGTAGGCGGTGAGGACGGTGGCGATGCGGAGTTCGGCGCGGAGCCGTTCGACGAGCTGGAGGGGGACGACGGCGGCCCCGGTGACGACCAGGCGCAGCGCGGACAGGTCGTGGTGGTCGCGCTGGGGGTGGTCGAGGAGCGACTGGTGGAGGGTGGGCGGGCCGGGGAGGACGGAGATCCGCTCGGCGGCGATGTTGGCGAGGACGGTGTCCACGTCGAAGACGGGCTGGGGGACCATCGTGGCGCCGCGCATCAGGCAGGCGATGATCCCGGCCTTGTAGCCGAAGGTGTGGAAGAAGGGGTTCACGATCAGGTAGCGGTCGCCCTCGCGCAGTCCGGCGAGCTCGCTCCAGACGGCGTAGCAGCGCAGGGTCTGGGCGTGGGTGATCACGGCGCCCTTGGGGCTGCCGGTGGTGCCGGAGGTGAAGATGATGTCGGACGGTGCGTCGGGGGGTATCGCGTCGGCGCGGGCGCGGACGGCGGCGGCCGGGACGCCGTCGCCGCCGGCGAGGAAGTCCTTCCAGGTGCGGAAGTCGGCGGGGGCGTCGTCGGCGAGGACGACGACCTGTTCGAGGTGCGGCAGCCCGGGCAGTGGTCCGGTGCCGGTTCCGGTGCCGGTGCCTTCGGCGGCTGCGCGGCGCAGGGAGGCGACGTAGGAGGTGCCGAGGAAGGTGCCGGTGACGAAGAGGAGGCGGGCGCGGCTGCGCCGGAGGACGTAGGCGGCCTCGGCGCCCTTGAAACGGGTGTTGAGCGGTACGAGGACCGCGCCGGCGGTGACGGCGCCGAGGGCGGAGACGATCCAGTCGACGGTGTTGGGGGCCCAGACGGCGACCCGGTCGCCGGGTTCGACGCCGGCGGCGAGGCAGGCGGCGGCGGCCCGTTCGACACGCTCGCCGAGCTGGGCGTAGTCGAGGCGGGTGCGCCCGTCGACGACGGCCTCCCGACCGGCGTGGCGGCGGGCGGCGTCCCGCACGAGGGCGGCGACGCTTCCCCAGCGCAGATCCCCCCGCGGGTCGGCCGCGTCGGCGGGATCCGCCGGGTCGCCGTGGTCCTCGTAGCCGGCTCGGTCCATCGCCCGCCCCTCCCTTGGAACCCAGTAGCTGACTATCCGTCAGATTAGCTGTAGCCTTCGCGGCTGTCAGCAGTACCGGCGCACCCCGGAGGTGGCGATGGCGGCAACGCTCAAGGACGCTACGGCAATCGTCGGCATCGGCCAGACCCCCTTTGCCAAGCGGCTACCCGCCCCGGAGAAGGAACTGGCCTGCCGGGCGATCCTGGCGGCGCTCGCCGACGCGGGCATCGCCCCCGGCGAGGTCGACGCCTTCGCCTCGTACACGATGGAGGAGACCGACGAGGTCGAGGTCGCCAAGGCCATCGGCGCCGGCGACGTCACCTTCTTCTCCAAGGTCGGCTACGGCGGCGGCGGCTCCTGCGCCACCGTCGGCCACCTCGCCGCCGCCATAGCCACCGGCCAGGCCACCGTCGGCGTCGCCTGGCGCTCCCGCAAGCGCGGCTCCGGCCCGCGCCCCTGGAAGAACACCGCCGTCCAGCTGCCCACCCCCGGCCAGTGGACCCGCCCCTTCGGGCTGCTGCGGCCCGCCGACGAGATCGGCATGCTGGCCCGCCGCTACATGCACGAGTACGGGGCCACCCGCGACCACCTCTTCAACGTCGCGATGGCCTGCCGCAACCGGGCCAACGAGAACCCGGCCGCGATGATGTACGAACGCCCGCTGACCCGCGAGATGTACATGACCTCCCGCATGATCAGCGACCCCCTCTGCCTCTTCGACAACTGCCTGGAGACCGACGGGGCGCTGGCCTGCGTGATCGTCTCCGCCGAGCGGGCCCGCGACTGCCGCCAGAAGCCGGTGTACGTGCACTCCGTCGCCCAGGGCCTGCCCGCCCAGCACCACGGCATGGTCAACTACTGGAACGACGACCCGCTGTCCGGCCCCGCCTGGACCGCCGCCCGGCACCTGTGGAAGCAGGCCGACTTCGGGCCCGCCGACGTGGACGTCGCCCAGATCTACGACGCCTTCACCCCGCTGATCCCGCTCTCCCTGGAGGGCTACGGCTTCTGCGGGCGCGGCGAGGGCGCCGCCTTCACCGAGGGCGGGGCCCTGGAGATCGGCGGCCGGCTCCCGATCAACACCGGCGGCGGCGGGCTCAGCGAGGCGTACGTGCACGGCTTCAACCTGATCAACGAGGGCGTCAAGCAGCTGCGCGGCACCTCCACCGCCCAGGTGCCGGACGCCGCGACCTGCCTGGTGACGGCGGGCGAGGGCGTCCCCACGTCCGCGATCCTGCTCCGCGCCTGAATCCCGCATCGAGGAGTCGCCCGATGACCACCGCCCCCGACGCCGGCGAACACCGGCTGCTGCTCCCCGTCCCCGACGAGGACGGCGCCCCCTTCTGGGAGTACGCCGCCCGCGGCGAGCTCCGCGTCCAGGCCTGCGCCTCCTGCGGCAGGCTCCGCTTCCCGCCCCGGCCCTGCTGCCCGCACTGCGGGTCCTTCGACTCCGAGTGGCGCCCGATGAGCGGGCGGGGCCGGATCTGGTCCTACGTCCTGCCGCACCCCCCGCTGCTGCCGGCGTACGCGGCGCAGGCCCCGTACAACGTGGTCCTGGTGGAGCTCGCGGACGCCCCGCACATCCGGCTGGCCGGGAACGTGGTCAGCTCCGCCGACGCCCCGCTCGACTCGGTGGACCCGGCCCGGCTGCGGATCGGGGCGCGGGTACAGGTGGTGTTCACCGAGACGGGCGGGATGGCCGTGCCGCGCTGGATCCTGGAGAAGCCGTGACGCTGCGGGTGGAGCGGGACGCGGAGAGCGGGGTCGCGGTCGTCACCCTGGACCGGGAGGCGCGGCACAACGCGATCGACCTGGACACGGCGGCCGGACTGGCGGCCGTCTGGCGGGAGTTCCGCTTCGACGAGGAGGTGCGGGCGGTGGTGGTGACGGGCGCGGGCACGGCCGCGTTCTGCACCGGGATCGACCGCTCGGCGCAGGTCCCGCAGCCGGCGTCCCCGTACTCGGTCGACGACCCGCTGGTCGCGATCGGGCCGAAGGCCAACGACCTGTGGAAGCCGGTGGTGGCCGCCGTCAACGGCATGGCCTGCGGCGGGGCCTTCTACCTGCTGGGCGAGGCCGAGTTCATCGTGTCGGCCACCACCGCCACCTACTTCGACCCGCACACCTCGTACGGGATGGTCAGCGCCTACGAGGCCGTGTACATGGCCCAGCGGATGCCCTTCGGGGAGGTCGCCCGGATGTCCCTGATGGGCACGGCGGAACGGCTCTCCGCGCGACGGGCGTACGAGATCGGGCTGGTCTCGGAGCTGGCCGAGCCGGGCGAGCTGCTCGCGGCGGCCCTGCGGTCGGCCCGGACGCTGGCCTCGTTCCCGACGGAGGGCGTGCAGGGCACCGTACGGGCGCTGTGGTCGGCGAAGCAGGCCGCGCTCCAGCAGGCCCTCGCGCAGGCCCCGGCCCTGATCGCCCTGGGGAACCTCCCGCCCGGCCGCCAGGCGGAGCTGTTCGCGGGGCGCCGGCCGGGGACGGAGTTCCGGCTGCGCTGACCGGCACGCGGCGGCCGCCCGACGTGTCGGCATTCACCACCGCACACCCGGAAGGCTCCACTCCGCTCTCTGCGCCACCAGCGAAGACCTCCCCTCCCGAGGTCCCCCGGCAGCGGATCCGTGGTTGCATCCCTGCACCGAACCCGGCGGCAGCCGCACACCCCGCGTCCCTTCGGTGAGAGCACCACGTCACCACGAGGAACACGGCACATGCGACGCCACATCACCACCGAGATCATCATCGACGCGACCCCCGAAGAGGTCTGGCAGGTCCTGACCGACCTCCCCCGCTACTGCGTCTGGAACCCGTTCATCCAGCAGGCCGGCGGCGAGGTCGCGCCGGGCGAGCGGATCCGGCTGACCATGTACGCGGAGTCGGGGAAGCCGACCACCTTCCACCCCAGGGTCGGGGTCTGCGTGCCCGCGGCGGAGCTGCGCTGGACGGGGCACTTCCTCGTCCGCGGCCTCTTCGACGGCGAGCACTTCTTCCGGCTCTCCGAGGGCCCGGGCCGCACCACCCGGCTGGAGCACGGCGAACGCTTCCGCGGCCTGCTGGTCCCCTTCCTCGGCAGGCTGCTGGAGGGAACGGCCCGCAACTTCACCGCGATGAACGAGGCGCTGCGCACCCGCGTCGAAGCGGCCCGCGCCACCTCCTGAGGCACCGGCCGGCTCGGCCGTCCCCGGGCCGGTCCCGGACGCCACGACCGGCGTGCGGGCCCGGGGACCCCGGGCTAGCGTCGGGATCACGACCCCTACCCCGGAGGGCCGGGCATGATCCGCAACGCAATCGGCGCGCTCATGGGTCTGATCGGCGCGACCGCCGCCGTCTGGAGCCCCTTCCGCGCCTGGTACGACGGCCGGCCCGGCCGCGACTACCGCATCGAGGAGCTGTTCTCCGGCTCCGGCGTCACCACCGACCCGCCCGCCCTGCTGGGCTCGCTGCTGCTGCCGATGCTCTGCGCGGCGCTGCTCACGCTGCTCGCCGTCCTCCGCCGCTCACGGCTGCTCATGGCCCTGGCGGGCGTGGTGGTGCTCGGCGTGGCGGTGCTGTGGATGGTCCGCCAGGGCCAGGCGGCCGGGGGGCTGTCGGTTGGCGGCGCCGAGGGGCACGGCCTGGGCGACGGGCTCGCGAGCGCCTTCGGCGCGGGCGCGCTGCTGCTCCTGGCGGCGGCCGTCATGCGCGGGCGGCGCCGCCGGCCCCGTGCCCGCGACCTGGACCTCGACCCCCTGGCCCGGCCGTCGGCCGCGGACCCCGAGCCGTGGGGGCCGGGCGACCGGCCGTAGCGGTCAGCCGGTCAGCCGATCCTTCCGACCTGGCAGCGCTGGACGTCGTTCACCTTGCCGGGGTTCGGCAGCGCGACGGTGACCGTCTGGGTCTCGCGGGGCTTCAGCGTGACGCGGACGGAGGTCCGGTCGACCGTGCCCGCGTTGCCCTCGAAGGTGAGCGGGACGTCGACGGTGCGCTGGGTGTCCAGGTCGGACGTGACCTGGAGGACGGCCTTCGCACGGCCGGGCGCGGCGCAGGAGACGACCATCGCGTGCGCAGGAGCGTCGCTCTTCCTGCTCTTGCCGGTGCCGGTGCCGCCCCCGGTGGTGCTGTCGTTGCTGCCGTTGCTGCCGTTGCTGCTGCTGTGGCTGCTCTTGCCGGACGAGCAGCCGTGGCCGCCGCCGCTGCCGCCGTGCCTGCCGTGGGCCGAGAACCCGCTGAGCGAGAGCACGACACCGACGATCACTGCGGTGAACTTCACATGACGACCGGCCACCATGGCGCGATCCCTTCCCCCGAGGACAACGGCGGGCCACGCTACCAGCGGCCACCGACACCGAAGATCCCGCTCGGGGCGCCCCCGGAACGGCGGCGGCCCCGCCCCCCGGAGGGGGCGGGGCCGTCGGCGTCCGTGAAGGGGATCAGGCGGCGTCGACGACGCCGGAGGCCGCGATCTCGACCTTGCCCTTGGGGGCGCCGGACTGCGAGCCCAGGGCCTCGATCTGGTCGACCAGCGCCTGGCCCTCGACGACCTCGCCGAAGACGACGTGCTTGCCGTCGAGCCACGGGGTGACGACGGTGGTGATGAAGAACTGCGAGCCGTTGGTGTTGCGGCCGGCGTTCGCCATCGACAGCAGGTACGGGCGGTCGTGCTTCAGGTTGAAGTTCTCGTCCGCGAACTTCTCGCCGTAGATGCTCTTGCCACCGGTGCCGTTGTGGTTGGTGAAGTCACCACCCTGGAGCATGAACTGGGGGATGATGCGGTGGAAGCCGGAGCCGGCGTAGCCGAAGCCGTTCTGGCCGGTCGCCAGCTCGCGGAAGTTGCGCGCGGTCTGCGGGACGACATCGTCGAACAGGTTGAAGACGATGCGGCCGGCGGGGGCGCCGTTGATGTTGATGTCGAAGAAGACGTTGCTCATGGGTCCCATCCTGTCACTCCCGGTGCGGAACGCGACCCGGCGGGGCCCGGGAACCCTCCCCCAGGGCGCCCATAAGGGGCGTTCCGGGCGGGTTCGGGGGGTGGGGGACGGGCCCACCCCGGCCCCGCCCGTCAGCCTCCCGTACGGGTGCCCGTGCCCTTGGCGGCGTCCAGGGCGTACACGCAGCGGTCCTTGCTGCACGCGTACACCACGCCCGCCTCCGCCACCGGCGCGCCGGTGATCTCGCCGCCCGTGGCCAGCTTCCAGCGCAGCTGCCCGCCCGCCGCGTCCAGGGTGTAGAGGCAGTGGTCGGCCGACCCGAAGTGGACCCGGCCGTCCGCGACCACCGGCGAGCCGGTGATCTCCCCGCCGGCCGCGAACCGCCACTTCGGGGTGCCGGTGACCGCGTCCAGCGTGTAGAGGGCGCTGCCCGCGCCCAGGTGGACGTTGCCGCCCGCCACCAGCACCGGGTCCGCCGCCGGGCGCGGCTCGGTGGCGATGCGCCAGCGGTCCTTGCCGGTGGCGGCGTCCAGGGCGTAGACGGTGCCCAGGTAGTCGGCGAGGTAGACCCCGCCGCCGGTGACCGCCGGGCCCGGCGCGAACGCGGGCGGGGCCAGGAAGACGGCGGGCGCCTCGAAGTGCCAGCGGACCCGGCCCGAGGCCCGGTCCACGGACAGCACCCGGGTGCCGGCGGCCACGTACACGTTGCCGTCGGGGGCCGGGGTGACGCGGACCGGGACGTTGCCGCAGGAAGCGGCGTCCCCGACCGGGTAGGACCAGGCCTCCAGTCCGGAGCGGGCGTCGAGGGCGCGCAGCCGGGCGTCCTGCCAGACGTAGACGGTGCCGTCGTGGAGGACGGGGGCCGCCTCCGGGGTCTCGAAGTCGGACTGGGCGCCGCTCAGCTCCCACAGCTTCTGGCCGTTGGAGGCCTCCCAGCCCTGGACGCCGCCGCCGCGCGTGGCGGTGACCACGGTGCCCCGCTCGGCGCGCAGCGCGTACACCCAGGCGTCGGCGTTCAGCCGCCACCGCTCGGAGCCGTCCCCGGCGTCGAGGGCGAAGAGGGAGGGCCCGTCGGAGGCGTGGATGCGGCCGTCGGCGACCGCCATGGACCAGGCGACGTCACGGGTCTTGAACTGGCGCCGGCCGCTGCCCACGTCCAGGGCGTGCACCTCGAAGGAGGTCACGTACAGCAGGTCGCCCGCGACGGTCGGGGTCCCCCACACCTCGTTCGACATGCGGAAGCGCCACGGCCGCCAGCGCCCGCTGTCCGGCGACGGACCGGGAGCCGGTACGGACGGGGTCGCCACCGGGGCCGCGGCGGACGCCGACACGCCGGCCGGCGGCCGCACCCAGCCGGTCGCCGAGTCGGCGGCGGCGAGCCCCGCCGGGGCGGAGGCCGTGGCGCGCGGGCCGGGGCCGATCGGCACCGGGGAGGCACCGAGGTGCACGGGCGCCCCCGACGGCGCGGAGACGGGGGCCATCGGCGGCCGGTCGGGGCGCGGCGGCACGGCCTGCCCGGTCCGCGGGTCGGTGAACGGGTCGGCGGTGCCGCGCACGGGCCTGCGGTGCGTGGCGGGGCCCGACAGGGGCGGCGCCGAGGAGTGTCCGGGGGCGGGCGCGTGCCCGGAGGCGGGCGCGGCCGCGGAGCCGCCGCGGGGCGCCTGCGAGGGGCCGCCGGGCGAGGGCACGCCGGGGGCGGGCGTACGGTGGCCGGCGCGCCGGGCCTCGATCATGGCAACGGCCCGCGCGGGGAGCCACGCCGAGGCGGTCCCGCTGTCGTCGCCGCCGTCGAAGAGGTGCGGGGCGAGCTGCGCCTGGAGGTCGGCGGGGGTCGGGCGCTGGGTGGCGTCCATCTGCATGCAGGAGTCGATCAGCGGTCGCAGCTCGTCCGGGAGCCCGTCGAGGTTGGGGCCCTCGCGCAGCAGCATGAACACCGTCTCGACCGGGTTCGCCCCGTGGTACGGCGGGTGCCCGGTCGCGGCGAAGACGAGGGTGGAGCCGAGCGAGAACACGTCGCTGGCGCCCTTGACGCTGCGCGAGTCCTTCGCCTGCTCCGGCGACATGTAGGCGGGGGTGCCGACGGCCACGTTCGTCATGGTCAGCCGCGTGTTGGACACGCCGCTCGCGATGCCGAAGTCGATCACGCGCGGTCCGTCCTCGACGACCAGCACGTTGGACGGCTTCAGGTCGCGGTGGACCAGGCCCGCGCCGTGGATGGACTGCAGCGCCTCGGCGATGCCGGCCGCGAGCCACCGTACGGCCTGCACGGGCATCGGCCCGCACTCGTTGACGATCTCCTCCAGCGAGGGCGCCGGCACGTACGCGGTCGCCAGCCACGGCACGGCCGCGCGCGGGTCGGCGTCGACCACGGCCGCGGTGTAGAAGCCGGACACCGCGCGCGCCGCCTCCACCTCGCGCGTGAAGCGCACGCGGAAGAGCTGGTCCTCGGCGAGCTCGGTGCGCACCGTCTTGATCGCGACGCGCCGGCCGGACGCCGACCGCGCGAGATAGACCAGCCCCATGCCGCCGGCTCCGAGCCGTCCCAGCACCTCGAAGGGGCCGATCCGTCTCGGGTCGTGCTGCGTCAGCTGCTCCACCACTCGCCTCCACACCTCCCCGTACGGGCCCTCTGCCCGGGCCCGCTGTCCGACTCCGGGCCCGTGGCCGGGAGTCGCGCAATCCTGATTCTGTCAGGCCCGCGCCTGGTCCGGCCCCGGCTCCGGGTCTCCGTCGCCGCGCGGCTCCGACAGGAGGGCGAAGACGGCCCCCTGATTGTCGGCGACGACGGCGATCCGGCCGTACGGCGTGTCGAACGGATCGGCGGTGACGCGGCCGCCGAGGCGCTGCGCCGCGGCCACGCTCGCGTCGCAGTCGGGGACGGCGAAGTAGGCCAGGAAGTGGGCGGGCATGATCTCCGGGAAGGCGTCGGTGATCAGGCTGCGGCCCAGGATGGCGGTGGCGGCGCCGGGCGCGGTGCCGGGCGGGGACCACAGGCGGTACTCGGCGGCCGGTTCGGCGGGGGCGCCGGGGTCGCCCTGGTCCTCGGGGACATAGCCGAAGACGGTGGCGTAGAACACGTCGACCGCGTCGCGGGCGCGGGTGTAGAGCTCGGCCCAGCAGTAGGTGTACGGCTCGCCCTGCGCCTCGAACCCGTGGTGGGTGCCGGGCTGCCAGAGCCCGAAGACGGCCCCGCCGGGGTCGGCGGCCAGTGCGGCGGTGCCGTAGGGGCCGACGGGCTGCGGGTCCATCACCATCTGGCCGCCGGCGGCGCGGATGCGGGCCGCGCAGGCGTAGGCGTCGGAGGTGTACAGGTAGACGCCCCAGACGGTGGGCATGCGGCCGTCGGGCTTGGGGGCGAGGGCGGCGACGTTGCGGCCGCGGTGGTAGGCCTGGGTGTAGCCGCCGTACGCGGGGCCCGCGCTCTCGCCGAAGGTCCATCCGAAGAGCTCGCCGTAGAAGCGCTTGCCCGCCTCCACGTCGGGGAGCGAGGCGTCGACCCAGCAGGGGGAGCCTTCCGCGAATGCGACCATGGGGAGGTTCCTTCCATTTGTGCTGGGTCATCCCTGTTGGACATGGTCCGCCCGAAAGGTTGTCCACACCCTGTTGATAAGACTATTCGGGGGATAAGCCGCGATACGGAGCGGGGTGCGCCGGTCGCGCGCAGGCAGGGGAGTAAGGGCGGACGCGCGGTTCCCGCAGCGGGCGCCCCGGCCCCCGGCGCGGCCGGAATCCGCTGCCGCGAGAGGCCCCGCGAACGCTCCCGGGCTGGTCGGCAAGGCCGTAACCCCATTTGCAGGCGGCCGAATAGCGCGCCGGAGCCCCCTCGGTAAGCTGACGGCATGACAGGACAAGTACGCACCGTCGACGGGCGTGTCGCCGGCCGGCGCGGCCAGGCGACGCGGCAGAAGCTGCTCGACTGCCTCAGCGAGATGCTCAGCTCCTCGCCGTACCGCGACGTCAAGGTGATCGACGTCGCGCGCAAGGCCGGTACCAGCCCCGCCACCTTCTACCAGTACTTCCCGGACGTCGAAGGCGCCGTCCTGGAGATCGCCGAGCACATGGCCACGGAGGGCGCCCAGTTGACGGCGCTCGTCGAGGGCCGCAACTGGGTCGGCAAGGCCGGCTGGGCGGCGGCCGAGGAACTCGTCGAAGGATTCCTGGACTTCTGGCGGCGCAACGACGCGATCCTGCGCGTGGTCGACCTCGGCGCCGCCGAGGGCGACAAGCGGTTCTACAAGATCCGCATGAAGATCCTGAACTCGGTCACCAACTCCCTTACGGAGTCCATGAAGGAGCTCCAGGCCAAGGGCAAGGTCGACAAGGAGCTCAGCCCGGCGGCGATGGCGGGCTCCCTGGTGGCGATGCTGGCCGCGGTCGCCTCGCACCAGAAGGGCTTCCAGACCTGGGGCGTCAAGCAGGCCGAACTCAAGCCCAACCTGGCCCTGCTGGTGCACCTGGGCATCACCGGCAAGAAGCCGACCAGGTGACGGCGGACCCCACCGGGGGGTCCGCCGCCGGCGCAGGCCCCCGTACGCCCGCGGTCAGCGCCGCTCCAGGCGGAACAGCCTGATCTCGCGCTCGATGCGCGCCTGGTACGTCGCGTACGGCGGCCAGAACCTCAGCACCGCCCGCCACGCCTCCGCCCGCTCGGCCCCCTCCAGCAGGCGGGCCCGTACCGCGATGTCCCGCCCCTGCCAGTTCACGTCCGCGTCCGGGTTCTTGAGCAGGTTCCCGGTCCAGGCCGGGTGGCCGGGGCGGCCGAAGTTGGACCCGATCAGCAGCCAGCTCGCACCTCCGCCCTCCGGCATGCACGCGAGCGGGGTGGTGCGGGGCTCACCGCTCTTCGCACCCCGGGCGGTCAGGATCACCCCGGGCAGCATCCGGGCACTGAGCAGCACCTTTCCGCCGGTGAGGCGGTGGACCGCCTTGTCCATGGCGGGGATGAAGTGCGGGGCGATCCTGGCGAAGAGGAGGGTCGAGGAGACCTTCTGCATGAGCTTGACGGGGAGGGTCGCGCCGGGAGCCATCAGACGGCCGCCTTCTGGAGGGTCGCGGAGGGGTCGGGGGTCGCCGGGCCGGGCGCGGCGAAGAGGCCGGCCCGCTGCGCGGCGTGCCCGCGGAGCCGGTGGACCGGGCCGAAGAGCAGTTCGTCGGCGGCCGCCCGCTTGAAGTAGAGGTGGGCGTCGTGCTCCCAGGTGAAGCCGATGCCGCCGTGCAGCTGGATGGCCTCGCCCGCGGTGGTCCGCAGGGCCTCCAGGGCCTGCGCGAGGGCCAGGCCGCCCTGCTCGGGGTCCCAGGCGGCGTAGTAGGCGGCGGAGCGGGCCGCCTGGAGCTGGACGTAGAGGTCGGCGAGGCGGTGCTTGACCGCCTGGAAGGAGCCGACGGGCCGCCCGAACTGCTCGCGCCGGCGTACGTGCTCCACGGTGCGGGCCAGCGCCTGCCCGGCCGCGCCGACCGCCTCGGCGGCGAGGACGGCGGCGGCGTGCCGGCCGGCGACGGCCAGCGCGGCGAGGGGGTCGGGGGCGGGGTCGGGGGCGGGTCCGGGGGCGGCGTCGGGGACGTGGTCGGTGCCGAGCAGTTCGGCCGGGACGTCGCGCAGTTGGACGCGGCCCTGCGGGCGCGTCTCGTCGAGGGTGGTCTGCCGGGTGCGGACGAGTCCGGGCGCGTCGCCCCGTACGAGGAACAGCAGCGTCCGGGCCCGGGCGAAGCCGCCGGTGTGCGCGGCGACCAGGAGCAGGCCGGCGCTGTGTCCGTCGAGGACCTGGGCGACCTCCCCGTACAACCGCCAGCCGTCGGCGCCGGCACGGGCCTGCACCCCGCCCGCGCGGCCCCCGCCGGCCCAGTCGCCGGGGGCGTTGTCGCCGGTCAGGGCGAGGACGGTGGACAGGGCGGGGCCCGGAACGGCGAGCGCGGCGGTCAGCTCCCCGGCCGCGAGCGCGGGCAGCAGGGCCGAGCGCTGGGCGGCGGTGCCGAGGGCGGCGACCAGCGGGGCGGCGAGGGCGGCGGTGGCCAGCAGCGGGGAGGGCAGCAGCACGCGCCCGGTCTCCTCGCAGGCCAGCGCCAGGTCGGCGGGGGCGCAGCCGACGCCGCCGTACTCCTCGGCGATGGCCAGGCCGGGCAGGCCCAGCCGCCGGGAGAGCTGCTGCCACAGCCCGGGGTCGTGTCCGGCGTCGGTCCGGACGGCGGCTTTGACCTCGTCCGGGCCGCAGTGTTTGCCCAGGATCTCGCGCAGGGTACGGCGCATCTCGTCCTGCTCCGCGGTGAAGGCGGCATCCATCGTCGAGGCTCCTCCCGTTTCTGACGGGGCGTCATGTTAGGGCGGCGGGGACGAGATGCACAGGGTGCGGAGGACGCGGCTTGGGGGTGGGGGCGGCGGACGGCGCGGGGTGCGGGGTTACATCTGACGTATCGTCAGATGTACCGTCCTCCCATGCCTGGACCCCTGTCTGCACCGCCCGTGTCCCCGTCCCTTCCCGCGCCCCGCCGCCGGGTCGCGGTGGTCGGCGTCGCCCTCTCGGACTGCGGCCGGGTCGACGGCCCGACCCCCTACGCGCTGCACGCGCAGGCCGCCCGCCGGGCCCTGGCCGACTCCGGCCTGGACCGCTCCGTCATCGACGGCTTCGCCTCGGCCGGCCTCGGCGTCCTCGCCCCGGTGGAGGTCGCCGAGTACCTCGGCCTGCGGCCCGCCTGGGTCGACTCGACGTCCGTCGGCGGCTCCACGTGGGAGGTGATGGCCGCCCACGCCGCCGACGCCATCGCCGCCGGCCACGCCAACGCCGTCCTGCTGGTCTACGGGTCGACGGCCCGCGCCGACGTCAAGGCCCGGCGGCGCACGTCGAACCTGTCGTTCGGGTCGCGGGGGCCGCTCCAGTTCGAGGTGCCGTACGGGCACACGCTGGTGGCGAAGTACGCGATGGCCGCGCGCCGGCACATGCACGAGTACGGGACGACGCTGGAGCAGCTCGCCTCGGTGGCCGTCCAGGCCCGCGCGAACGCGGCGGCCAACCCGGACGCGATGTTCCGCGACCCGATCACCGTCGAGGACGTCCTCACGTCCGACCCGATCGCCGACCCCTTCACCAAGCTGCACTGCTGCATCCGCTCCGACGGGGGCTGCGCGGTGCTCCTGGCGGCGGAGGAGTACGTCCCGGACAGCGCCAAGACCCCCGTCTGGGTCCTGGGCACGGGCACCTCCGTCTCCCACACCACGATGTCGGAGTGGGAGGACTTCACGGTCTCCCCCGCGGCCGTCTCGGGCCGCCTGGCCTTCGCCCGCGCGGGCCTCACCCCCGCGGACGTCGACCTCGCCGAGATCTACGACGCCTTCACGTACATGACCCTGGTGACGCTGGAGGACCTCGGCTTCTGCGCCAAGGGGGAGGGCGGCGCCTTCGTGGAGAAGGGCCGCCTGCTGCGGGACGGGGAGCTCCCGGTCAACACGGACGGCGGCGGCCTGTCGGCCTGCCACCCGGGCATGCGCGGGCTGTTCCTCCTGGTGGAGGCCGTCCGCCAGCTCCGCGGCGAGGCGGGGCCGGCCCGCCAGGTCACGAAGCGCGGCGGCACGGACCTCCCGGAGGTGGCCCTGGCCTCGGGCACGGGAGGCTGGTTCTGCTCATCGGGAACGGTACTGCTGGGACGGGGGTGACGGGGCCGGGCGCGGCCCGCGCCCGGCCCGGGGCACCGGCGTCGGCCTCACCTGTTGCCCTTCAGCGCGGCCAGGTCCTTGGCCAGGCCCGCCACCTTGGCGTTCAGCTCCCCGAGCTGGCGGGACAGGGCCGCGATGCCGTCCTCCCGGCCCACGCGGCCGTTCCCGTTGACGGCGAAGGCCCGGGCCTTCGGGACGCCGCTGATCTGGATCTCCACCCCCGCCCATGCCGCCAGCACGGCCGACTGCTCGGGGCTGCCGACGCCGAACAGGTCCCCGGCCTTCTGGAAGGTGGTGTCCGCGAAGTCCTGGAAGGTGGCGTCGGCGGCCGACGCCCTGAGCGCGTCGTACCAGACGCGCCCGGCGCCCTCCCACGCGAACCCGCCGATGCCCACCGCGGCCAGGTAGAACGCCTTGTTCGGGATGCCGGAGTTGTAGTGCACCCCGCCGGAGTCCCCCCTCGGCGAGTCGGGCAGGTGCATGAACTTGCTCATGCGGTCGGGCTGGGGGTCCTTGCCGAACTGGGGATTGTTGTACGCCTGCCCCGGCTCCTTCAGCGATCGCAGGGCGTCACCTGCGATTCCCGGGGTCCACACCTCGGCGCCGATCTTCCAGTCCGCCTCTTCCGCCTTCTGCTTCAGCGACCACTGCTTGACCAGTGAACCGAATACGTCCGACATCGATTCGTTCAGGGCCCCGGACTGGTTGTGGTACTCGAGTCCGGCGGTGTTCTCGGTGACGCCGTGCGTCAGCTCGTGGCCGATCACGTCGAGGGATCCGGTGAGGCTGCTGAACTCCTTTCCGTCCCCGTCACCGAAGATCATCTGCTGGCCGTCCCAGAACGCGTTGTTGAACTGCACGTCGTAATGGACGTAACCGACCAGACGCATTCCCTGGTCGTCGATCGAATTGCGCTGGAAGACCTCCTGGTAGAAGTCGCGCGTCAGGCCCAGGCCCTCGAAGGCCCGGTCGACCGCCGTGTCCGCGGACTCCGGTCCGTCTTCCGTCCTGACCAGTTTCGCGCTGGGCAGGGTCACCCCCTCATCGCAGTCGAAGATGGTGCGCCGGCCGGCACCGGGGGAGGCGGTCGCGCCCCCGAGGGACGCCCGGACCGTGCGTTCACCCCGCAGACGTGCGGTGGTCAGCAGAGTGGCCAGGGCGGCCTGGCGCACCTCGTTGTCCGGGCTTTCCAGGAGCTTGTCGAGAATGTACGGAGGGATGATGCAGTTGATCGGGCGGGTCCTGCTCATGGGGAACCTCCTGAGCGAGAGGACCGACGGTTAAGAATTCATCATTTGACAATTCATCATTTGATGGGAGGGGGAATTTCGCGTCGTGCGGCGGCGGCCGTTTCACGCCGATACCACCAGTCTCGCGCCGCCGCCAGTCGTCAGCAACCGGCAGGTGCGTCGTCGGAGGCGCGCGGGACGGTGCCGGGGGGCGGGGTGCCGGGGCAGGCGGGGCGCCGGGGAAGTGGGGGCCGGGGAAGCGGGGTGCCGGGGAAGCGGGGTGCCGGGGCGGGGGCCGGGCGCGGGGTGGATCCGCCGGGAGGGGGCGGTCCGCCCCTGCCGTCCCGTTTCCGGGCGCGTCCCGTTGTGGCTCGCCCGGTCGCGCCTCATGCATCATTGACCCGGCCGGTTCTTCTTCATCTGCGACCGAATTCCATCTGCTTCAACACCCTTCATGGCTGCGGAGGTTCGCGATGGCGGCACGGACACGCGTCCACCTCGTGCTGGTGCACGGCCTGTTCTCCTCCGCACGGGTGTGGACGGCGTTCCACGGGCTCCTGACCACCGACCCCGAACTCGCGGGCTGGCTCAGCGTCCACCGCTTCCGGTACGACTCCCCCCTCGTACGGCTGTCCCCCGACCGGCGGGTCGCCGAGACCGACGACATCGCCGACCGGTTCGGCACCTTCCTGGAGACCGAACTCGCCGACGCCGAGCGGATCGTCATCGTCACCCACAGCCAGGGCGGCCTCGTCGTCCAGCGCTTCCTCGCCCGGAAGCTGTGGAACGGCGAGGGGCGCGACCTGCACCGCATCAAGCACTTCACCATGTTCGCCTGCCCCAACACCGGCTCCGGGTTCTTCCTCACCGTCCGCGCGGGGCTCACGGTCCGCCAGCAGCCCCAGGAGCAGCAGCTGCGCCCCTTCGACCGGGCGGTGACCGAGGCGCAGCGGACGGTGCTGAGCGCCGTGGTGCACGCCCGCGCCCACGGCGACCAGGAGTGTCCGATCCCCGTGCGCGCCTACGGCGGGTCGGCCGACGACATCGTGCCGCCGGTCGTCGCGCGCGGCGTGTTCCCCCAGGGCGGGGTGGTCACCGCCGACCACCTCTCCATCGTCCGGCCCGCCGACCGCACCGCCGCCTCCTACCTCGCCGTCCGGAAGGCGCTGGAGCGGGTGGCCCGGGGGGACGGCGCGGAGGCCGGGTTCGGGGACCTCTCCCCGCGCTCCCCCGGCCAGCCCGACGGCCGGCCCGAGCTGCCCGCGCCCGCCGCCGGCGAGCCGGACCTGGCGCCGTTCCCGCCGCCCCCGTACGGGCAGCTGGACGAGGGCCAGCTGAAGGGGCAGGAGCGGCTCGGGCTGGTCGCGGACCTGCTGTCGGAGCAGGCCCGCCGGCAGGTCCACGTACTCGCCGGGGTCGGCGGGTCCGGGAAGAGCCGGCTCGCCCTGGAGGCGGCCGACCGGGCGCAGCGCGACGGGCGCCGGGTGTGGTGGGTGTCGATGCCCGAGCTGAGCCTGCGGATGCGGATGATCGCCCGCGACCTGGGCGCCCCGTCGATCACGGTGGAGCGGGCCTGGCTGCTGGGCACGGCCATGGACCTGGTCTGGACACTGCTCAACGCGTGCCCCGACCCCTGGCTGCTGGTCTTCGACAACGCGGACGACCCCGACCGCCTCGGCCCGCGCGACGGCCCGGTGTCCAGCGGGACGGGCTGGCTGCGCAAGCCGCAGAACGCCCGCGGCACGGTGGTGGTCACCAGCCAGGTACGCCGCCAGCAGGCCTGGGGCGACTGGACGCGCGTCCTGCCGGTCCCGCTGCTGGACGAGACCGACGGCGCGTCCATGCTGCTGGAGCGGACCGGCGGTCTGGGCGGTACGAACGAGGAGGCGCGCCGCCTCTCGCGCGAGCTGGGCGGGCTGCCGCTGGCGCTGCGCCACGCCGCCGACGTGGTCCGGGCCGTCAGCGAGAGCCGGATCTCCCTGGCCACGGACATCCGCGACTTCGAGGCCTTCCGCGCCACGGTCTCCGCCCGCGTCGACTTCGCGGCGGGCCAGGAGGGGCCGGACCTCAGCGAGCTGCTGGGGCGGGAGATCGTGGAGAAGTCCTGCGGGATCGCCCTGGACCTGCTGGCCGAGCGGGAGCTGGGGCAGGCGGCGTCCCTGCTGAAGGTGTTCGCCTGTCTGAGCATCGCCCCGATCCCCTACCGGTGCCTGCTGTCCGGCCCGGCGCTCGCCCGCTCCCCGCTCTTCCCCGGCGTGACCCCGGCGCGCACCGGCGCCGCCCTCGCCGGGCTGGAGGAGTTCGGGCTGGTGGAGGCGTACGAGCGGGAGGGCGTCGCGGAACGCGACCTGGCCCACGTGCTGACCCTGCACCCGGTGGTGCACGGGGTGCTGCGCGAGGACGGGGAGGTGCGGGAGCGGTCCGCGGACTACTACGGGCTGGCCGTGCAGCTGGTGCTGTCGGCGACCCATCTGCGCAATCCCGACCACCCGGCGAACTGGCCGCTGTGGGCGGCGCTCGCCCCGCACGCGATGGAGGTGTCCCGCGCCTGCCTGCTCGGCGACCTCAAGCTCTCGGACCGCACGGTGCGCTCCGAGGCCCTGGAGCTGGCCCGGCTGACCTCCCGCTATCTGATCGCGACGGGGCTGCTGGGGTCGGCGTACGACCTGGTGCTGCCGATGGTGGAGCGCTGCGGCACCTTCGGGTTCGACGCCGACGACCGGGAGATCCTGGGTCTGCGCCACGAGCAGGGCCGTATCCACCTGGACCGGGAGCAGCTGCCGCAGGCGGAGCGGGTGCTGGAGCGGGTGGTGGGGGCGCGGACGCGGATCCTGGGCGAGAACCACGCCGACACCCTCGCCAGCCGGCACAAGCTGGCCCGTGCGATCAACGAGCAGTCCGGGCGGGAGGGCGAGGCGGAGGTGATGCTGCGCTCGATCGTGGCGGCGGAGAACGAGGTGCGGGGCCGGGAGCACTACGACACGTTGGTGATGCGCAACACCCTCGCCCGTACGATGCTCGCCCTCGGTTCGCACGCGGAGGCGGAGGCGGAGGCCCGGCAGATCCTGGACATCAGCCGGCGCAACCACTGGCCGCCGTCGACGCCGGAGATCCTGCGGGCGCGGGAGACGCTGACGCACGCGCTGCTGCGCCAGGACCGGGCCCACGAGGCGGAGCAGGTGATCCGGGCGGCGCTGCGGGACGCGTCGCAGCCGCCGGACTCGAACCTGGTGATGCGGTTCCGGTTCACGTTCGTGCTGGTGCTGCTGGGGATCCGGGGGCGTACGCCCGAAGCGGTGAACCAGCTGAAGGTCCTGGTGCGGGACCTGGACCGGGTGGTGACCTCGGAGCATCCGCTGTCGGTGCAGGCCAGGGCGCTCCTGGAGAAGACGCTGCGCGAGATGCCCACCTGAAGGACAGTCAAAACCCGGTATGTATCGGCCGTTCGGGTGGAATCCCGGCGGCCGGTGCGGGCTTGCGCGTAGCCTGACGGTGCCTCACCCTGTGTGACGCGTCCCACACCGAAATGCGCGGAGGTCCGCCGATGACCACTGTCCCGGCCGATACGAACGACGACCGGTCCCTCAGATGGGGGGAGCCGGGCAGCGCCCTGGAGGAGCTCCAGGCGGAGGCCGGCCGGCGGCTCGCGATGGAGGCCCTGGAGGCCGGACGGCAGGCGCTGGAACTCGACGCCAAGTCCGCCTTCCGTACGACCAGTGGGACGCATCCCGTGTAAGTGCTGTTGTTCTCTGTTGTCTTTCCGAGCGCCCGGGGGGCCGTCGAATGACGTCAGAACAAGCAGAACGATCCACGCAGGGCGTGTTGACCGCCGCCCCGGAACCGCCGCACGACCCGTTCTTCCGCGCGGTCACCGCGCCCGCCTTCACCCACGAGCTGCTCGCCGGTCTCGCCGCCGGACGCTGCGCGGCGGTGCGGGTGCCCGGCTTCCTCTCGCCGGAGCGGTGCGCCGAGGTCCTCGGGGCGCTGGAGGCGCGGCCGTTCGACTCGTACCAGCAGGCCCGCATCGATCCGCCGGTGATGCGGTTCGGGGTGGGCGTCAGCGACCACATGGCGGACGGCGGGGTCGGCGAGGGCTACTGGAAGGCGCTGGCGGGCCACCACGAGGCCTGGCGGGGGCTGGGCCTGTCCTTCGACCCGTTCCGTACGAGCCGGGAGGCGCTCGCCGCGGCCTGGCCGGGCGGGGTGGAGGTCGGCCGCAGGGGTGGCCGGGCGATGGGCGACGGGGTGGCCCGGGAGCCGAACCAGGGGTTCCAGGTGCACTTCGACGACGCCCTGCGCGAGTACGAGGGGGACCTGCTGGACGTGCCGCTGATGGGGCAGTTCGCGTTCAACCTGTACCTGAGCGTGCCGCCCGAGGGCGGCGAGACGGTCATCTGGCGTCACCGCTGGCAGCCACAGGACGAGGCGCACCGGCTGTCGGCGTACTACGGGTACGACGAGACGGTGGTGCGGGGCGCCGAGTCGATCGAGCTGGCCCCGCAGGTCGGGGAGGCGCTGCTGCTGGACCCGCGGTTCTTCCACGCGGTGCGGCCGAGCCGCGGGGCGCGGCGGATCGCGCTGGGGTTCGCGGTGGGCATCGGAACCAACGGACGGCTGCTGACCTGGGCCTGAGCGGCCGACCTGACATACCAACGCCATTTCGTCCCAGGGGTTTTGACGCCCGCGCGAGCACCCCACTACGTTCCGTGCATGGATCTCTTGCGCTACGTGGCCTTCAGCACCGACCCGCTCGGCGGGAACCCGGCGGGTGTGGTGCTGGACGCCACCGGCATGGACGAGGCGGCGATGGCCGCCACGGCAGCCGAAGTCGGCTATTCGGAGACGGCGTTCGTGGTGCCCCGGCAGGACCGGGAGCTCGACATCCGCTACTTCAGCCCGCAGAACGAGGTCCCGTTCTGCGGGCACGCCACCATCGCCACGGCCGTCGCCCACGCCCAGCGGTACGGGGTGGGCGAGCTGCTGCTGCACACCGGGGCGGGTCCGGTGCCGGTGACCACCTCGGCGGGTCCGGACGGGGCGGTGGTCGCCACGCTGGTGAGCGTGGCGCCGCGCACGGCCGAGATCTCCGCGGCGGACCTGGCGGAGCTGCTGGCCGCGCTGCGCTGGTCGGCCGCCGACCTGGACCCGGAGCTGCCGCCCCGGGCTGCGTACGCGGGGGCCTGGCACCCGGTGATCGCGGCCGCGAGCCGGGAGCGGCTGGCGGACCTCGACTACGACATGGCGGCGCTGGGCGCGCTGATGGCCCGCCGTGACTGGACGACGATCACCCTGGTCCGGCGCGAGTCGCCGACGGTCTTCCACACCCGCAACCCGTTCCCGCCGGGGGGCGTGGTCGAGGACCCGGCGACCGGTGCGGCCTCGGCCGCGCTGGGCGGGTACCTGCGGAGCCTGGGCCTGGTGGAGGTGCCGGCGGTCCTCACCGTCCACCAGGGCGTGGACATGGGCCGCCCGAGCCTGATCACCGTGGGCGTGCCGGCGGACCCGGCGGCGGGCATCGAGGTGACGGGCACGGCGGTCCCGATCGCCTGATCCGGGCGGGCTCGGGGCCGCGGCTACCAGTCCAGCGCGTCGAGGGGCCGGCCGTCGGGGGCGATGCGCACGACGTGGTGGCCGTGGTCGAAGTCGATCAGCCGGATGTGGGACGCGTCCCGCCACTGCGCCTCCAGGACGCCCCTGGGGTACGCGGGGGTGTACGAGGCCACCGGCCAGCGGCGTGCCGTGGGCAGCGGGCCGGTGTCGATGTGGATGCTCCAGGGCGGGTCGCCGAATCCGAGGCCCCGTTCCACCACCAGGCGGCGGCCGGAGCCGTCGGGGGCGGCGACGTCCCACTCCAGGTCGGGGAACGGGTCGGTCACCACCGCGTACGCCGGGACGGCCAGCACCCCGGCGACGGCCGCGCCCGCCAGGCCGAGGGCGGCGCCCTTGCGCACCGCCGGGCGGCGGGAGCGGAGCAGGGCGGCCCCGGTGAGGGCGAGGGCGGCCAGGGCGCCGAGGAGCACCGGATGGTTGAGCTCGGCCGCGAGGGCCGGCCCGCCGGGCCGGTCGTGGCGCGCGGCGGCGAAGGCGGCCGCCCCGCAGGCCCCGGCCACGGCGACCAGCGCCCACCCGGCGACTCTGTGCATGTCCATGACCGGCACCCTAGCCGGGGGCGCCGTCAGCCTGCGGGGGCGCCGTTAGCCTGGCGGCATGGTCGCTGACTCCGAGTTCCACGAGGTCCTGCACTCCCTGCGCGTCTGGGACACCGCCCTGCCCGCCTTCGACGCGGCGTCGGCGCCCGCGGAGCCGGTGGAGCTGTTCCGGGAGTGGCTCGTGCACGCGGCCCGGGCGGGGCAGGCGGAGCCGCACACGATGGGCCTGGCGACGGCGGACGCGGACGGCCGGCCCGACGTGCGGATCGTGATGCTGCACGAGGCGGACCGGCGGGGCTGGCACTTCGCCTCGCACGCCACCAGCGCCAAGGGCCGCCAGCTGGCCGGGCGGCCGGAGGCGGCGCTGGTCTTCTACTGGCCGGCGGTCGGCCGGCAGGTCCGCGTGCGGGGCCGGGTCACCGCGTGCGGGGAGCGGGAGAGCCGGGCGGACCTTGCCGTCCGTTCGCGCGGTGCGCTGGCGGCCGCGCTGACGGGCCGGCAGAGCGAGGTCCTGGGTTCCCGGGAGGAGCTGGTGGAGGCTTCGGCCGCGGCCTGGGAGCGGGCCGGCGCGGAGCCGGACGCCCCGGCGCCGACGTGGACCCGTTACGTACTGGAGCCGTCCGAGGCGGAGTTCTTCCAGGGCGACGCCGCCCGCCGCCACGTCCGCCTGCGCTACCGCCGCGGCGGCCCGGACACCTGGACCCGCGAGCTGCTCTGGCCGTGAGCCCGCTCCGGCCGCGAGCCCGCTCCGGCGGCGCGACGCGGGACGGCGCCCCCGCGGGAGTCCGCGGGGGCGCCGTCCGGTGGACCGGGGCCCTGGTCAGCCCTTGCCGAAGCCGCCGGCGATGCGGGCGGCGGCGCACTGGCGCCACTCGTCCTGGAAGGTGTTGCTCATCGCGCCGATGTTCCCGCCGTGCGAGCGCAGGTAGGCGAAGATGCCGGCGCAGTTCGACTCCGTCGGGACGAACCGCGAGGTGCAGCTGCCACCGCCGCCGCCGAAGTCGCAGCTGCCGGCGGCGGCGGGCGTGGCGGTGGCCAGGCCGAGGACCGGCAGGGCGATGGTGGCGGCGACGGCGACGGCGCCCGTCTTCAGCTTGCGCGAAATGCTCATCATTTCCGAATTTCCCCTCATTGAGCACAGAAGGCGTTTCCCGCGCCCCGCCCCACACCGCACGGTTTCAGCCCGTGGGGTGGAACATCCCTGGTCAGAGGATGTGCGGTGGCGCTTTGCCTGGCTCGATCCTGTCGGTCCGTCCGCTGTGCGGACAAGAGAGTTGAGGGTTTTCAGAGCTCGACGTCCGAACAAACCGCCCCTTCAGGGACGGAACACCGCGACCCACAGCCCTTCGGCCGCCTCCCGGAAGGCCACCCGCAGCGGCATGCCGACGCGCAGCTCCCCCGCCGGGCAGTCGACGACCTCGGTCATCATCCGGGGCCCCTCCTCCAGGTCCACGACGGCGGCCGTGTACGGGACCCGTTCGCCGAAGGGCGGCAGGTCGTTGCGGTGGATCACCGACCAGGTGTAGAGGGTCGCGCGGCCGCTCGCCTCCTCCCAGGCCACCCGGTCCTCACCGGCCCAGCAGAAGGGGCAGAACTCACGCGGGTAGTGGTGGGCGCGCCCGCAGTCGGCGCACCGCCGCAGCAGCAGCCGTCCCCCGGCGGCGGCGTCCCAGTAGGGGCGGGTGAACTCGTCGACCTCGGGGAGGTCGTACCGCGCAGCGCTCACAGGAAGAGTCCGATCGCAGCGTCGAGGGACCAGGTCTGCCAGGCCATGGCGAGGAACGCGACGCCCGAGATGAGCGCCATCATCGCGTTCTGCCCCTGTTCGGCCCAGTCGTGGATCATGAGCAGCAGGTAGAGCAGGTTCAGCAGCAGCCCGCCGATCAGGGCGACGGGGGTCAGGAATCCCAGCACCAGACCGAGGCCCAGGGCGAGTTCCGCGTAGACGACGACGTACGCCATCAGCCGCGCGCGCGGCTGGACGACGGCCGCGAAGCCGCTCCGGACGAAGGACCACCGGTGCCTGCCCGCGACGTCGGCGGCCCAGGCGATGCCGGTGCCGCGCTCGAACCAGCCCTTCTTGTCCTTGTGCCGCCAGCTCTCCAGCCACCACAGGCCGAGGCCTATGCGCAGCACGGCGAGCCATTCGGCCCCGCTGAGCCAGATGGTCTGCATGGACCGCCACCCTCCACTCTATCTGACGGTACGTCAGTTCAGCGGATCGGCGGCGATCCCGCAAGGCCTCAGACGACCTCCGTGAACAGCCGCCCGTACCCCTCGACCCCGTCCGCCCCCACGCCCGCCGCGCGCAGGGCGGACCACAGCAGGACCTGGTTCGCGGTGAGCACCGGGCGGCCCAGGGTGGCCTCCAGGGCCGCGATCGCCCCGACCGCGCGGAAGCCGTTCCCGCCGATCACCACCGCCTCCACCGCGTCCCCCACCTGCCCCGCCACCCAGTCGTGCAGCCCCCGCGGGGTCACCTGCGCCTGCCCGCCGGGCAGCCCGCAGGGGGCCGCGTACGGGACCTCGAAGCCGGCCTCCTCGTAGTAGCCGCGGCCCAGCTCGTTCAGCGTCTCGTCGAACCACGGCGGATCCACCAGCGCGATCCGCCCCGCCCCCAGGGCCCGCAGCGCCTCGACGGCGGCCGCGCAGCTGGCGACCACCGGCAGGCCGTGGGCGCGTTCGCGCAGCCGGGCCAGCAGGTACGCCTCCCCGCGCGCCCCGATCACGTAGGAGGAGCTGGTGAAGGCGTACGCGAGCACCGCCACCGGCGCGTCCGCCAGCAGCTCGGCGGCCTCGTCCACCCGTGGCGGCTCGGCGAAGGCCCGTACGGGCGCCAGCGGGATCGTCTCCCCCATGGAGCCGCCGCGCCCCATCGCACCGAAGGGCACCCGCGCGTAGTGCAGGCCGACGCCGGCCGGGGCCATGGCGCGCAGTTCCGACTCGGGGCCGACGTCGGCGTGCGGGGTGAGGACACCGAGACGGACCCGTACGTCCCACCCGTCGGGCTGCCACATCGCGCGCTCCTCTCCTACTACCGGAACGACCCACTTTGTCAGGATTCGCCCACCTCTGCGGCCGAGCCGCGCCGGGCCCGCCGCGCCCACCGCCCGGCCTCGTGACCGATCCGCAATCGATTCCCTCCTCGACCGAGACCCATCAACCCTGTGTGTCGATACGCTCACTCCTCATGCCCGCGCCCGCACCCGCACCCGGCCTGACCGCCACCCAGCCCCGCCCCGTGTACGTGATCGGCGCGGGCCCCGGCGGCCTCGCCGTCGCCGCCGCGTTGCGCGCCCGCGGGGTCCGCGCGGTGGTCGTCGAACGGTCGGACGCGGTCGCCACCTCCTGGCGGGGCCACTACGCGCGGCTGCGCCTGCACACCACCCGACGGCTGTCGGCGCTGCCGGGCCTGAAGATCCCGCGCCGCTTCGGGCGCTGGGTGGCCCGGGCCGACGTGGTCCGCTACCTGGAGAAGTACGCCGAGCACCACGCACTGGAACTGGTCACCGGCGTCGAGGTCACCCGCGTCGAACGCGCCGCCGACGGCGAGGGCTGGACCCTGCACGCCTCGGGCGGCCGGCTCCTCTCGGCCGCGGCGGTGGTGGTCGCCACCGGCTTCAACCACACCCCGCACCTGCCGGACTGGCCCGGCGCGGACACCTACACCGGGCAGCTGCTGCACGCCTCCGGCTACCGCGAGCCCTCGCCGTACGCGGGGCGGGACGTGCTGGTCGTCGGTGTCGGCAACACCGGGGCGGAGATAGCCGTGGACCTCGCGGACGGCGGGGCGGCCCGGGTGCGCCTCGCGGTCCGCACCGCCCCGCACATCGTGCGCCGCTCGACGCTCGGCTGGCCGGCGCAGCGCACGGGGATCCTCGCCCGCCGGCTGCCGGTGTGGCTGGTGGACCGGCTCGGGGCGCTGGTGGCGAAGGCCTCGATACCGGACCTGTCGGCGTACGGGCTGCCGCGCCCCGACTCCGGCCTCTACAGCCGGGCCCGGCAGGGGGCCATCCCGGTCCAGGACGTGGGCCTGATCGACGCGGTCCGCGCCGGCCGGGTGGAGCCCGTGGCGGCCGTGGTCTCCTTCGACGGCGACCGCGTCCTCCTCGCCGACGGCACGGCGATCACCCCGGACGCGGTGATCGCCGCGACGGGCTACCGCCGGGGCCTCGAATCCCTGGTGGGCCACCTGGACGTCCTGGACGACCGCGGCCGCCCGCTGGCCCAAGGCCCCCGCACCGTCGCCGGGGCCCCCGGCCTGTACTTCACCGGCTACACCAACCCCCTCAGCGGCATGTTCCGCGAACTGGCCCGCGACGCCCGCCGCGTGGCGAAGGCCCTGTCCCGCTGAAGTCCGTCCCGCCGGTACCCTCGGCCGGTTCCGGTCTGGACGGCGGCCGAACACCTCTGCCACGGTTCAGGCACACCACCTCCACCACCTTTCCTGCGCATCCCTGTTCCTGACGGCGCGTCAGTTCAGTAATCTGACATGACGTCAGCTACCGACGACTCCATCGAGGTCTATCGAGCAGGGCGGGCGAAGCGATGCTTGGATCCACTCACGGCACCCTCACCACCGACTTCCGCGCACGGGTCGAGGCCTGCGGGGAGACCCCCAGGACCGCCGTCCACTCCAGCGCGGCACCGACCGCCGGGGACACGGCCGCACTGGACGTCAGCGGCCGCCCCCTGCACTCCGACGTGCCCGACCTGGACCGGTTCTTCCGGCCCGAGTCGGTGGCCGTCATCGGCGCCTCCGACACCGAGGGCCGGCCGAACACCGGCATCACCCGGCAGCTGATCGCCTGGGCCGAACGCGTCGGCGCCCGCGTCCACCCCGTCCACCCCACCCGGACCGCCGTCTTCGGACTGCCGTGCCACGCCTCCGTCGCCGCGCTGCCCGAACAGGTCGACCTCGCCGTCCTCCTGGTCGCCGACCCGGTTCCGGTCATCGAGGAACTCGCCGACACGAAGGCCAAGTTCGCGGTCGCCTTCGCCTCCGGCTTCGCCGAGACCGGCGAGAGCGGCGCCGCGGCGCAGGCCCGGCTGGCCGCCGCCGTCCAGCGCTCGGGGCTGCGCCTGCTCGGCCCGAACACCAACCTCAACGCCTTCGAGAGGTTCCGCGAGGACCTCGACGGCCCGGCCATCGCCCTGATCACCCAGTCCGGCCATCAGGGAAGGCCCGTCTACACCCTCCAGGAACTCGGCATCCGCCTCTCCCACTGGGCCCCCACGGGCAACGAGGCCGACCTGGAGACCGCCGACTTCATCTCCTACTTCGCCGAACGGCCCGAGGTCGGGGCCATCGCCTGCTACGTCGAGGGCCTCAAGGACGGCCGCTCCTTCCTCCTCGCCGCCGACCGGGCCGCCCGCAACGGGGTCCCCGTCGTCGCCGTCAAGGTCGGCCGCACCGAGACCGGCGCCCGGATGGCCGCCTCCCACACCGGCAAGCTGACCGGCGCCGACACCGTCGTGGACGCCGCGATGCGCCAGTTCGGGGTCATCCGCGTCGACGGCCTCGACGAACTCCAGGACACCGCCGCCCTCCTCGCCCGCGCCCGGCCCCCGCAGGCCGAGGGGGTCGTCGTCTACTCCATCTCCGGCGGCACCGGCGCCCACTTCTCCGACCTGGCCACCGAGGCGGGTCTGACGCTCCCCACCCTCTCGGAGGCCAAACAGGCCGAGCTCCACCAGTGGATCCCGCCCTACCTGAACGTCGCCAACCCGGTCGACAACGGCGGCCACCCCGTCGGCGACTGGCGCGGCCGCAAGATCATCGACGCGATCCTGGCGGACCCCTCCGTCGGCGTCCTGATCTGTCCGATCACCGGCCCCTTCCCGCCCATGAGCGACAAGCTGGCCCAGGACCTGGTCGACGCGGCCGAAGCCACCGACAAGCTGGTCTGCGTCATCTGGGGCTCCCCCGTCGGCACCGAGGAGGCGTACCGGACCACCCTCCTCGGCTCCTCGCGCGTGGCCACGTTCCGCACCTTCGGCAACTGCATCACAGCCGTCCGCGCCTACCTCGGCCACCACCGCTTCACGGCCTCCTACCGCTCCCCCTTCGACGAGGCCCCCCGCACCCCCTCCCCCTCCTACCGCAAGGCCCAGGCCCTGATGCGGCCCGGCCAGCAGCTCAGCGAACACGCCGCCAAGCAGCTGCTGCGCGCCTACGGGATCCGCGTCCCCCGCGAGCAGCTGGTCACCAGCGCGGCGGCCGCGGTCCGGGCGGCGGGCCTGGTCGGGTACCCGGTGGTGATGAAGGCGTCGGGGCCGCAGCTGGCCCACAAGACGGAACTCGGCCTGGTCAAGGTCGGCCTCACCTCGGCGAGCCAGATCCGCGACGCGTACCGCGAACTCACGGACATCGCCCGCTACGAGAACGTCCCGCTGGACGGGATCCTGGTCTGCCAGATGGTCGAACGCGGCGTCGAAATGGTCGTCGGCGTCACCCAGGACCCCCTCTTCGGCCCGACCGTCACCGTGGGCCTCGGCGGGGTCCTGGTGGAGGTCCTCCACGACGCGGCGGTCCGCGTACCCCCCTTCGGGGAGGACCAGGCCCGCACGATGCTCCGCGAACTGCGGGGCGCGGCCCTGCTGGACGGCGTACGGGGGGCTCCGCCGGCGGACGTGGACGCGCTGGTGGAGGTCGTCCTGCGGGTCCAGCGGATGGCGCTGGAACTGGGCGACACCCTGTCGGAGCTGGACATCAACCCCCTGATGGTCCTGCCCCGCGGCCAGGGGGCGGTGGCCCTGGACGCCCTGGCCCTCTGCCGCTGAGCTCCGCCGGTGTTCCCTGGGGCTCCGCCCCCGACCCCGCGCCTCAAACGCCGGCGGGGCCATATGCAGCCCGCGCGGCGTTTGAGCGCACCGAGCGCGGAGCGCACGGTCTCGGGGTCAGGGGCGGAGCCCCTGGGAACGGAGGAAGGGCGGGTAGGGGACCTCGCCCCGCGCAGCGGCCCACCCGCACCGGCAACCGCCGCCCACCCCGACAGGAGACCCATGACCCCCGCCACCCCCTCGGACGAGATCCGGCACCGCTTCGAGAGCGGCGTCTCCTGGATCACCCTCAACCGTCCCGACGCCATGAACGCCCTCACCTGGGACCAGCGCGAGCGCGTCATCGCCCTGCTCGCCGACGCCTCCGCCGACCCCGCCACCCGGGCGGTCGTCCTCACCGCCACCGGCAAGGGCTTCTGCGCCGGCGCCGACCTCCGCGGAGCGCCCGCCCCCGCCCCCGCCACCGACCGCGTCGCCGGCGACGTGGCCCGCATGATCCGCCTGGGGGCCCAGCGCCTCATCACCGCGGTCCTCGACTGCGAGAAGCCCGTCATCGCCGCCGTCAACGGCACCGCCGCCGGCATCGGCGCCCACCTCGCCTTCGCCTGCGACCTCGTCATCGCCGCCGAACCGGCCCGCTTCATCGAGGTGTTCGTCCGCCGCGGCCTCGTCCCCGACGGCGCCGGCGCCTACCTGCTGCCCCGCCTCCTCGGCCCGCAGAAGGCCAAGGAACTGATGTTCTTCGGCGACGCCGTCCCCGCCGCGGAGGCCGCCCGCCTCGGCCTCGTCAACAAGGTCGTCCCGGCCGACGAGCTGGAGGCGACCGCCCGCGCATGGGCCGAGCGCCTCGCGCAGGGCCCCACCCGCGCCCTCGCGCTCACGAAGCAGCTGGTCAACGCCTCCCTGGACGGCGACCGGGCGACGGCACTCGCCGCCGAGGCCACCGCCCAGGAACTCAACATGACCACCGCCGACGCCAACGAGGGCGTGGCCAGCTTCGTGGAACGCCGCACCCCGAAATACCTGGGCCGCTGAGCCGCCCGGCCGCCCCGCCCCCGCCTACATCCGCGGATCCGGCCTCAGCACCGCGAACACCGCCCCCGCCGGGTCCGCCCCCCAGGCGATCCGCCCGACGTCCGGCACGTTCGCCGCCGGCATCAGCACCGCGCCGCCCGCCTCCTCGACCGCCACCACGGTCGCGTCCGCGTCCCGCACGTGGAAGTACGGCACCCACCGCGGCAGGATCGCCGACGCCCCGCCCGCCCCCTCCCCCTGCGGCGCGACCCCGCCGAAGGAGGTGGCCTGCTGGTCTCCGTCGGCGAGGCTCAGCACCCGGTACGTCATCCCCGGCGCCTCCATCTCCGCCGAGCGCCACCCGAAGAGCCGGCCGTAGAACCGCAGCGCCTCCTCCGGGTCGGGTACGTGCAGCTCCACCCACAGCAGGCTGTTCTCGGCGGAGGCCAGCTCCAGCCCGGCCGTCCTCCCGGGCTGCCAGCAGGCGAACCGCGCGCCCTGCGGGTCGGTGAACTGGGCGAGCCAGCCCTCTCCCATGACGTCCATCGGCGCCGCCCGCACCTGCCCGCCCGCGCGCAGCACGGTGTCGGCGGTGGCCCGGATGTCCTCGCTCTGGAAGTACACGGTCCACGCGGAGTCCGCGCCCTCCTCCATCAGCGGGCCGAGCGCGGCGACGGTCTTGCCGCCCTGCTGGAAGAACCCGTACCCGCCCGCCTCGGGGCCGGCGGAGACGAAGTCCCAGCCGAAGACCGCCCGGTAGAACGCGGCGGCCGCACCGGTGTCGGGGCTTCCCAGGTCGAGCCAGTTGGGCGATCCGGTACGGAAGTCGGTGCCGAGCATCTGTTCCTCCACAGGTAGGCGCCACGCAGTCGCTCGCCACCATGCCCAGCCCCCAACCCCCGCAGGGCGTACGGGCCGCCTCGTCCGTCCGGATTCACCCGTTCGGCGCCGTCCCTCCCCACCCCTTCTCATCTGACGAGCCGTCAGGTTCAATCGGGGGGTGATGGGACACGCAGGGATGGCGGCCACCGTCGTCCGATACCTCAGGTCAGCCGGCTCCCCCACCTCCGCGGCCCGGGAGCCCGATTCCGCGCACGTCGACGCCCTCCCGCGCCCCGATCTGCGGGCCGTCGGCGAGGACGAGCGCGCGCCCGTCGGCCCCGCCGAGTTCCGCGCCGTCCTCGGCAACTTCGCGAGCGGGGTCACGATCATCACCGCCCCGCCCGCCGAGGGCGAGGAGGATCCGGCCGGCTTCGCCTGCCAGTCCTTCGCCTCGCTCTCCCTCGACCCGCCGCTGGTCACCTTCATGGTGGCCCGTACGTCGACCACCTGGCCGCGCATCGCCCGCGCCGGGGTGTTCTGCGTCAACATCCTGGGCGCCGCGCAGGGCGAGCTCTGCCGCGCCTTCGCCGTCAGCGGGGCCGACAAGTTCGCCGGGGTCTCCCACCGGCCGGCCCCCGCCACCGGCTCCCCGCAGCTCGACGACGTCCCCGCCTGGATCGACTGCCGGATCCACGCCGTCCACACCGGCGGGGACCACCTCATCGTCGTCGGCCGCGTCGAGGCCATGGGCGCGGAGGGCGAGGGCGACCCCCTCCTCTTCCACAAGGGCCGCTTCGGCCGCCTGGCGGACTGACTCCCCCGCCCGGCCCCTCTGCCCACCCCTGCCCGCCCGCCGCGCCCCGGCCCGGACCGCCCGGACCGCCCGGCGCGCGTGACGCGCGCCGGGCCGCCGGGCCGCCGGGCCGCCGGGCCATCCGGCCGCCACCCCTCAGAACGTGAGGACCCCCCGCGCCACCCGCCCGTGGTGCGCGTCGTCCGCCGCCTTCGCGAAGTCCTCCACCGGGTAGACCTCCGTCACCAGCTCGTCCAGCAGCAGCTCCCCCCGCCGGTACAGCTCGGCGTAGAGCGCGATGTCGCGCTGGGGGCGCGAGGACCCGTACCGGCAGCCCATGATCGTCTTGTCCAGGTACAGGGACGAGACCAGGAACGACGCCTCCTCCTTGAACCCCGGCACCCCGAGCAGCACCGCCTGCCCGTGCCGGTCGAGGAGGTCGATCGCCTGCCGGATCAGCTTCACGCTGCCCACGCACTCGAAGGCGTGGTCCGCGCCCGTCGGCAGGATCTCGCGGACGGCCGCCGAGGTGTCGGCGAGTGACCCGGCCGCCGACGCGTCCACGAAGTGCGTTGCCCCGAACTGCCGCGCAACCGCCTCCTTCGCCGGGTTCGCGTCCACCGCGACGATCGCCGAGGCCCCCGCGATCCGGGCGCCCTGGATGACGTTCAGCCCGATCCCGCCCGTCCCGATGACCACGACGGTCTCCCCGAGCCCCACCTTCGCCCGGTTCAGCACGGCCCCCACCCCGGTGAGCACCCCGCAGCCGATCAGCGCGGCCGAGGTCATCGGGATGTCCTCGGCGATCTTCACCGCCTGCACGGCCTTCACGAGGGTCCGTTCCGCGAAGGCGGAGTTCGACGCGAACTGGAACAGCGGCTGCCCGCCCCGCGAGAACGGCCGGTCCGGCATCCCGATCGCCCGGCGGCACATCGTCGGCCGGCCCCGGTCGCAGTCCGCGCAGGCCCCGCAGTTGGCGAGGGTCGACAGGGAGACGTGGTCCCCGGGCGCCACGTGCGTCACCCCCGGCCCCACCGCCTCGACCACCCCGGCCCCCTCGTGTCCGAGCACCACCGGCGGCGGGAAGGGGATCGTCCCGTCGATCACCGACAGGTCGCTGTGGCACAGCCCGGCCGCGCCGATCGCGACCAGCACCTCCCCCGGCCCCGGGTCCCGTACCTCCAGGTCCCCGACCACCTGGGCCTGCTTGCCGTCGAACACGACGCCCCTCATCTGGGCTCCTTAGGCAGGCCGAGCACCCGCTCGGCGATGATGTTCCGCTGGATCTCGTCCGAACCGCCGTAGATCGTGTCGGCCCGGGTGAACAGGAACAGGCGCTGCTCCTCGTCGAGCCCGAGTTCGTACGGGACTCCGCGCGCCCAGTGCCCCGGCCCGGCCGTGGCCCCCGCGCCGTGGACGGCCACCGCCAGCTCGCCGAGCCGCCGGTGCCAGCCGCCCCACAGCAGCTTCGCCACGCTGGGCGCCCCGGCGTCCCCGGCCGCCCCGAGGGTGCGCAGGGCGTTCCACCGCATGGTGCGCAGCTCGGCCCACTGCCGTACGAGGCGTTCGCGCAGCACCGGGTCGGGCGCGCCGGAGGCGGCGTACGCCCGGACGACGCGTTCCAGTTCGGCGGCGAAGCCGATCTGCTGGACGAGGGTGGAGACCCCCCGTTCCAGGGCGAGGAGCCCCATGGCCACCGTCCAGCCGTTGCCCTCTCCGCCGACGACCTCCTCGGCGACGGCCCCGTCGAAGAAGACCTCGTTGAACTCGGCCGTCCCCGACATCTGCCGGATCGGCCGGACCTCCACCCGCCCCGGCTGGTCCATCCGTACGAGCAGGAAGGACAGGCCGTGGTGGCGCCGGGACGCGGCCTCGGTCCTCGCCAGGACGAAGCACCAGTCGGCCTCGCGGGCCAGGGAGGTCCAGATCTTCTGGCCGGTGACGCGCAGCCGTCCGTCCGCCGGATCGCGTACGGCGGCGGTGCGCACGCCGGCGAGGTCGGACCCGGCATCGGGTTCGCTGTAGCCCTGGCACCACAGCTCCTCGCCTCGGGCGACGGCCGGCAGGAAGCGGTCCTTCTGCTCGCGGCTGCCGTAGGCGATCAGGGTGGGGGCGAGGAGGTTCTCGCCGATGTGGCCGACCCGGGCGGGGGCGCGGAGCGCCGCGTACTCCTCGGCCCAGACCACCTGTCCGGTGAGGGAGAGCCGCCGGTTGCCGTAGCCCTCCTCCTCCCAGCCCTGGCCGATCCAGCCGCCGCGACCCAGCTCCCTTTCCCAGGCGCGGCGGACCTCGACGCCCTCGTGCTCGCTGCCGGGCCCGCCGAGGCCGCGGGCCTCCTCGTACGGGCCGACGAGGTGCCCGGTGAGCCAGGCGCGGGCGCGGGCCCGCAGTTCCCCGTCCTCGGCGCCGAAGCTGAAGTCCACGCCGCTCCCCCCTTTCCTCTCAGGCCGTTCCCTCTCAGGCGTTCGGGCGGTCCTTGGCGGCGACCGCCTTGGCCATGGCCTCCAGCTGGGCGAGCATCGGCATCGGGTCGGTGCCCACCGTCCCGGGAAGGAAGTCGGCGATCTTCTCGGGGGTCCAGGCCCCTTCGGCGTACCCGGCGCGCAGTTCGCGGGGCTGCGCCCAGACGGCGATCTTCGGTCCGGCGATCGTGTAGACCTGCCCGGTGATGCCCTCGGCCGTGGCGCGGTCGCTGAGCAGGTACGTCACGAGCGCGGCGACGTCCTCGGGCTCGCCGATCTCCTTGAGCTCCATGGGGACGTTGGCGGACATCCGGGTACGGGCGACGGGGGCGACGGCGTTGGCGGTGACCCCGTACTTGTGGAGCCCGAGGGCCGCGCTGCGGACGAGGGAGATGATCCCGCCCTTTGCGGCGCTGTAGTTGGCCTGGGCGACGGAGCCGGTGTGGTTGCCGCTGGTGAACCCGATGAGGGTGCCGGAGCCCTGGCGGCGCATGACGGCGGAGGCGGCCCGGAAGACGGTGAAGGTGCCCTTCAGGTGGGTGGCGACGACGGGGTCCCACTCCTCCTCGGACATGTTGAAGAGCATCCGCTCGCGCAGGATGCCCGCGACGCACACGACTCCGTCGAGGCGCCCGTACTGGGCGAGGGCGGTGTCGATGATGCGCTGGCCGCCCGCCATGGTGGAGATGTCGTCGGCGACGGCGACGGCCTCGCCGCCGGCCGCGAGGATCTCCTTGACGACGTCCTCCGCCACCTCGCTGGTGGGCGCGTTCCCCTCGATCCCGACGCCGTAGTCGTTGACGACGACCCTGGCGCCCTCGGCGGCGGCGGCGAGTGCCACGGCCCGGCCGATGCCCCGGCCGGCGCCGGTGACGGCCACGACCTTGCCTGCCAAGAAGTTCCCCACGTCCGGCCCCTTCCCGCTTTTTCTGACGGTCCGTTAGATTCTATGACCAGTCAGATCCCTTCCCACAAGCCCCTGTTCGTTCAAGGAGTGGATGCGGCCATGACCCTGCCCCCCGAGTTCCACGAGATCGCCAAGCGCGTCAACAACTGGGGACGCTGGGGAGCCGACGACGAGATCGGCACCCTGAACCTGATCACCGAGGAGGTCGTACGGGTGGCGGCCGCCGAGGTCCGCACGGGGCGCCGCGTCCCGCTGGCCCTCCCCCTCAAGGAGGACGGGGTGCAGGCCGGCCTGATCCCCGGGCGGATCAACCCCCTGCACACCATGGTCCAGATCAACCAGGAGCTGTTCGGCCCGGGCACGGTGGCGTGCAGCGACGACGCCGTGACCATGGGCCTCCAGGCGGGCACCCACTGGGACGCTTTGACCCATGTCTCGCACTCGGGCCGCATCTACAACGGCCGCCCGGCGTCGACGATCACCCCGCACAGTCGGGCCCAGTTCAGCGGCATCGACAAGGCCGCGCCGATCGTCTCGCGCGGGGTGTTGTTGGACGTGGCCCGCGCCAAGGGCCTGGACCGCCTCCCGGGCGACCACGCCGTCACCCCGGAGGACCTGGCGGAGGCGGAGGAGTTCGCCGGGGTCAGCGTCCGCGCGGGGGACGTCGTCCTGGTCCGCACCGGCCAGCTCCAGGTCTACCTGGCGGGCGACAAACACGGCTACGGCTTCCCGTCCCCCGGGCTGTCGGTCCGCACCCCGGAGTGGTTCCACGCCCGCGACGTGGCGGCGGTCGCGAACGACACCCTGACCTTCGAGATCTTCCCGCCGGAGATCGACAACCTCTGGCTCCCGGTGCACGCGCTGCACCTGGTCGAGATGGGCATGCACCAGGGCCAGAACTGGAACCTCGAACCACTGTCCACAGCCTGTGCGGAAGCAGGCCGCTACTCGTTCCTCCTGTCGGCCATGCCGGAACCCTTCGTGGGCGGCACGGGAACCCCGGTGTCCCCGGTAGCCATCCTCTGACGGCCCGGCTCCACCAGGCTGAACCACACCACCTTCACGCACTCCCCCTGCGCGACGGCGGCCCAGTCATCGGCACAGGCCGCCACGAGCGCCAGCCCCCGCCCGCCGGTGGCATAGGTCCCGAGCCCACTCCCCCCTTGCGGCCACCGCTCGGGCGCACAGTCGGACACGTACACGGTCACCCGGTCGCGCACGAGCGACACCTCGACGGCGATCTCGGCCGTATCGGTGTGCCGGTAGGCGTTGGTCACCACCTCGGACGCACACAGCCGCGCCCGCTCCTCCAGCCCTTCATGCCCGCCACTCCGCAGCACGGACACCACCCAGTCCCGCGCGATGCGGGGCGTATCGGCCCGACTCGGCGCAACCATCCGGTAGGTGAGCCCGGCCCCGGGGACGGGCTCGTCGGCCTGCCGTAAAACGCTCGTGTTCATCGTGGTCTCTCCCAACGCGGTACGAGTTCGCGCTGCCTGCGCCATGCGTGGCATTGGCCGCCCCCAGGTGACCCGCGCCCAAGGCGCGCGTCAGCGGCTGCACTTCGGTCTTACTGGCGTGCGACGCGGTGCAAGCACCGACTGTAGCGAGTCCGTCACACAGTTTCTACGGAATCCGTCATACCCAAGCGACAGGTGGACCCTGCTCCCGGGCACAGGCCAAGATGAGAGCCGACAGGAGGGGGCGCCGATGCCGCCAAGGAAGGCTCCGACCGCTCGGCAGCGCCGACTGGGTAGCGAGCTCCGCAAGATCCGGGAACACGCCGGCATCTCGATGACCGACGCCGCGTCCCAACTGAGCACCGACCGAACCAACATGAGCAACGTCGAGAGCGGCCGCTTCGGCGTCAGCAGCGAGCGCGTACGCACGTGGGCGAGGCACTACGGCTGCCCCGACCCGGCCTACGTCGACGCCCTCGCAGCCATGGCCGATGAACGCGGACGCGGCTGGTGGGACGACTACCGCGACGAGCTTCCGGCCAGCCTGCTCGACCTCTGCGAACTGGAGCACCACGCCCGTGCACTGCGGAGCGTGCAGATCATTCACATCCCCGGACTACTCCAGACCGAGGACTACGCCCGCGCAGTGTTCGAACAAGCCGTTCCGCCCATGCAACCCGTGGACCTGCGACGATATCTCTCGCTTCGAATGCGACGCCGAGACGTCCTGGACCGCAAGGAGACACTCACCTGCACCTTCCTGATCCACGAAGCCGCCTTGCGGATGAGGTTCGGCAGCCGGAGGGTCGCGGTCAACCAACTTGAGTACCTACTGAAGCAATCCGAACGAGACAACGTGACCCTGCGGGTGATCCCCTTCGATGCCGGCGGGTTCCCCAACGCCGGGGGCCCGACGCTCTACGCGTACGGCCCGGTACCGCAGCTCGACACCGTCCACAACGACGTCCCAACCGGCACCGTGCTGCTCGACGCCGAAACGCGCCTCGTCAACTACCGCGCAGTGCTGGACCGGACGGAGGAACGGGCGCTCGACCCAGAACGATCTCGCGACTTCCTCCGCGAGATGGCGCAACAAGCATGAGGGCGTGAGAACAATGGAAATCAACTGGCGCAAGTCCTCCCGGTCTGCAGATACGGGCGACTGCCTGGAGGTCGCGGTGCAGGACGGCGAGGTCCTGATCCGCGAAAGCGACGACCCCGGCGTAGTCATCCGCACCTCCCGATCAAAGCTCCGGGCCTTCATCGACGGAGCCGCCGCAGGCGAGTTTGACGACCTCGCCTGAGGACACGGCACACCCGGCCCCCTGCCCTCCTCGGGCAGGGGGCCGACTCACATCCACACCGCACGCCGGATTGGCATATGCCGTATCACCCGTTAGACGTCAAACGGTTGATACGCGCGTGCGGCCAGCGCTAACGTCGCATTACGCCGCCGGGCTCGCCCCGGGACGGCTTAACTCTCCCGCTCACTGCGCCAGTTCGGGAGAGGCCTCCGGTTGCCCCCTCCCTGCTGCTCGTCACAGCCCGGGAGGGGGCGACTCTCCGCGACGGCAGGAGCCCGGCACATGACCACGGCCACGCCCACTCCCCTGGACCACGCGGTGGCGATCCGGACCGGCTACTGGTTCGAGGCCCTCTGCTACGCGGACGCCTACGACGCACCGCCAGAACTCCTCGACCGGGCCATGCTGGACACCCCCGAGGAGGCGATCCGGCTGATCCGGCTCCAGATCCGCACCGCCCACCCCTTCGCCCTCTCCCCCACCGAGGTGGACCGGGCCCTCGCCTGGGCCGACGGCGGCGGCCGTATCCAGGCCCTCGCCGCCCTCCACCGCGGCGAAACCGCCGGCTTCAGCATCGTCCTCCGCGACGGCCTCCGCCCCGAATGGCGCGTCCGCCCGGTCGACCACCTCACCCTCACCCGCACCCAACCGGCAGCGTGCGCCAACTGCGAGGTGGCCGACAACGCTCTCGCAAACGACGCCTACTGCCGCCAGCCTTGGCGCAGGCGCGTGCGACCGAATCGGACAAGGGGAGAAGACGGCATGGACGCATCCATCACCTGGCAGAAGTCCTCGAAGTCAACCGACGCCGAGGGCAACTGCCTAGAGGCCGCGCCCCACAACGGCCACATCCTCATCCGCGAAAGCGACGACCCCTCGCAGATCGTCACCACCACCCCCGCCAAGCTCGCCGCCTTCATCGCGGGCGTCAAGGCAGGCGAGTTCGACCACCTCATCCCCTGACCGGGACGGCGAACCGGCCGCTTCCCCCTCATGATCATCCGTCGCAGAATGCTCGGCATGACGATGACGCGCGTGATCACCCAGCAGACCATCGGCGGCTCCGACGTCCTGGAACTCGCCGAGATACCCACCCCCTCCCCCGGCCCTGGCGAGGTACTCGTGGCCGTACGGGCCACCGGTATGAACCCCGCCGACTGGAAGGTCCGCATCGGCAAGGTGGACTTCTTCGGGCCGCCGCCGTTCGTCCTCGGTCACGAGTTCAGCGGCGCGGTGCAGGCCCTCGGCGAGGGCGTGACCCGCTTCGCGGTCGGCGACGAGGTCTACGGCTGGACCGTCCCCCCGCACGGCAGCCACGCCGACCACGTCATCGTGTCCGAGGACCGCATCGCGCCCAAGCCGCGCACCCTCGACCACGTCGGCTCCGCTGCCCTGCCGATCTCCGGCTTCACCGCCTACCAGGCCCTGATCACCCTCTCCGACGTACAGCCGGGACAGCGCGTGCTGATCCACGGCGCGGCCGGCGGCGTCGGCCACCTCGCCGTACAGATCGCCAAGGCCCGAGGCGCGTACGTCATCGGCACCGCCCGCGCCGCCAAGCACGCGTACCTGCGCGGACTCGGCGCCGACGAGCTGATCGACTACACGGCCCGGGACTTCTCGACCCTGCGGGACATCGACGCCGTGCTCGACACCATCAGCAACGACTACGGCCCGCGTTCCCTGCCCACCCTCAAGCCGGGCGGCATCCTGGTCGACGTCGTCGGCGTCGGCGTGGACCGCACCGAGGTCATGGCCCGTGCCGCCGAACTCGGCGTCCGGTTCGTGGAGTTCTTCCTGGAACCCACCCCCGCCGTACTGGCCGACTTCGCCGAGCTCGTCGACGCGCACGGCATACGCCCCACGATCTCCGAGACCTTCCCCCTCACCGAGGCGGCCAAGGCCCATGAGCTGAGCGAGACCGGCCGCGTCCAGGGGAAGATCGTGCTCGTGCCCTAGAGCGGTTAAATCGGATGATAACGGACGGATATCGCCCCTGTTTACGGTGGCGCACGGCCTCGGATTCCCGAGGGTTCAGCCCGACGATCAGATCAGCTGAAGGAGAACCATGCGCTCTCTCCGCCGCCGTGTCCCCGTTCTCGCGGCGCTGTCCGCAGCCGTCCTGCTCACCGGCGTCGGCGACGCCCAGGCCGCCACCGGGACCATCGACATCTACCCGACGGACATCACCAACCCGGTCGACGGTCAGTGCTACGACACCACTCTCCCCAACAACTACGGGCAGCGCGTGGTGGTCAACCACACGGACCGCAAGCTGAAGGTGTTCCTCGGCACCGGATGCCCTGCGGGCAGGGAGGAGAAGGTGCTGGATCCCGGCGCGAGTTACCAGGCCAGCGGCACCTGGTACCCGTTCGTCGCCGTACGGTCGGTGCAGATCGTCTGAGCCCGTCGAACGGCAGGACACCGATGGGCGGCGGGCCGGCACACCGGCTCCCGCCCGTCGGCGACACCCCTAGAAGGGCGGCCAGTCCGAACCCGGAGGCGGGGCGGGGTGGAACCGGTTGCCGTTGCGCATCTCCAGCGGCCAGCGCCGGTCGATGACGTCAGCGGCCTCCTTGCACGCCTCGCAGGAGCTCGGCCACTCGGGCATCCACGGATACGGCGAGGTGGTGAGGCCCTCGTGTGCCAGACCGCACAGCGTCGCGCCGAAGCCCTCGCCGGAGTACGCGTACGCCACGTCGTACGCGTGGGCGGGGCCCTGCGGGAGCTGCGGGGACTCCGCGCGCTCCCACTGGATGTAGCCGTACTGCGGCCGCGAGACCTCGCGCGGGTCGTATCCGAATTCCGTCCAGGCGTAGCACCAGGGGCAGAACCAGCGTTCCTTCACCGCCGCGCCCCACTCCATCGGCGGGTCGTCCACCGGCAGGCGTCGCATCTCATGGCTACAGACATCACAGGTCACAGCGCATTGTGCCCGCACCGTTGGCAGCCGCACGCATCCGTGGTCACCCGCCGTGCCGGAGCACCCGGACCCGGCACGATCCGGAGGAGACGGGCCTAGCCCGTCTCTTCCGGATCTTGCCTGACCCGCGCCGCCCGGCACCGCACCTCGCCGCGTTGGCGGAGCACCCGAGTACGTCCAGTACAAGGGCGCCCCGCCAACGCGCCGATGCACGGCACCGGACGACGCGGGCTTGACCGGCAAGATCCGAAAGAGACGGCCTAGATCGGCAGGCCGATCAGCCCCCACCCCCGCCGGTCCGCCTCGCCGACCACCTCGGCCCAGCCCCGCACCAGCTCGGCGAACTCCTCGAACCCGGCGACCCCCTCCCCCGGCTCCCGCGCCACCAGCTCCCCGTACGGCACCCGTACCCCCTCCAGCCCCGGGGCGGCCGCGCACCACCTCCGCCGGAGCCGCGCCACCGTCTCCGGGCCGCGCACGATCAGCGGACCCGACCGCCACAGCCCCTCCAGCGAGGGCAGCACCCCGGGGTCGACCTGCTCGGCATCGACGTCGGCCCGCGGCCCCCACCAGATCAGCCCCTCCAGGAACGCGTCCAGTGCCGCCCGCACCTCACCCCCGACGGCGCCCCGGACCTTCTCCCAGCCGTCCGCCGCCCGGAAGTGCGGCTTGTACGAGCCGAGCGTGCCCCGGAACTCGTACCGCCCCAGCCAGGACCGCTCCGACCCGGCGGCCGGCCACACCCACCCGTCGACGACGGCACCGTCCCCGTCGGCGTCGTCGTCCGCGTACGCCGACTCCTGCAGCACCCGCAGCCGGTCCTCCGGAGCCACCGCCCTCACGTGCGCCCAGTCGACGACCAGGACCGTCATGTCCACACCCATGCGGGGATGCTAGGTCGGACCACCCGTCAACGCCCCGGCGCGGTGTCCAGGTCCTCCAGGATCCGTTGGAACGGCCGCCGCAGGGCCACGGCCACGGGGCGCGGGTCCGCCCCGGACCAGGCGGCCAGCTCCTCCCGGGCCGCGGCCACGGCGGGCCGGGCGTCGGCCCCCGCGAGGGCGGCCTCGACGGCGCGGGCCGTCAGCGAGGCGAGCCCGGGCAGCCGGTCCCCCGCACGCCGGACGTCCCCGGCCAGGTCCTCCCTCCCGCCGAACCCCGCGACCTCCCGCGCCAGGGTGACCAGGTGCGCCGTGAGCCCGTCCACCAAGGCCACGCCCCGCACCCGGGCCGCCACCGCCCCCCGGTACCGGCGCCGCAACGGGTTGAACCGCATGGCCCGCTGCGCCTGCGCCGCCCGGGCGGCATCGGCGTGGACCGCCGTCACGTGTTCCTCCACCAGCGTCAGGTTGTCCCGCGCGGCATCCGGCCCGGCCCCCAGCGCCGCCGCCGTCCCGGTCAGGGCCCGCGTCACCCGCAGCCGGCAGTCCTCGACCAGACCGCCCAGCACCCGATGGGGGTCGGGCGGCCACAGCAGCGGCGCGAGGAGGACCGTCACCACACCGCCCACCACCGTCTCCCACACCCGGTGGAAGGCGTACGCGTCCGGCGCGTCGTTGGCGAAGACCAGCAGGGACGACGCCGCCACCTGGATGTTCAGCCCGCCCCCAGCCCGCAGCACCATCCCCACACCCAGCCCCAGGGCCACCACCAGCGCCAGCGCGACGGTCGACAGCCGCAGCACGTTGACCACACCGATCCCGATGAGCACCCCGGCCACCACCCCGAGGGCCCGCTGCACCGACGCCCCCAGAGCCGTACCGGGATCCCCGCGCAGCGCCACCAGCGGCACCACGGCCGCGTACACCGGCGGCTGAGCGGCCCCCAGCCACAGCGCGGCCTGCCACGCGACGGCGACGCTCACCACGATCCGCGCCGCCCCCGGCCACTCGGCCCGCACCAGCCCACCGAGCCCGGAGAACCACTCACGCACCCGCCCACCCTGCGCCGCCCGGCCTCCCTCCCGCCCCCATTACGCCGAAGGCGGCATGTCCGCGCGTCGATCCCGGCCCGCACCGATGAGTTCCGCCCTCCCCGGCAGTCTCACCCCCAGCACCACCATCACTCCCCCCTCTCCACCAGGAAGGAAGGCCGCCATGGCCCCCCAACTCCTCCGGGCCGTCAACATCAACGTCACCCGCGACGGCATCGGCGCCGGCGAGAACCAGCGGCTCGACCGCCCCTTCGGCGACGGCCTCGACCCCTCGGTCCTGTTCTCCTGGGCCGGCGCCACGGCGAGCTGGCCGAACCGCACCGACCCGGGCGGCAGCCGCGGCCTGGACGACTACTTCACCCGCGACTGGAACCGCAACATCGGCGCCGAGATCATGGGCCGCAACAAGTTCACCCCCTACCGCGGCCCCTGGGAGGACCACCCCGAGTGGCAGGGCTGGTGGGGCGACGAACCCCCGTTCCGCACGCCGGTGTTCGTCATGACCCACTACCCGCGCCCCTCCCTCACCGTCTCCGACACCACGTTCCACTTCGTCGACGCCGACCCGGCCACCGTCCTGGCCCGGGCGCGCGAGGCAGCGCAGGGCAAGGACGTCCGGCTGGGCGGCGGGGTGACCACGATCCGCGAATTCCTCGAAGCCGACCTGGTCGACACCCTCCACGTGGCCGTCTCACCGGTGGACGCCGGCGCGGGCGTCCGTCTGTGGAACTCCCCGGACGACCTCCTCGACCGTTTCCACAGGGACGTGGTCCCCAGCCCGAGCGGGGTGACCCACCACCTGTTCTGGCGCCGCTAGGCCGCGACACACCGAATCGAACTTGCGTCCAAGGGCCCCCGTCGGTAGACAGTTAGGCTGGCACAGGCAGATCAAACCTGGGGGCGGGGGCCATGGCCGACCACGTACCGATCAATCCGTGCACGATTCCGCAGTTCACGGGTGACCTGGACGCGTTGGAGAAGAACAAGACGGCGATCGACACGGCGGCG
>NZ_JBVILR010000023.1:0-139380 GCF_055580265.1 Streptomyces sp. NPDC032091 | reverse complement strand
AGGTGGCGTCGGACAGGGCGAAAACTTCCAGCCGTCCGTCGGCGTTGGCCGCTACGGAGAGTTGCGCGTTGCGGGGTCCGCCTTCGAACCGCCACTGCGACCAGGCGCCGTTCACCGCGGTCTGCCAGGAGTGGTACACGCCGTCGGCTCCGGCGGCGAAGGCCTCCAGCCGACCGTCCGCGGACCGCCCGGAGGTGACCCGGCCCGGGGCGTAGGGGTGCGGCCGCGCCGCGGATTCCTCGACGATGTTGTCGTACCGGAGCGCCTTGTAGTCGCCGTTGGGGTGACCGTCGATCGTGGCGTTGTTGATGTTCGTGCGGAAGTGCCCCGGAGGCTCTACGCCGCTGGAACCTCCGCCGAAGCTGTAGTAGGAGAACCCGCCGTGATCGTCCTCCCACTTGTGGAAGATCAGGGTGTGGTCGTAGAACGAATTGAGAATGTCCCCCGCGCGCAACTCGTCCCGCGCGATCTCGTGCGAATAGCCGGGCAACCCTTGGGTATTCGGGCTCGTGTTCAGATGCCACGCCATGGAGACGTAACCGGAACAGTCGGTGCGGTAGCGGAAATCACCGCCGGCGTCGGGCGCGGACCCTTGCTGGTTGTACGGGGGATGCTGGTCCAGCCAGTACTGAGCCCGCCAGATCACCTCGCTACGGGTGATCGGGCCGCCGCGGTCGGACGAGACGGCCGCCATCGCGGCAGTGGGCGCGGTCGCGGCGACGGCGGCCGCGCCTGCCATCAGCAGCAGGAGCACTCTGCCGCACCATGATCTTAACGTCGTCACCGGAGCTCTCCCGTCGTCGGCAGCCGACAGTAGGGCGCACCGATGAAATGCCGATGGAATCGGCAACTACCGTGGCTGGCAAGGCAGATGGGCCAACGGGCCTACGCCGCCGGGGCGGCGCCGTGTCCAGGGATGTCGGGGGCTTCGCGTCTGTCACTCCGGATCGTTCCGGATGCCTGGCCCGGCGCTCTCCCCCCTACTTTGTCGACGGCTTCCGCCAGACCTGCGGAACCGACCGACCGAACCGATCAGCCCGGAGCCCGGGGGAGCAGCGATGCCGACGACCGCCACCACCTGCCAACCGATCGCCACTGCGCTCGGGCACCAGGAGCGCAAGGTGCTCCACGCGGTCGGCTGCGGCCTGCGGGACGACGAGATAGCTGCCGCTCTCGCCCTGTCCGAGGACGCCGTCGCCGGACACCTCGCGCGGGTCCTCGTGAAGCTCGGGCTGCGCGACCGGGCCGCCGCCATCGTCCACGCCTTCGACAGCGGCCTGGTCGTCCCCGGCAGCGGCCCGCGCACGCAGGCCGCGAACCCGGCGCCGCGGGCCCCCACCCGCCGGGATACCGGACCGACGACGCACATCTCCCTGCTCGGACCACTGCAGGCATGGCAGGACGGGCGGCCGTTGAAGCTCGGGCACCTGCGCCAGCAAGCCGTACTGGCGGCGCTCGCGCTGTGCGCGGGCCGCACGGTCGGTCAGCAGGAACTGCTCGACGGAGTCTGGGGGACCAACTTGCCGGGCACGAACGTGGTGCCGGTGTACATCTACCGGCTGCGCAAGACCCTGCGCACCGGGGACGGCCGCCCCGACGCGGTGATCGAGCACGACCGGTGCGGCTACCGGCTGGTCTCCGGCCTGGTCGACGTGGACGTGTCCCGCATGGAGAAGCTGGTCACCGACATCACGGCGGCCGACCGGGCGGGAGAACCGGCGGAGGCGGTCCGCCTGTGTTCGCAGGCGCTGGACCTGTTCCGCGGGCAGCCCCTGGCCGGCCTGCCCGGGCCGCTCGCCGAGCTGGAGCGGTTGCGGCTCGACGAGCGCAGGATCACCATCGCGCAGCGGAAGCTTGAGTGGCAGCTGCGGCTGGGGCAGCACTCCGAAGCGGTCGCCGAACTGTTCGCCCTGTCCGCGGCCCACCCCCTGCACGAGCCGGTGGCCGCGATGCTGATGCGGGCGCTGTACCGCAGCGGCCGACGGGCCGACGCGCTGGCCGTGTTCGACCGGGCCCGCCGCCGGCTGGCCGAGGAACTAGGCGTTCCTCCGGGCCGGCTGCTGCAGCGGACGCGCCAGTTGGTCCTGCGCGGGGACGAAGCGGGCCTCGGCATCATCACGCCGCTGGGATGACCGGGCCGCCGCCGGACCGGGCCGCCGCCGGAGCGGGGCGGCCCGGCCCTCCCGTCAGGAGGCGAAGGACCGTTCCAGCCGGGGAACCAGGTCCTGGAGGTCCGCTTCCCAGCACCAGGCGTTGTGGCCGCCGTTGCAGTTGGTGCCCCAGCCGCCGCCGTCGCCGTAGTCGACGTAGTAGTAGGGCATGCGCAGGGCGTCCATGCTGTCCTTGACGTGCTTGGACGCGCTCTCCACCCAGAACTCCAGGTCGGTGGCGTCTCCGCGTCCGTTGCCGACGTAGAGGGAGACCCCGACTCCCGCGAGCTTGTCCATGTGCGCCGCCGGGTCCACCTCGTTGAACCTCCAGTCGGCGTTGAACACCGGGTAGGGCGAGCCGAACGCGGCGTCACTGTCCACGCCGGGGGAGTAGCCGACGAGGGAGGCGACGACGGCCATCCGCAGGTCCATGGACCGGACCGACAGGTCGATGTCACCTGACAGGGACGCGGTCTGGCCGAACAGGTCGGGGCGGACCTGGGCGTAGTGCAGGGCCCCGAACCCGCCCATGGAGACACCGGCGACGGCCCTGGCCTTTTTGGCGGCGATGGTCCGCAGGTTCGCGTCGATGAACGGAATCACCTGCTTGAGGTGGAAGTTCTCCCAGTTCTGGGCACCAGCCGCGGTCCTCTGGTTGAGCCAGTTGGCGTACCAGCCCCGGGCACCCCCGTCCGGAATGACGGTGATCATCTCGTTCGAGGTGGTCAGCGCCGGGTAGTTCTGCTGGATCGGGTCGTCGGGCGAACCGTGCAGGAAGTACAGCACCGGGTAGCGCCTGGCCGGGTCGTCGTAGTAGCCCCTCGGCAGGATGATCTTGATGTGGTGCTTGCCCGAGACCTCAGGTGTGGTCACGGTGATGTAGAAGTTGGTCGGACCGCCCACCGTCGTGTCGACCTGGGTCAGGCCGAACCCGTCCGTCATCCTCGGTGGCTCGGTGCCTTCGGCGGCCTGTGCCGTACCCGCCGGCAGCGTCATTCCCACCACGGCGGCCATCAGGGCCACCACCATGCGCCACCGACTCGATGTCCTCGTCACAGCGTGCTCCCTCGTGAGTTCTGTCGTCGTGCGGGTGCGAGACCGATCGGGAGACCGGTCTCAGTTCAGGACCTTGACCTCCAAGGCCGGCGAGGCCGCGATCTGCTCCTCGGTGAACCGCTCGGTCACCCACTGGCCGGCCGAGAACAACGTGGTCTGATCGGCGTAGTGCGGTGAATTCGGGTTGGCCGACTGGGAGTAGGCCAGTACGGAAGAGGCCTGCGGCGGTCCGTCGGCGGTGAACCGCACCTGCTGGACGAAGCTGGAGCCGAAGGTGATGTCCATCTTCCCGTCGACCGAGCCCGGGGTGACCACGTTCAGCACGCCCAGCTCGTGGACCGCCCCGTGGATCGGGATCTGCTCGCCGTTGCGCGTGATCTTCTGTACGTCCGACAACGCCGCGTTCAGCGGAATCCCCGCGTTGCGGAAGGCGATGACCGTCCGGCCGAACGCGTCGCGGACGGCGGAGCTCCCGGAGTCGAGCGAGTTGGGGGTGTGCACCGGGTCGTTGGGGTCGAAGGGGATCCGCCACGGCAGCTTCTCCACCGACTGGCCGCCGAGCAGCGCGTACCAGTAGTTCTCGAACAGCCAGGACCCCCGGCTGTCCGCCGTGAAGTCGTGGCTCTTCCATCCGGCCAGGATCGGGCAGGCCTCGCTCACGTTGACCAGCTGGCCGTCCACCAGGATGAGCCCAAAGGGCTGGGCCCGGCACATCGTCACCGTGGCGTCGAGGGCCAGATCGGCGGCCCGGCTGTTGTCGGCGAACAGCAGCTGCCGCATGTTCTCCGGCGTGAACCCCCGGCCGGGCAGGCCGTCGGTGACGTTGATCCGCTTCTGCGCAGTCAGGATCAACTCCTGGGTGCGCAGCGATCGGGGCGCCGCCGTGTCGCCCATCACCCGGGGGAAGGACAGCGGTTGCTCGGGGTTGGCCAGCCAGGCGCTGTCGTTGGCGTTGCCGACGAAGTCCTTGCGGATCAACCGCGGCTGCCTGTGCGGGTCCAGCAGCCCTGGTGCGACCGCGTTCGGATCGCTGGGCCAGTCGCACGCGCTGCGTTTGCCGTCGAAGATGGAGACCGGCGGCACGTTCGGCAGCCGCAGCACCTGGTTGAACAGCGCCTGGCCGGTCAGGGTCAGGCACGACTGGGCGTGCTCGTCGGTGATGTTCGGGGTGGCCTGGATGTCCGCGTACAGGGCGTTGCCCTTGCGGTCGGAGGCGACGGTGTTGAAGAAGGGGACGCCCTGCGTGGTCTCCAGGGTGTTCACCACCTCGTCGACGTCCTTGGCCTGATCGAGGCGGAACCAGGTGTTCAGCGCCCGCAAGTTGTCCATGTTCACGTCGCGCACCGCGTGCGCGCTGACCACCCAGGGCAGCGGGACGGTCAGCACCTGTGTGGTGATCGGGCCGTAACGCGTCGCCCACAGGGTCCTGTTGACCCGGCCGATGGAACCGTCCGCGTTCAGCACGTCGACACCGACCTGCTGTGAGGTCATCGCCTCCCAGGCGCCGTCGACCAGGTAGTTGGTCGGATGCAGTGCATCGACCTGTACGTCGAACAGCCCGAAGGGGGCCACGGTGGCGACGGTGTGGCTCCAGGCGACATCGTCGTTGTGCCCGATGTTCACCGCGGGGAAGCCGAGCAGGCTGGCCCCCGAGACGTTGATCCTGCCCGGGATCGTCAGCTGGCTCTGCCACATCCGGTTCTTGCCCTGCCAGGGGAAGTGCGGATTCGCGAGCAGCATGCTCGTGCCCCCCGACACGCCCTGCGAGCCGACCGCCAGCGCGTTGCTGCCCATGCTCTGCTGACGGCTGACCGCCATCGCGTCACGGATCTTCGACGCGGTCTCCGCGGCCGAGGAGGCCGGCGGGGCGGCGGCCGAAGCGGCGGCCGAAGCCCCCGGGGGAGCCGCGTTCACCTGGCCGTCGAGCAGCACGTCGGCGGTGCCCATGATGATCTCGGCGTGCGCGTGCCGGTAGACGTCCAGCTCCGTGATCGGCCGCACCCACGCCTTGCCGCGGCAGGCCGGGTCGGTGATGTGGTCCACGCCCGTCTCGGCCAGGTACCTGTTGTACCCCTGGACGTAGCCGCGAATGGCCTCCTTGACCTCCGGCTCCGGTCCGTTGGGCGCGGGCAGGTCGATCAGCCGCTCCACCACCCGGTTGTCGTTCATCCGTTGGAAGTAGATGTCGCTGTTGAGGTTCGTCGTGGTGTTCTGGTGCTCGCCGGGGCTCGCCCTGCCGTCCGGCCCCAGATAGCGGGACCGCTGGGCGTTGACCATCAGATAGGTGTCGGCCAAGGTGCAGATGTTGTCCTTGGCCGCGGCGTATCCGTAGCCCGTGCCCAGTCCCGCCCAGTCGGAAGCGATGATGTGCGGGATTCCGTACTCGGTGTAACGGATGGTCGGCTTGTCGGGCGCCTGTCCCGGAGCCGGCGCCCCGGTTGCCGCCATCGTGCTCATCACCGCCGCCACCGCGGCCGTGGCCACCATCGGCAGCCTCGCTCTGAAACTCCTCCGCGCCATCGAGCCGTCCTCCCCTGTGGTCCGGGCCTTCGTCTGACCGCGGCCACGCTAGGGAGGAGCGATGAAATCCCGATGACGCCGACACCGGCTCCGACCGTTCCCCGATGCCCCCGCCACAGCCCTTAGCCGACGTGCCCGGCCCCTGTCAGTCCGGAATCTTCCGGGGTCTCCCGGCCCGGGCACCGTTGCTACCTTCCGGAAGCATCGTCAGGCTCCGGACCAGGAGGACACAGTGAGCGCGCAGCACCCCAGCCGCAGGAACATCCTGAAAGCCGCCGGTGGCTTCACGGCCGCGATGGCCATGGGCGGCGCGGGAGTCCTCGCCGCCGCGTCGACCGCTTCCGCCGTCGGTGACATTCCCGGCCTGCACATCACGGAACGCGGCGAGCAGGATCCCCGGATGTGGTACTACCGGTTCCAGACGTCCGCCATCGGCGGCTGGACCCCCGCCGTCAACGTGCTGCTTCCCGACGGCTACCACACCAGCGGGCGCCGCTACCCCGTCCTCTACCTGCTCCACGGTGGCCTGGAGGACTTCATCACCTTCGACCGGTTGCACGACATCCGGGGTCTGACCGCCTGGAAGGACCTCATCGTCGTGATGCCCGACGGCGGGCGCGCCGGCTGGTACTCCAACCCGGTGAGCTCCAACATCGGTGCCCGGAACTGGGAGTACTTCCACATAGGTCAGCTGATCCCCTGGATCGACGCGAACTTCCGCACCTACGCCGAATACGACGGCCGCGCCGTCTCCGGGTTTTCCATGGGCGGCTTCGGCGCCCTGAAGTACGCGGCCAAGTACTACGGCCACTTCGCCTCGGTCAGCGCCCACTCCGGCCCGGCCAACCTGCGCGGGGGCAACGGCGACCTGGTGACCCACTGGGCCAACGCCTCCTCCGCCGCGGTGGAGCTGAACGGCGGCAGCATCTATGGCGTGCCCTTCTGGGACCAGGCCCGGGTCAGCGCGGACAACCCGTGCGAGCGCATCGAGAGCTACCGGAACAAGCGGGTCTTCCTGGTCGCCGGCACCAGCCCCGAGGACATCCAGGGTTACGCCAACGAAACCCTGGTGCTGGCCACCCAGCGGGAGTTCAAGTGGAACCTCGACCGCGCGGGCATCCCCTACGAGCAGCACGAGGTGGGCGGCGGTCACTATGTCCGCCGGGATCTGCTGCAGGACGACATCAATGGCATCATCGACCGGCTGCGCAAGGCGTGAACGGCCCCCTGAGCCGTGTCCTCGCGGCGACTGCCGTGCTCCTTTCGGCGCTGTCGGTGCCGGCCGCCACGGGTTCGGCCGAGGCCCGGCCCGCCGAGCCCACCGCGGCCTGCCCGACCACCGGCTGGGTGTCCCAGCACTTCCACAGCGGCCACAACGGCGTCGACATCGCCAACGACGTCGGGACACCGATCTACGCCGTCGGCGACGGCGAAGTGACCATCTCCGGATACACCGGCGACTACGGCCAGTGGATCCGCGTGCTCCACCCCGACGGGCGGATCTCCGAGTACGGGCACATGTCCCGCCGCGACGTCTCCGTGGGCGACCACGTCGTGTCAGGCCAGCAGATCGCCCTGATGGGCGCGGAGGGCACCAACGTCGACGGCTCCCACCTCCACCTGCGGATCTGGGGGGACCGGTCCACCTCCTACGGCATCGACCCCGAGGCCTACCTGGCGGAGCGCGGCGTCGTCCTGCCCTGCACCCCGGGCGGCGGGCCGCGGCCCAAGCCGGCGGTGTATCCGGCGGAGTCGGGACGCGTGGTGTCGGCGCGGTCGGCGGACGGACGGCTCGAGGTGTTCGTCGCCGGCGCCGACGGGGTGCACCACGCCTGGCAGCAGGAAGTGAACGGTAACTGGTCGGCCTGGGAACCGCTCGGCGGGCCGGGCAACGCCGAACTGGCGATCGCGCCCAATGCAGACGGTCGTCTGGAGATGTTCGCCCTGTCGGGCAGCACCTTCCAGCACCGCTGGCAGCTGTCCCCCTCCGGTGGCTGGTCGAACTGGGAGACCTTCGGCGGTGGCGGCCGCGACACCGCGGCCGGTGTCAACGCCGACGGCCGCATCGAGGTCTATGCCTCCGGGCCCGTCGGCCTCTTCCACCGGTACCAACTCGTCCCCAACGGCGGCTGGTCGGAGTGGGAGGCCACCGGCGGCGGCCCCGCCGACAGCCGGGTGGAGATGGAGAAGTCGCCCGACGGCCGCCTGGAGGTGTTCGCCCTGGGCGCCGACACCTTCCAGCACGCCTACCAGACGGCCCCCAGCGGCGGCTGGTCCCCGTGGGAGACCTTCGGAGGCGGCGGCCACGACCTCACCGTCGACCACAATGCCGACGGCCGCCTGGAGGTGTTCGCCTCCGGTCCGAACGGGGTGTTCCACAAGTACCAGACCGGCGGAGCCAGTTGGTCAGAGTGGGAGGGGACCGGAGGTCCCGCCGACGCGCAACTCAGCAGCGAACGCACACCGGACGGCCGGGTCGAGGTCTTCGCCATGAACGGCAGTACGGCCATGCACACCTGGCAGCGCGCCGTCAACGGGGCGTACGGCGACTGGAACGCCTTCGGCGGCGGCGGCACCGAGGTCACGGCGGTCACCAATGCCGACGGCCGGATGGAAGTCTTCGGCACCAACCACACCGGCACCTTCCACACATGGCAGACCGGCTTTTCCACCTGGTCCGAATGGACCTGGCTCAACAGCACCGCCGGCCCCACCCAGGGCTGACCGGTCTCCGACCGCCACACACGCCCCCGTGGTCGGCCATGCCCCCCGTTCGGGCACCGCCGACCGCGCGGCTTCCCTGGAGAGACTCATGCCAGCGATCAGCAGGCGCACCCTCCTGCGGGGCGCCGCCGGGGCGGGCACGTTCCCGTTCCTGGACACTGGCCGGACCGCGGCCGCGGCCCCGGCGGCCGCCTACCGCGCCGCCGATGCCGTACCGCCCGCCCGGTGGGTCGGCGCCGGCCCCTTCGCGTACGTCTACGACCCGGCCACCCCCGCGGGGCCGCGCTACCTCAACGACCACACCCTGATCAAGGCCCAGGGCCGCTGGCACCTGTTCAGCATCGTCGGGAACAGCGCTCCGCGCGGCGCATCCCCGGACAGCACGGGGGAGACCTCCTTCGTCCACGCCTCCGCGCCGAGCCCGCACGGTCCGTGGACCACCCACGCCGACGCGCTCACCGTCGACCCCTCCTACTTCGGCGAGGAACACCTGTGGGCGCCGCACGTCGTCGCCGCGGGTGGCAGGTTCTGGATGTTCTACGCCGCGGGCGGAGCGGGTGGCGCCGCGATCAACCTCGCCACCTCGCCCGACCTGTTCAACTGGACGCGCGAGCCGTCCGGCCCGCTCTTCCGCGGACTCGCGGCGCGCGACCCCATGGTGCTGCGGGTCGGCGACGCATGGGTCATGTACTACACGGAGCTCTCCGGCGCGGGCGGCCACCACGTCGTGGCCTTCCGGCGGTCCGCCGATCTGCTGCACTGGAGCGAGCCGGGCGTCGCGTTCACCGACGCGACCACGGACACGACCGTCTCGGTCACCGAGTCCCCGTACGTGGTCGAACGGGACGGCTGGTACTACCTGTTCACGGGACCGAGGGGCGGCTACGAGGGCACGGACGTGCTGGCGTCCCGGGACCCCTACCGCTTCGGCCTCGACGGCTACGCGGGCCATGTGTCCGGCCACGCCGTCGAGGTCTTCGCGGACGGGGACGCCTGGTACGCCAGCGCTGCGGGCTGGTTCCGGTACGGGCTGCACGTGGCGCCCCTGGAATGGCGGGACACGCCGCCGCCGTGGCAGAGCGCGGACAATCCGGTGGCCGGCCTCGACGTCGGCGGCCGCCTCACGGTGTTCGCGCTCGACGCCTCCGACCGCTCGATGCTGCGGCGCGTCCAGCTCGCCCCGGACACCGACGCCTGGTCGGAGTGGGAGCCCTTCGGAGGGCCCGCCGGGGCCGTTCCCACCCTCGGCCAGGGCGCCGGCGGCAGGCTCGAAGTGTTCTCGCTCGCCCCGGGCGGAGCCAACCTGCACCACCGGGTGCAGCGGCCGGACGGAGGCTGGTACGACTGGGAGGAGTTCGGAGGCCCGGCCGGCGCGGCCCCTGCCGTCGCACGTAACGCCGACGGCAGGCTGGAGGTGTTCGCCCTGAGCCCCGGCGGCGCGTCCGTCGCCCGGCGACGGCAGCGGTCACCCGGATCCCCGGCCTGGGACCCGTGGGAGCCCGGCTTCGGCGGGGCGGCGGGCGCGCCCCCGGTGGTCGCGGCCAACGCGGACGGCCGCCTGGAGGTGTTCGCCCTCTCGCCCGGCGGCTCCGGGATCGTCCACCGGTGGCAGGAGACCCCGGGCGGTGCCTGGACCGCCGCATGGCACCGCTTCGGCACCGCGGCGGGCGCCGCACCGAGGGTGGCCCGGGACGGCAGCGGCCGGCTCACCGTCGCCGCGATCGGACCGTCGGGCGTGGGAACCTTCGGCCGGCGGCAGTTCGCGGCGAACGGCGGCTGGGACGACTGGCTGCCCCTGTTCGGTTGGAGCGCCGCCGCCCCGGCGTTCGCCGTCAACGCCGACGGCCGCCTGGAGGCCTTCTCCTTGACGCCCGGTGGCGCCCGGCTCGGCCACCGCTGGCAGACCACCCCCGGCGGAAGCTGGGATTCCGGCGGGGAGTTCGGCGAGCCCGGCATCAGGCTCGCCGCCACCCCGGCCACCGCGCTCGATTCCACCGGGCGGACGCACGTCTTCGCCGTCACCGCCGAGGGCCGGATCCGCACCCGCGTCCAGGACCGGCCGAGCGACGGATGGCAGCCGTGGACGGCCTTCGGCGACCGAGCGGTCGTCCCCGTCGTATCGGGCAGTCCCGCTCTCTGAGTGCGGAGGGCGGATCGTGGAGTGTGGATTTCGCCAAGTGAAAGGGGAAAAGGGACGGGCAGGCGGCGCCGTGACCCCCAGGACGGATACCACTGCTGACACGGAGTCGACCTGACCCGGCTCACCACGGGAGGCCCTTGCGGGAGGGTGGGTGAGCCGGATGGGAAGGAGACCGGGAGGCTTCCCTGGGCGCCGGGGTGGGCTCCCGACCCGGCGGAAGCCGGGCAGGCGCTGCCCTGCCGAAGTGGCCGAAGTACGCCGATGAACTCCCTCGAGAGATGAGTATTGTTCCACTCGTCCGAGCAGCGACGCGTGGAACAGGGGGAACCATGAGCGGTGTAGTCGTCCATCTGCCGCAGGGGTGCAGTGGCGCCGACGGCGGCGAACCGTACGGTGACCCCGTGACGCTGCGGCTCGGACCGGGCGAGGCCGCCCGCTTCGGACGCGGCTCATCGACGGTCCCCGTCGAACTGCGCCTCGCCGACCCGGCGATCTCCCGGCTCGCCGGGGAGATCCGCGTCGCCGACGACCACTGGCAGCTGACCAACCACAGTGCCACCCACAGCTACCTGGTGGAGAACCCGGAGGGAGCGGGGGAGTACCTGAGGGTTCCGCCGCGACGGGTCGGGGCGCCCGTCCCGTTCGAGTTCTCCCGCGTGGTGCTGCCCACCCGCAGCGACGTCACCGTCTCCTTCCAGGTGTTCGCGCCCGACCACGTCTATCTGGACCCGGACGCCATGGGCGGCCCCTGGGACCGCCTCACGGTCACGGCGTACTCCCTGGACGAGACGGCCGCCTACTTCCTCGTACTCGTCGCGCTCTGCGAACCGCGCCTGCGCGACCAGTCCCGCGTGGCGGTCCCCACGACTCCCCAGATCGTCGAGCGGCTCAGGGGGCACCCCATCTGCGGCACGCTGACCGCGCGTGCGGTCAGCTCGCACATCGACTACCTCGCCGAGGAGAAGCTGCGCATCGGCGCCCCGGACCTGCGCGAACCCGGCAGGAGCGAGCGCCGCAACGGCAAGCGGGAGGAGATCGTGGGGCTCGCGCTGCGGTTCGGGCTCGTACGGGAGGAGCACCTCGCGCTGCTGCCGCCCCTGACGGGGGCCGGCGGGCGGGAGCGGCAGAGCATGCGATGACGCCGCCGAGCGGCCTGCGCGACACCACGGAGTGCGAGCGCGGGGACCTCCTGCCGCCCGGCTACCGGGTGCGCGACTGGACGGTCACGGACGTGATCGGGTCCGGGGGCTGGTCCACGGTCTACGCGGCACGGCCCGCCGACGGGTACCCCAGGCGGACCGGCGGGGTGGCCCCTGCGGGCATGCCGACGGGACAAGCCGACGTCGCGCTGAAAATCATGCCGACCGCCGGGTACGCCCCGCGCCAGACGCGCAGGATCGTGGAATCCGCGCGCCGCGAGGTCGAACTCGGGCGCAGGGCGGGCCACCCCCGGCTGATCGGTCTCCTGGACTCCTTCGTCCTCGCCGCACCCGACCGCCCCTCGCTGGACGGCGCGATCGTGTTGGTCATGGAGCGAGCCGCACGCAGTCTGCGCGAACTCCTCGACGCGGGGGTGGCCGAGGCCGACCGCCCCCGGCTGATCGCGGGGATCTGCGAGGGACTGGCCCACCTCCACCGCTCGGGCTGGGTCCACGCCGATCTCAAGCCGGACAACGTCCTACTGGGCACCGACCGTTCCGTGAAGCTCTCGGACTTCGGCCTCGCCACCGAGATGACGGGCACGCACGGGTACGCGCCGCCCATGGGCACCCTGGACTACCTCCCGCCCGAGCGCTGGCGGGCGCCGCTCGGGGAACTCGGTGTACAGGTCCGGCCGAGCGCCGACATCTGGGCCCTGGGCATCATCATCCACGAGGTGTTCGCCTCCGGCGCCTCCCCGTTCGCCGGCGCCACACCCATGGCCCGGGGCGCCGCCGTGCAGGGGTACGGCGAAGGGCGGGTGCCGCTGCGCATCGACCCCGCGGTGCCGCCGTTCTGGCGGGCGTTGGCCGCCGACTGCCTCGCCCCCACCCACGCGGCGCGCGCCCTGCACACCGCCGACAGCCTGCTCGCCCGTATCGCCGCCGAACAGGGAACCCGCGGGACGGGGGCGGGCCGGCTGCGGGGCCGGGCCCGCGCCGCCGTCCTGGCCACCGCGCTGTGCGGGATCGCGGGCGTGACCCTGTGGTCGGACACGGTGCGGGCGAACCCGTCCGCACCTCCCGGTGGCGCGGGGGCGAAGGCCGGCGCGATCCGGGTGTTCAACGCCGAGAAGGGGTGTCGGGAGCGGGCCGACCGGGACCGGCAGTGCAGTCTGGGCCTGGCGATCGACCCCCGGCGGCCGTACGCCGCGGACAACGTCGTGGCGACCCGGGTGTGGCACGGCGACGTCCTCGCGGCCGACTGCCAGGTCTCCGACGGGCAGCCCATCATCAACGAGGAGGACCAGCAGTCCACCCGCTGGTTCCGCGTCCGCCTCCCTTCCGGCTCCACGCCCCCCACGGCCTGGCTCCCCGCCGTACGCACGAAGGACCGGCCGGCCCTGCCGGGGTGCCCGGCCCCCACGACCGCGCGCTGATCAGCGGGGGCTGCCGCCCAGGTGGGTCGGGAGGAGGAACCAGTGCCCCCCTACTGTGTCGCGGACATCAGCAGATCTTTCCGGTGGGGTTGCGGGGGTGGAAGCCGGCGGGGGCCGCCGGCTTTGGCGAAGGGCGACACGAGACCGGCGGGACAGCGGGGACCTCGTCCCTCGGAGGTGACGGGCAGGGCTGGCAGGAGGGTCAGACGGGCAGGAGCTGCCACTGGCGGTTGCGGTGGTCGCCGTCCGGGCTCCGCTGGGTGAGGGCGGCGGGGGCGGTGGTGTCGACGTGCAGGAGCAGCCCGCTGTGGAGGTTGGCGACCTCGTAGATCCTGGACGCGTCGGTTTCGGAGCTCATGGGAACGAGGCGCCATTGCTGGTGGGAGGCGTCGCTGCCCTTGTAGGAGTTCTGTCCGATCGGCGCTCCGGCCGTCTCCTGGGCGTCGATGACTTCCAGGACCTTGCCGCTGCGGACGTTCTCGATCCGGTACAGGATCTCGCCGTCGGCCTGCCCGGTGGCGATCAGCCGCCACTTCTGGTGGTTGCGCGGTGAAGCGAGGGACTGGTGGGCCGGGGCGCCGTCCTTGAGGGATTCACGGTGGATACCGACGCACAGCCGGCTGCGGACGTTGGCCCAGGAGACGACGGCGCCCGACTCGGGACGGCCGGCCATCTTCTCCGAGATGATCCTCCGGATGCGGTGGCCGCTGTACTCGGTGATGTAGAGGGTGTCGACGCTGTCCACCGCGAGGCCCAGGGGGTTGAGCAGCTGGGCCGAGGCGGCCGGGCCCGCGTCGCCGCCGGATCCCGAGGTGCCCGTGCCGGCGATCGTGGTGATCGTCCCGTCGGGGGCGACCTTGCGGACGCGGTGACCGCTGTATTCGGCGATGTACAGCGCACCGGTGCTGTCCACCGCCACATCGGTCGGGAGGTTGATCCGGGCCGTGGTGGCAAGGCCGCCGTCCCCGTCGGAACCAGGAGTACCGGCCCCGGCGGCCGTGGTGATCGTTCCGTCAGGGGCGACCTTCCGGATGCGGTGGTTGTAGCTGTCGGCGATGTAGAGGTTGCCCGCGCCGTCCACCGCGACACCGTGAGGACGGTTCAGCTGGGCCGAAGTGGCCGCGCCGTTGTCTCCCCTGGATCCGCCGGTGGCACTTCCCGCGACCGTGGTGATCGTTCCGTCCGGTGTGACCTTCCGGATCCGGTTGTTGCTGTAGTCGGCGATGTAGAGAGCACCGTCGCCGTCCACCGCCACCGCGAACGGGGTGTTGAGCCGGGCCTTGGTGGCCGGGCCGCCGTCCCCGTCGAAACCAGGAGTACCGGCGCCGGCGACCGTGGTGATCGTCCCGTCAGGGGTGACCTTGCGGATGCGGTGGTTGTTGCCGTCGGCGATGTAGAGGTTGCCCGCGCCGTCCACCGCCACTCCACGTGGCCAGTTCAGCTGAGCCGAGACGGCGGGTGCGTTGTCACCCGCGAACCTCCCACCGTTGGCGCTTCCCGCGACCGTGCTGACCTTCCCGTCCACCGTGATCTTGCGGACGCGGTGGTTGCCATGGTCGGAGAAGTAGATCGTGCCCGCGCTGTCCACCACGACCCCGAACCCGTGGGCCAGCTGCGCCGAAACAGCGGCCTCACCATCCCCCTTGAACGCCTTGGTGCCGTTGCCGATGATCGTACGGATCAAGGGGACGAAGCCCTCGCCGTCCGTATTCGCCGTCTGAGGAGTGCTCATCGCTATCCCTTCATTACCCACCAACCGTCCGACGCGGACGGTTGTCTTCCAATTTCCGAGAGTCGCAAACGCTTCCAGTCGGAAAGGTCACCTCCCTGCGCGGCCGATTTCAGTAACTGCGGGATTCGGGCCGTCGGCTGTAGTTGCTCATCATTCGGCGCAGAAGGCGGCAGAGGTGATCTGCCTTCTGCTTCTCGCTCCCCGAAGCCTACGAGGAACGGGACGGCTTCTCCGCGGTCGCCTGAGGTGCCTTGGGGGCGTCTGGAGCCTTCGGAGCATCCGGGGTCTTGGGGGGCTTGGTGAAATCGCTCTTCTTCGGCCTGTCCTCCAGGTCCTCGTCCTTCTTCAGACCGCTGTCCTCCTCCACCGTCGCCCTGGCCTGCTGCATGCCGTCGGACGCGGCCTTGGTGACCGAGCCGGGGTCCTGGGCGTACTGGGCCTGCCGGCCGGCGGACGCCTGGGTGGTCTGGATGAAGGAGCCGAGGAAGCCCAGGACGGCCCGCGCTTCGGGCGATGTCTCCTGGACGATCTTCGCGCGGGAGGAGGCGCCGTGGATCGCGTTGTGGAAGAGGCTGGGCTCGGTGTCGTCGTAGGTGTCGTCGTCGGAGTCCTCGAAGTCGACGTCCTCGCCCGGCCGGGGCTTCGTACGGTCGGTGGTCACGGAGAAGAGCCCCGCGCCCTTGCCCGCGGAGTTGAAGATGTTGTCGAACACCATGGTCGTCACCTCTGGTCGTCCTTGTCGTGGAGGCGCAGCCGCGCGGTCAGGGCTGCTTGTAGAGCGTCTGCTGGCTGACGGTCAGGGTTTCGACGTCGAGCATGGCGTGGTGGACATCGAGGGAGGAGACGACCTCGGCCAATCCCTTCATGCGGAAGCCGCCGGGTGCCAGGCCGATGTCGCCGATGTCGCGCGCGACCATCCTGTTGAGGCCGGGGTAGGTCCCGGGCTGCGGAGGTGAGAGGACCGCCACCGGTACGGCGTACTCCACCGCGACCAGCCCGGAGAAGGTCACGGGGATCTCATAGGTGTACTGCTTGCGGGTGCGCCGCTGCGTGACGATGGTCTGCACGCGGGAGTTGGCCGGAACCTTGCCGGAGATCTGTGACTTCGAGGCCCAGCTGGTGTTCAGGGAGCCGCCGACGGTGGCCGCGATGCCAAGAGCGAGTTGGGCATTGAGCGAGGCATTGCCGGTTGCGCTGCCCGTGGTCGTGAACCCCACCGAGTTGGTCATCGTGTTCGACGAGGAGTTCGTCGCGGAGCTGCTCGCGGAGGTCTCGGTGGTGTTGGCGTTGTCGACCCCGACGCTGTCTTTGCTGTTCTTGTTGGTCACCGTGTTCGCGTTCTTGTTCGCCGTACCGTTCTGGCACGACGCCGCGAGCTGTGCCTGCAGGTCCAGGCGGAGCTGGTTCTGCAGCTGAAGCTGGAGCGAGGCGCCGACGCTGCCGCCGAAGGTGAGCTTGGCGTCCCCGTGCAGGGACCACGTGACCCCGTTCGACACGGTGAAGTCGACCGAGTCGGTGAAGGTCATCTCGGTGCTGCTGCGGTTGACGTAGGTGCGTGAGGAGAAGGTGTCGGGCGGAGGCTGGCCGATGTCGCCCCGCACCTCGATCAACGGCTCCCCGAGGTTCATGTAGGCGAGCCAGCCCCGCTCGAACGCGGTCCCGGAGAAGGCGCCGAAGCTCGACTTGTTCACGGAGAACCCGACCGGCTTGTGCTTCACGCCGGAGGGGTCGACGTAGACCAGGTTGGGATGGTCCAGGATCGACTGCCAGATCTGCTCGATGTGGAGTTCCCGCAGGTTCTTCTTCGTCAGCGGCTGACGCTTGGCATCTACCAGGCTGTATGCGGTGGAAGGCATCTACCCGTCCTCGACTCATTTCGACCGAACCGCGCCCAACGAAAAGCAAACATGAATGTGCGCATGTTCCGGCGGTTGAAGTTACCGCACTCCCTCTTTATCAGGGCGAGTGGATCGAGCACTTCCGCTCAATCGAGTGGTCGATTTTCGGAAATCACTTCCGAAACGCTGATGAAGTGACCTTTCTTCGCTCTCCTCTACCTGACCGATGACTTTTGGGTGCTCTCGCAAGCGGGTAGCGTGACCTCGGCCGAAGAATTGTTCTTCACGTTCGGAACAGGTGAGGATTTCTCGATGTACACCCAAGAACGCACGGCGATGTCCAATCTGGTGGTCGGCGGCCCGGTGGCGGTGAACAGCTACGACAACGCGATCGTGGCCGCACTCGTCGAGAACCGGCCGGTCATGCTCGTCCACGCCTTCAACGGCGGCTACCTGCGGCCCGCCGAGCTGGGCGAGGAGAGCCACGACAAGGGTGTCCAGCTCGCCACGGCCCTGGACGAGACCGTCAAGGAGGCCAAGGGCCACCTCTGGCACATCACCCCCGCCGGCTTCTTCGGACAGCGCCCCCTGTACTTCATCGAGAGCGCCGCCGGCCAGGCGACGCCCAAGCGCCCGGGCGGGGGCGACACCGCCGCCGGACGCGGCGACGACGGCACGCCCAAGCCGCAGCGCCGGCGCATGACCGTCCACCAGGACGCTCCTCAGAGCACGGCGGACACCGTCCAGGTGGGTCTGCCGGACAAGGTCGCCGACAAGTGGCGGGGGAAGAACGGCGCACCTGAGGACACCCAGCTCTGGGTCGTCACGGTCACACCGTGGGGCGGGATCACCTTCGTCCCCATCACCCACCCCGACACCATCCTCGGGTTCAAGGACCACGCGGTGGCGGCCAACAGCGAGGTCCGGCTCACTCACAACTGGGGCGGGGACTTCACCGGGACGGTCATCAACACCTTCTACCCCCGTCTGCCCAGCGAGTGGAACGTCCCGTACCACCACGTCTTCACGTGACCGGCGGCCACCGCCGTACGCCACCCGCTCCGAGTCACCGTCCGCACCGCCTGGAAGAGGCACCACGATGCCCGTGCCCACCGAAGAACTGAAACTGGAGATCGTCAACGCCGCCACCGGGAAGCCCCTCGACGGCGGGGCCGCGCCGGGGCAGGCCGGAGCGCTCGTCGTCCGTGAGTTCCCTGAAGGCGGTCCGGCCTCGGAGCAGTGGCAGATCGTCCCCGTGCGGTCCGCACCGGACGAGCAGGTCTACGTGATCCGCAACGCGACCGACGGCAAGGTACTCGAACGACCCGCCGCCGCAGGGGGCGGCGTCCGGCAGGCGGACGCCGCCGACGGCAAGAAGAGCCAGCAGTGGCGCCTTGTCCCCGTCGAGGGTGAAGCGGACCTCTACTGCATCGAGAGCGCGGCCGACGAGACCGCCCTCGACCTCGAACTCGACCCCGGCGACGCTCTCGACGCGTCCGCCGAGCACGGCATTGCGGTCCTCCTTCGCGCGTACGACGAGGACGCGGAGAGCCAGCGGTGGCGTCTCGTCCCGGCCGAGCCCGAGCGTGTCGGCGACCCCGTGCTGCGCTGGGCGAGGCTGGGTCATTGGAACGGCCGGCAGTCCTGGCGGCTGGCTCCCTCTCCGGCACTGCGGCCCGCACCCGGTGCGACACCCTCGTTCAGTGAACTCCTGCTGGTCCTCGACCGGTTCGGAACCGACCAGGACGCCGGCGGGTGGAAGAGCGAAGGAGCCGCGCCCCGCCCCGACGGACGACCGGGCTGGTGGGCCGGTCTCGGTGCGCGGTTCCTCGCCGAGACGGCCGGGAAGGCGCCGGCGGACATCGTCGCGCTCAAGCCGGCCAAGGGGGCGGTGACGGCGGCCGCGCGGGGTGACGGTACGTTCGAGGACGAGGAGCGCGTGCTGCACCCGCCCGCTCCCTCTCCGAGCCCCGAGGACCTGTGGACCTTCGTGGACCTCACGGGCGAAGGCCGGCCCGGCATCGTGGTGCTCGCCGCGGACGGTGTCCGGGTGACCCGGCAGGAGGAGGACGGGACGTTCGCGCCCCCGGGCGGCGCCCCGGCCCTCAAGGCCTTCGGCCACGGCGATGTGGCCGGCGGGTGGCGGGCCGACAGGCACCCCCGCTTCCTCGCCGACACCACCGGCGACGGCCGGCTCGACATCGTCGGCTGCCACGACGACGGCGTCTGGATCTCCCTCCAGGACGAGGAGGGGAAGTTCGCGCCACTGAACGACGAGCCCGCTCTCCGGGCGTTCGGTCACGGGGAGAAGGCCGGCGGGTGGCGGGCCGACAGGCACCCCCGCTTCCTCGCCGACACCACCGGCGACGGCCGGCTCGACTTCGTCGGCTGCCACGACGACGGCGTCTGGATCTCCCTCCAGGACGAGGACGGCACCTTCGCCGAACCCCTGTACGTCATCGACGACTTCGGGACCGACCGGGGGTGGGCCTCGACCGAGGAGCACCCCCGGTTCCTGCACAGGACCACCGGCGACGGGGCGACGGACGTCATCGGCTTCGGCCCCCATGGCGTCGTCGTCGCGCGCGGCCTCGGCGACGGCACCTTCGAGCCCTCGAAGCTCGTCCTGAACGACTTCGGCACCGCCCAGGGATGGACGCCCGACAAGCACCTCCGCTTCCTCGCCGACGTCACCGGCGACGGCACCCCCGACATCGTAGGCTTCGGCGACGAAGGGGTCTGGGTGGCGCACAACCTCGGCGACGGCCGGTTCGAACAGGCCCAGCTGGTCTGCCGAGGCTTCGGGTACGACGACGACGCCGGCGCCTGGCGCGTCGGCCACCACCCCCGTTTCCTCGCCGACATCACCGGTGACGGACGCGTCGACATCGTCGGCTTCGGAGGTCCGGGCGTGTACGTGGCCCGTAACCTCTACCGCCGCTTCCGGACCCGCTGACCGGGGGCGTGGGCCGGGGCCTCCCGCACGCGCGAGACCCCGGGCCCGCTCCCGACTGGGGCCCGTCAGGCGGGGTCACGGTCGGACAGCCCGGCGGGGACTGGAAGCCCTGCGAAGGCGGGGTTGAGGTCCGGAGTGGCTGGTATCCCGTCCGTCCGAGGTGCGAGGAAGTGGCTAGCGTGCTGTGCAGCGGTCCCCCTCCCAAGGGTGGACCGCCTTTTACGCCCTCGAAGAAAGCAGGCTTTGCCATGCTTACAACAGAATCCCATTCCGGGCCCCCGGCCGGGGGTGCGGGAGGTGCCGACCCCACCCTGAACGTCCAACCGCTCCAGTCCTCGGAGCTGGACCTGTTCGACGCCCTCGCACAACCGGACCGCCTCCGGGATCCCTATCCGTTCTACGCGTGGCTCCGCGTCAACCGGCCCGTGCACATCGACCCGGACGGCACCGTATACCTCTCCCGCTACGAGGACGCCGTGCACCTGAGGGATCCGGATCTGCGCACCGCCTCCGTCGACGACGCCCGCTCTTTCGCCCTGCAGACCTTCAACCAGACCCTGGTCAAAGCCGTGCCACCACGCCATGGAGAGCTCCGGCGCGTGGCCGGCGCCGCGTTCGACCGGCGCCTGCTCGCGCAGGCCGGCGAGCGTATGCGTCAGACCGCCGAGGAACTCGCCGAACAGCTGGTCGCGACGCTGTCCGCCGAGGGCGCGGCCGATCTGCACGCGCTGTACTCCCTGCCCTTCACCCAGCGCGCCGCGGCCACCGTGTTCGGGATACCCGAACAGGACTTCGACCTGCTCGCCGCGATGCCGGCCCGCCTCTTCGCACCGCTCTACCCCAAGACCACCGAGGCCGCGTGGGCCGAAGCCGACGACGCCGCCCGCGCCCTGTACACCTACCTGGACGACACCATCCGACGGCGGGGATTCACCCCCGAATCGGGCTTCGCCCGCCTCGCCGAAGCATCCGGCACCGTCCCGGACGACGAGATCACCCGCCTGTGCTGGATCCTGTGGCTCGGCTCCTACACCTCCGCCCTGGCCGCCCTCGACCTCGCGCTGCTCACCCTCGTCGAACACCCCCACACCGTGCCGCGGCTGCACCAGGACCCGGACGTGTGGGTGGCGGAGGCGCTGCGCTACCGCAGCCCCCACGTCATCAACTCCGCCAACCTCACCACACGCCGCGAACTGACGATCGGCACGACCACCCTCCCGCCCCACACCCCCGTCCGGTTCCTACTGGCCGCCATGAACCGGGACGAGACCGCCTTCCCCCACCCCGACACCTTCGACCCCTCCCGCACCGACCGGGCGCGCCACATCGCCTTCGGCGAAGGCATCCACTCCTGCATAGGCGCCCAACTGGCCCGCATGGAACTTGCCACCGCGCTCACCAGCCTCACTGCGCGACTGCCCCGGCTCCGCCTCGCCGGCCAACCCACCTGGCGCCCCTACACCACCCAACGACTCTGCACCCACCTGCCCGTGACAGCCCTCTGACCGCGACGATCCCCGCCCGGCCCTTCGCCTTCCACACGGTGAGGACCGACCAAGCGGGAAGGTGACAGAATGTCAGGGTGACCGCACCAACCCATGACATCGAGAAAGCGGCCGGTGTGCTGCGCGCCGGAGGCCTGGTCGCCCTGCCGACCGAGACCGTCTACGGTCTGGGCGCCAACGCCGAGGACCCCGCGGCCGTCGGGCGGATCTTCCAGGTGAAGGGCCGCCCGCCCTCTCACCCGCTGATCGTCCACATCGGCGGCGCCGAGCAGCTGGGCGACTGGGTCCAGGAGGTACCCGCGACGGCGCGCCTGCTGGCCGAACACTTCTGGCCGGGGCCGCTCACGCTGGTCCTGCGGCGCGGGCACCGGGTGCCCCTCGAAGCGACCGGGGGGCTGGAGACGGTCGCCGTGCGCGTCCCGGACCACCCGGTCGCACTGGAACTGCTCTCCGCCTTCGGCGGCGGTGTCACCGCCCCCTCCGCCAACCGGTTCGGCTCGGTCAGCCCCACCACGGCGGAGCACGTCCGCGCGGAGCTCGGAGACGGGGTCGACTTCGTACTGGACGGCGGCCCCTGCCACGTCGGCGTCGAGTCGACCATCGTGGACGCCACCGGCGACGTCCCGAACATCCTGCGGCCCGGCGGAGTGACGCGCGAGGCACTCGAAGCGGTTCTGGGACACCCGCTGTCGGTGCCTTCCGAGAGCCGGGTCCGGGTGCCGGGACAGCACCCGTCGCACTACGCGCCGCGGGCGCGGGTCGTCCTCGTCGAACCGGAGAAGGTGATCGTCGAAGCGGAACTCGCACAGGAGCGCGGCCACCGAGTGGGCGTCCTCCTTCCGCCCTCCTGCGCAGACGCGCCGGTGAAGGCCCACACGGTGGTGGCGCTGCCGAGCTCGGCAGCGGCCTACGCGCGCGAACTGTACGGATTTCTGCGCGAGTTCGACCAGCGGGGGTGCGAGGTCATCTTCGCCTCCCTGCCGGCGGAGGAGGGGCTCGGACTCGCGATCGCCAACCGGCTCCGCCGCGCCGCGGGTCCCCGGCCCGCCTGACAGCCGGTCCGCGCCTACCGCGTCGACCAGGGCCTGGTGATCGCGCTCGTTCTGGTCGGCGTACGCCTCGGCGAAGGTGACGAGCGCCCGGCACAGTTCGGCCAAGGGATCGGCTCCCGGGCCGCGTGATCGCGACACGAAGGGGCGCAGCCTTTCCCCTATTGCGACGAAACGGTCCCCTCACCTGGGTGATCACGACCGGTTCGGGGTAGCACCCAGCATGATCACTGTTGGGGTCGAGGAGGAATACCTGCTGGTCGACCCGGAGACGCTCCTGCCCCTGCCGCTCGTGCAGGAGGTGCGTGCCACGGCCAGCCTGGCACCGATCGCTGACGAGCGAGAGGTCCAGGACGAACTGCTCCAGGCCCAGATCGAAGTCGCCACCCCCGTCTGCACGAGCCTGGAGGAGGTCGGGGGCCATCTCCTGCGGCTGCGTCACGCGGTCGCCTCCGCCGCCCAGGCCAACGGCTGCCGCATCGCGATCTCCGCCACCGCGCCGGTCCGGGACGTCGTCCCCGTGCCCGTCACCAGCACGGCGAGGTACCTGAAGATGCGGGGAGAGGCCCGGCTGCTCGTCGACGAGCAGCTGATCTGCGGGATGCACGTCCACGTGGGGATTCCCGACCCGGAGACCGGAGTGGCCGTCCTGAACCGGCTGCGCGTCTGGCTCCCGACCCTGCTGGCGATGTCCTCGAACGGGCCGCTGTGGGACGGGCGGGACACGGGCTTCGCCAGCTGGCGCACGATCATCTTCGGCCGCTGGCCGGTCAGCGGCCCGCCACCCCATTTCGCGGGGTTCGCCGACTACGGTGCGCGGGCCGACGCGCTGGTGGAATCCGGGCTGATCCCCGATCGGGGACAGCTGTACTGGCAGGCCCGGCTCTCGGAGCGCTACCCGACCGTCGAGGTGCGCTGCTGTGACGTGCAGCTGGAGGCGGACGACGCGGTCATGCTGGCCGGCGTCGTCCGCGGGCTCGCCGCCACCGCGATCGCCGAGGAGACGGCGGGAGCCGCCCCCGCGCTGTGCCCGCCGGAGATCCTGCAGGCCGCGACGTGGCATGCGGCCCGGCACGGCATGAGCGGCACCTTGATGGACCCGGAAGGCCGGCTGCGGAGCAGCGGGGACGTCCTGTGCGCGCTCCTGCGGCACATCGGCCCGGCCCTCGACGCGAGCGGTGACTTCCGCGAGGTGAGCTCGCTCGTACACCGGCTCCTGCGCAACGGCACGTCGGCCGACCGCCAGCGCCGGGCCCTGGCCGGTGGCGGCCTGCCGGCCCTCGCGGACCTCATCACCGCGGGCGCCACCGGGTGAGTCGCGACCAGGGCCGTGGCGAGGAAGAGGTCGGAAGGGTCGGCCGTTCGGGCTGGTCAGGCGGGCACCGGGGCGAAGGCGTGCATCTCCTTGGCCCCCGGCTGCACGACGCCGTAGCTGCTTTCCGGTACCTCGTTCCAGGCGCCGGGCAGATCGACGAGGGGTTCGGACACGATGAGGCGGGTCTCGTCGGAGACCCCCCGCAGGAACGGAATGTCCGGGTGCAGTCTGCGCAGCGAGTCCACCTCGCTGCTGTAGAAGAGCGAGCGGGAGGCGTGCGCGCTGGAGTAGCGGAAGGCCCAGACGCGTTCGCCGTCGGTCATGGCGAGCGTCATCTGGAGCGGGAATTCCACGCCGTGCTCGTGCCCGACGCGCTCCACCACTCCCGCCATCCTGGCGATGGCCGTCGGCGGGTCCTGTTCCAGGCCGTACGTGAGGGCCAGGTAGAACATCACCTCGGAGTCCGTCGTTCCGCCGATATCGGCGTAGAGGGCCGGATCGACGAGCAGGGTGAGGTCCCGGCGCATCAGGTGGAAGTCGGCGATCGCCCCGTTGTGCATGAACATCCAGCGGCCGTGCCGGAAGGGATGGCAGTTCGACTGCTGCACCGCCGTCCCGGTCGACGCCCGGATGTGCGCGAAGAACAGCGGTGAGCGGACGTGGTCCGCCATCTCCCTCAGGTTGCGGTTGTTCCAGGCGGGACCCACGTCCCTGAGGAGCGCCGGAGTTTCGATCTCGTCCGTGTACCAGCCGATACCGAACCCGTCGCCGTTCGTCGTCTCCACTCCGAGCTTGGAGTGCAGGCTCTGGTCGATCAGCGAGTGGGCCGGTCTGTACAGGATGGTGTCGAGCAGCATGGGCGTACCCGAGTACGCGAGCCATCGGCACATGGGTCATCACCTGCGTCTCTACGGCACGGCGGGAAACGAACCGCCGTCCCACGCGCCCCCGCGATGGATCGCCGTGCTCCTCCACCGCGCTGCGGTCGACGTCATGTGGATCTTTCCGGCCATCTCATTGTCGGGTCCCTCCCCCGGGGGCGCCACGCGGGGCGCCGGCGGCCGGGAAGCGTGCGTCCTGGGGCCAGCCCCGGTGCGCGGGCGGAAAAGTCGGCCGACGGGACGGTCATAGGTTCGAGGAGTGCCGGGCCGCGCGGGACGCGGCAGGCGGCGCTCACATCCGACCGCTCCGAGAGGACACCCCTACATGTTCGAGACCAGCACGGTGCAGGCTGCCCCGAGCGAGGACCTGCTCACCCCCGACAACGCCGTGATGCTGTTCGTGGACCACCAGCCGCAGATGTTCTTCGGCACCGGCAGCGGCGACCGCGCCGCGATCATCAACAGCACGGTCGGCCTCGCCAAGGCGGCCCGCGCGTTCGACGTGCCGGTCGTCCTCACCACGGTCGCCGCGGAGTCCTTCTCCGGACCCCTGTTGCCGCAGCTCGCCGACGTGTTCCCGAAGCACGAGGTGCTGGACCGTACGACGATGAACGCCTGGGAGGACGAGGCGGTCGTGGAGGCGGTCAAGGCGACCGGCCGCAAGAAGATCATCCTGTCGGGCCTGTGGACCGAGGTCTGCCTGGTGCTCCCCGCGCTGTCCGCCCTGGGGCAGGGCTACGAGGTCTACGTCGTCTCCGACGCCTCCGGTGGCGTCAGCCCCGCCGCGCACGAGCACGCCCTCCAGCGCATGCTGGCCGCCGGCGCCGTACCGGTCACCTGGGTCCAGGTGCTGCTCGAACTCCAGCGCGACTGGGCGCGCCAGGAGACGTACGGGGCCGTGATGGAGATCGTCAAGGCCCACGCCGGCGCCTACGGCCTGGGCGTCGTGTACGCGCAGGCCGTCATCGGCGCGCACGCGGCCGGCTGACCTCCTTGGACACCGGCCTCCTCGTCCTGCGCCTGCTGGTGGGCCTGCTCATCGCCGGCCACGGCGTGCAGAAGGTCAGCTCGCACCTCGGCGGGAGAGGGCTCGACGGCGGCTCCGCCGAGTTCCGCGCCGACGGCTTCCGCGGCGGTACCCTCACCGCCCTCGCGGCCGGCGCCGGCCAGATCGGATCGGGATCGCTGCTCGCCGCCGGGCTGCTCACACCGCTCGCCGCGACCGGCGCCATCGGGGTCATGACCGTCGCCCTCAGCGTGAAGTGGCACAACGGCCTCTGGGTCCAGAACGACGGCTACGAGTACCCCCTGGTGCTGATCGTCAGCGCCGCCGCCCTCGCCGCCACCGGCCCCGGCGCCTGGTCCCTCGACGCGGCGCTGGGTCTGGCGCCGTACCCGCTGTGGTGGACGGCACTCGTCCTCGCGGCAGGCGTCGGCAGCGGGCTGCTCACCCGCCTCGTCCTGCACCGTCCGGCACGGACCGGCTGAGCGCAGGACCCCCGAACCGGGTCCGGCCGTCCGCGTACACCCCCTTGCCCGTACGGCCGGGCCCACCTCCATGGACACCCTGGCCGAGCGCGTCCACCCCTCACCCGCACCACCCGCCCGTCTTGCAATCCCACCACCCATCGAAGGAGCACTCCACCATGCCGTTCATCAAGGTCGCCGAAGGCAACTCCGCCCCCGTCGAGCTCTCCTACGAGGACCACGGCACCGGACAGCCCGTCGTCCTCATCCACGGATGGCCGCTGAACGGCGCCTCCTGGGAGAAGCAGACCGCCGCCCTCCTCGCCGCCGGCCACCGCGTCATCACCTACGACCGGCGCGGCTTCGGCCGCTCCGACCAGCCCGCCGACGGCTACGACTACGACACCTTCGCCTCGGACCTCCACGAGGTGCTCACCGCCCTCGACCTGCGCGACACCGTCCTCGTCGGGTTCTCCATGGGGACCGGTGAGGTGACCCGTTACCTCGGCACGTACGGCAGCGAGCGCGTCAGCAAGGCCGTCATGATCGGCGTGGTCCCGCCCTTCCTGCTCAAGACGGACGACAACCCCGGCGGCGTGGACGCGGGCGTCTTCAAGGGCATCGAGGACGCCATCACCGCCGACCGGTTCGCGTTCATGAGCGCCTTCCTCGCCGACTTCTACAACGTCGACGTCCTGGGCGGCGAGCGCATCAGCGAACAGGCGGTCCAGGCCTCCTGGAACGTCGCCGTCGGCGCCTCCGCCAAGGGCACCCTCGACTGCGTCCAGGCCTGGCTCACCGATTTCCGTGCGGACCTTCCGCGCATCGACGTCCCCACCCTGATCATCCACGGCGACGCCGACCGCACGCTGCCCATCGAGGCGACCGCGATCCCGCTGACGAAGAGCATCACCGGCGCCGAGCTCGTCACCGTGCCCGGCGGCCCGCACGGGCTCCTCCTGACCCACGCCGCCGAGGTCAACGCCGCCCTGCTCGCCTTCCTCGCCTGAGCAGGCGCGTACCCTCCGTCCGCCCCCTCGTGAAGGAGAGCCGATCCATGTCCGACCAGCACCCGCCCGTACTCGACGCCGCGGCCCGGGCATTCGCCGAGGCCACCGCCCAGCCCCCGTACCTGTACCAGATCCCCGTCGCCGAAGGCCGCAAGGCCGTGGACGACGTCCAGAACGGCGAGGGCGTCGCCCTGCTCCCCGTCGACGAGGAGTGGGTCACCGTCCAGGGCGGACCCACCGGGGCGGTACGCGCCCGCATCGTCCGCCCGCGCGGCCTCACCGGCCCCCTTCCCGTCGTCCTCTACCTCCACGGCGCGGGCTGGGTCTTCGGCAACGCCCACACCCACGACCGTCTGGTGCGGGAACTCGCCGTGGGCGCCGGCGCCGCGGTGGTCTTCCCCGAGTACGACCTGTCGCCCGAGGCCCGCTACCCCGTCGCCATCGAGCAGAACTACACCGTCGCCCAGTGGATCGCCCGCGAGGGCCGCCACAAGGACCTCGACGGCACCCGCGTCGCCATCGCGGGCGACTCGGTCGGCGGCAACATGAGCGCCGCCCTCACCCTCATGGCCAAGCAGCGCGGCGACGTGACGTTCGTCCACCAGGTCCTCTTCTACCCGGTGACCGACGCGGCCTTCGACACCGACTCCTACCACCGGTTCGCCACCGGCTACTTCCTGCGCCGCGAAGCCATGCGCTGGTTCTGGGACCAGTACACGACCGACGAGGCCGAGCGCGCACAGATCACCGCCTCCCCGCTGCGGGCCTCCCTCGACCAGCTCACCGGCCTGCCCCCCGCGCTCGTCATCACCGCCGAGGCCGACGTCCTGCGCGACGAGGGCGAGGCGTACGCCGCCAAGCTCCGCGCCGCCGGCGTCCCCGTCGCCGCGCTGCGCGTCCAGGGCGCCATCCACGACTTCGTCATGCTGAACGCGCTCCGCGACACGCCGGCCGCGTCCCTGGCCATCGGCCTGGCCGCCGACACCCTGCGCAAGGCCCTGGCGTGAACCGTACGACGCCCTCGCCCGGCACGACGGGCATGCCCGTGGCGGGTGTCCTGCCCGCCCGGGACCCGCACCGGCCCGCCGCCGACCTCGTCGTCCGCAACGCCAAGGTGTACACCGGCGACCCGGCCCGCCCCACGGCCGGCGGGGTCGCCCTCCGTGACGGCCGGGTCGTGGCCCTCGGGGACGACCGCGACCTCGCCGCCCTCGTCGGGCCCGCGACCAGGATCGTGGACGCGCTCGGCCGCCGGGTCGTCCCCGGGCTCAACGACTCCCACCTGCACGTCATCCGCGGCGGCCTGAACTACGTACTGGAGCTGCGCTGGGACGGCGTACGGAGCCTGCGCCACGCGCTGGCCATGCTGCGCGAGCAGGCGGGCCGCACGCCCAAGGGGCAGTGGATCCGCGTCGTCGGCGGCTGGACCGCGGAGCAGTTCGCCGAACGCCGCATGCCGACGGTGGCGGAACTGAACGCGGCCGCGCCCGACACCCCGGTGTTCGTCCTGCACCTCTACCAGTCGGCGCTGATGAACCGGGCCGCCGTGCGGGCCGCCGGATTCACCCGCGAGACGGCCGACCCGCGGGGTGGGCAGATCGTCCGGGGACGGGACGGCGAGCCCAACGGGGTGCTCCTGGCGGCTCCCGGGGCCCTGATCCTGTACTCGACCCTGGCCAAGGCCCCGACGCTCGACGTCACGGACAAGCGCACCTCCACCCGCCACTTCCTGCGCGAACTCAACCGCTTCGGACTGACCTCGGCGGTCGACGCCGCCGGCGGCTTCCAGACCTTCCCCGACGACTACGCCACCGTCATCGACCTGGCCCGCTCGGGGGAGTTGTCCCTGCGCATCGCCTACCACCTGTTCCCGCAGACGGCCGGGCAGGAGCTCGCCGACCTCAAGCGCTGGATCGAGACGGTGAAACCGCACGACGGGGACGAGTGGCTCCGCCTCAACGGCGCCGGCGAGAACCTGACCTGGGCGGCGGCCGACTTCGAGAACTTCTCGGAGCCGCGGCCCGAGCTCGCCGCGGACTTCGAGACGGAGTTCGAGCAGGCGGTCCGGCTGCTCAGAGAGAACGGCTGGGGGTTCCGACTCCACGCGACGTACGACGAGACGATCCGCCGGGATCTGGCCGTGTTAGAGAAGCTCGCCGCCGAAGGCCTCTTCCCGGGCGGCGACCGCTGGCTCTTCGACCACGCCGAGACCGTCTCGGCCGACAGCCTCGACCGCATCGCGGCCCTCGGCGGAGCGCTGTCGGTGCAGAACAGGATGTCCTTCCAGGGGGCGGCCTTCCTCGACCGCTACGGCGCGGAGGCCACCTCCCACACCCCGCCGGTACGAGCCATGCTCGACCGGGGGCTGACCGTGGCCGCCGGAACGGACGCCACCCGGGTGTCGTCCTACAACCCGTGGGTCTCGCTGCACTGGCTGGTGACCGGCCGCACCGTCGGCGGCACCGCCCTCTACCCGCCCGCGAACCTGATCGACCGGGAGACCGCCCTCGGCCTCTACACCCGGGGCGGCGCGGAACTCACCGGTGAACAGGACGTCAAGGGCGTCCTGCGGGAAGGCTGCTACGGCGACCTCGCGATCCTCGACCACGACTTCTTCACCGTGCCGGAGTCCGCGATCCCGGACATCGAGTCCGTGCTCACCGTCGTCGGCGGCCGGATCGTCTACGCGAGCGCGGAGTACGAGGGCCTCGACGAGTCCGTCCCGCCCGTCAGCCCGGCCTGGGCCCCGGTGGCCCGCTTCGGCGGCTATCAGTCCGGCCGCGACCAGTCCGGGCGCGACCAGTCCGCCGGCCACGAGTCCCCGGGCGCGCAGCAGGCGCTCCGCATGGCCGAGGCCGTCGCCGCATCCGAGGACCACCGCCGGTGGCGCGCCGCGCGCGGCTCGGGCCCCGGGACGCCCGCTTCCCCGCCCTTCACCGACCCCTGCTTCGCGCCCTGACGGGCCGCCGACGCCCTGCCCCGAGGACCGACAGCCCGCACCGACAGCCGAGGAAGACCGACAGATGAGTACACCCCCTGACGAAGGCCCGCCCGCCGGGCGCCGGTTCGAACCCGACCTGCGGTCGATGACCCGGATCACCCTGCGCCCCATCGCGTCACCGATGCCCCTCGGCTTCTTCACCGTGGCGATCGCCTCGGTGATGACGGGATGCCTCCAGCTCGGAGTCCTCGAAGCCGCGGACCGCAGGGCCGTCGCCCTGTGCGTGCTGCCCGCGTTCGCCCTCCAACTCCTGGTGAGCGTGCTCGCCTTCGGGGCGAGGGACGTGATCGCCGCCACCCTCATGGGCACGTTCGCCGGCAGCTGGCTGGCGTACTCCCTGGTGGTGGGAACCGGCGCGGCGGGCGGACCGCGGGTGCTGGGCGTGTTCAACCTGGCGTTCTTGTGCTTCGGGACCTTGATGGCGGCGGTGACCCGGCCCAAGCGCGCCCTGTGGCTCGTCCTCGTCGTCTCGGGGCCCCGGTGGCTGGCCACCGGGCTGGCGGGGCTGACCGGCGTCGAATGGCTCACGCGGGTCTCCGGGGTCCTCGGGCTCCTGGTGGCGCTCGTCGCCACGTACGCCGCCTTCGCCCTGATGCTGGAGGACATGCGCAGCGAGGAAGTGCTGCCCATCGGGCGCAGCGGGCCCGCCCACACCGCCGTCGAGGGCGACCTGGCGGTGCAGCTGCGCAACCTCGAACGCCATGCGGGAGTGCGGCGGACCTTGTGACGCCAGCAGCGGGGCACCGACGGGCAAGGCGCCCGCCCTCACGCCTGCCGGGCGCTCGACTGCCATTCCCGGGGCGACATGCCGTACGCGGCGCGGAAGACCCGGCTGAAGTGGGAGGGGCTCACGAAACCCCAACGCTGCGCGACCGCCGCCACGTTCGGCGCGGAACCCGAGGGCCTCGCGAGCTCACGGCGGCACCGGTCGAGGCGCTCGCGCTGGATCCAGCGTCCGACCGTCACCTCCTCCGCCTGGAACAGCTTGTGCAGGTACCGCACGGACATGTGGTGCGCCGACGCGATCGTCTCAGGGCTGAGGCCGGGGTCCGCCAGGTGCAGCAGGACGTACTCCTTGACCCGTGCCAGCATCCCGCGGGCCGCCTCCGACGCGTGGGGGTTCAGCCGTCCCTGTCGCTCCCGTACGAGGACGGTCAGCAGGTCCGCGGCGGTCATCGCGAGCTGTCGGCCGGTGTACGGGTCGAAGCCCGCGGCCCGTTCGGCGAGCCGCGTCAGGTACCCGGCCACCAGCCCGCCCGTCCCGCGGTCGTCGCCGAAAACGGTCCCCGTCACCGCCCGCAGGTCCCCGTCCGACACCCCGAGCCCCTGCTTCGGCACCCGGAAGGCGGTGAAACGGAAGTCGTCCGGCTGCTCCCTCTTGTAGGGCTTCCCGGCGTCGGAACACGTGAAGGTGCCGGGTCCGACCAGGGCCTGGCGTCCGTCCTGGGTGAGCCTGGCGGTCCCCCGGTGCTGGAGGGTGACCGTGACGTACTCCGCACCGCCCCGGGAGATCAGGCGTCTGTCACGCGTCACGGTCTGCGGGCCCGCCTCGACGACGGAGATCTGCAGGGGGCCGAGCCGGTCGCTGGCGATCGTACCCACCGAGGGCTCGGCTTCGTGCAGCGAGACGTCGAGCGGTATGAAGGTGTCGGACACCACGCTGTGCCAGTACTCGGCCCGCTCGGTGGCCGACAGGGGGAGGGTGGACAGCACGACGGACATCGTGACTCCTTGGCGCGTTCGTGCGGGCACCGTGTGTGACCGCGCCGAAGCGGAGGGATGCGCGGTCCGTGATGCCGTGGGACTGGACTGACTGCTGCGTCCAGTCTTGTTCCGCCCGTCGTCGGTGCCATCCGTCATGTGACTTGGCTCCGCCGTGCGACGTGCCCGCCGCGCGCTGCCCGCGTCAGCCGGTGGCGTCCTGATCGACCACGTCGCGCAGTTGGCTGCGCGAGGTCACGCCCAGGACCGGGAAGGCCTGGTAGAGGTGCGTCCCCACCGTCCGCGGCGACAGGAAGAGCCGCTCGCCGATCTCGCGGTTGGTCAGCCCCTGCGCGGCCAGCCGGACGATCCGCCGGCGCTGCGGGGTCAGGGTGTTCAGGCCGTCGCGGGGAGCGGACGCGACATCGACCCCGGCAGCGCGCAGTTCGGCCTGGGCACGCTGGTTCCAGTGCACCGCCCCCAGGCCCTCGAACAGGTCGCGGGCCTTGGACAGGGCGTCCCGGGCCTCGGCGATCCGGCGCCGGCGGCGGAGCCACTCGCCGTACTCCAGCCACACTTGGGCCCGCTCGAAGGGCCACCGCCGGCCGGCCGGATCGGCCAGCGCGGCCTCGAACCGGGAACCGGCCCCGTCCGGCGCGGCGAGCAGCGCGCCGGCGCGGTCCAGGATCTGGCGCAGGCGCACCGACGCCCCGTCGGCGACCTCGGCGGACACGTACTCCAGGGCCGTCGCCGCGTCCTCGGCGCGGCCGGTGAGAACGGCCGCGGCAGCGAAGTCCGCGACGGCGTAACACGACAGGTGGTAGTGCACGGGAGCGCCCGACCGGTCGAACAGGCTCCGCAGGTGGTGGAAGGCGGTCGTGGGGTCGCCGAGCGCCAGCGCCGCCAGCGCCGCCGCCCGCCGGGCCCGGACGACGGTGCCCAGCACCCCGGCCGGCTCGGTCACGGCCAGCACCGCCGTCGCGTGCCGCAGGGCCGTCTCGGGCTCTCCCGTCAGCGCACGGAGCGTGGCCAGCACGGCGAGCGCGCGCGCCGCGCCGTGGCTGCGCTCACCCGCGAGGAAGCGCCCGGCCAACCGCTCGACACCCAGGCGTGCGTCGGCCCAGCGACCGCTTTCCAGGTTGGCCCACGCCAGGTCGGCGGCGGTCATCCCGGCATGGAAGGCGTCCGCGTCCTCCCACTGCGGGTTGGCCACTTCGCGGAGCAGGGCGACCGCCGTCTCCGTCTCGTCCAGGACCATGCTGAGCACCCCGAGCGTGTGGGTCTCCGTGGGGGCCCGGCCCGGGGCGGACGCGGCGGCCGACAGCCGGCCGCGGACGGCGCTCCCGCCGCCGAAGGGGTCGGTCACGCCGATGTCCCACAGGTGGAAGGCGTGCGCGGGCTCCGTCGTCGGCGGGCGCGTGGCCAGGACCGCGCGGATGCGCTCCCTCTGCGCGGGGTCGCCGGAGTGGTAGACGATGCCCGTCGCGATGGTCGAGGTACTCGCGTCGATCTGCGTCGCGTCACGCACCGTTTCCGGCACGACGAGCGCGAACGCGCAGTCCATGCGCATCATCAGCATGGCTATCAGACCGGTGAGCGCGTTGATGTACGGGGCCGCCGCCGGATCGGTGTTGAGCTCCGTGGCGCGGGCGCCCAGCGCCTCCGCCTGCGGGATGTCACCGACCAGGATCGCGCCGTAGGCGGCCGTCGCCAGCAGCCGGGTCTGTTCGCCGGGGGAGGGGTTCAGCTGTACGGCCCGTTCCAGACCGGCGACGGCCTCCGACATGGCCCCCCGGGCGAAGGCGCGCATCGCCGTGGCCTCCAGGGCGCCGGAGACGGACGCGTCGGGGGTCACCGTCGCCGCGGACAACTGCCAGGCCCGGCGGTCGGGGTCGCCCTCCAGGGCGGCGGCCAGGGCGAGGTGCGCGCGGCGGCGTACGGTGAACGGGGCGGCGCTGTAGATCGCCGAACGGACCAACGGGTGCCGGAAGTCCAGGCGGTCCGCGTGCAGGCGGACCAGCCCCGCCTCCTCCGCGGGCAGCCAGACGTCCATGTCGGTACCGGGCGGCAGCGCCCTCGACACGGCCGCGAGGCCGGCGCCCTCGGCCGCCGCCGCGACCAGCAGCGCCTCGCGCGTCGTCTCGGGCAGCGCGTCGACCTGCGCGGCGAACGTCCGCTCCAGCAGGTCGGTGACCGGGACCTGACGGCCCGTCGGGAGTGCCCCGTCCCGGGCCGCAGAACGGGAGAGCTCCACCAACGCCAGGGGGTTGCCCGCGGCGGTGGCCAGCACCCTGCGCCGGGCGGAGCCGGTGGGCGGGTCCGGCTGGGTGCCGAGGAGTTCCTCCGCCTCCGCGGAGGACAGCGCCGGTACCACCAGCTCGGGCACCGACCGGTCCAGCCAGTCGGGTCGGTGGGTGCCGCGCGCCGCGACGAGCAGGCCGATCGGCTCTCCCGCGAGGCGGCGCGCGAGGAAGCCCAGCACCTGGCAGCTTCCGGGGTCGACCCACTGCGCGTCGTCCACGGCGAGCAGCAGGCGCTGGGTCGACGCCACCTGTGAGGCGAGGGTGAGCACGGCCAGGCTCATCATCATGTGGTCGGGGGGCGCCGGGTCGTCACCGAGCCCGAAGGCGCCGAGCAGCGCCGCGCCCTGTCGGGCGGGCAGCCCGTCGACCCGGTCCAGGACGGGCAGCAACAGCTGGTGCAGACCGGCGAAGGCGAGCTCGGTCTCCGCCGCGTTGCCGCGGACCCGGAGTACCTTGGTCCCGGCGGAAAGGGCCTCGGCCACCGCCGTGTCGAGGAGCGCGGTCTTGCCGACCCCGGGATCACCGAGGAGCAGCAGCGAGGCCGTCTCCGCTTCCGGTGACAGTGCCGCGGCCATGGCCGCCCGTTCGTCCTGACGCCCGATCAACACGGTATTTCCCGAACCTTCTCACGCTGTGGCGGCATCCGCCGTCCTGACGCGAGGCGGTGGCAACGGTCCGGAGCATAGTCGGAGGACGGGCACCGACGCATTCGTGGCGCGGGCGCCCCTCGGTCCTGGCGCCCCTGACCGCCCGGCTTGAGTGTCACTGGCGTCGGGCCATGACGGCCCCGTGAGTCTGGGAAGGTTGGCCCGGCGCAAAACCTGCGCCCGAACGCGTACGTACCACCTCCGTCGACCAGGAGAGAAGCATGACCATCAAGGACATCGGGCCCGAACCTCAGAGTTTCGACCTTGAGCGGGCGACGCTGGAGAACGCCAACTACCGCTCGGTCGCCTGGTCCGGGAAGTACCTCCAGCTGACCCTCATGTCGATTCCGGTGGGCGAGGACATCGGCCTGGAGGCCCACCCGGAGACCGACCAGTTCCTCCGGCTCGACGCGGGCCGCGGCCGCGTTCAGATGGGCAGCGCGAAGGACCGCCTCGACTTCGACCAGGAGGTCGAGGACGGCTGGGCTATCTTCGTACCCGCCGGCACGTGGCACAACGTCACCAACATCGGCGACGAGCCCCTTCAGCTCTACGCCGTCTACGCCCCGGTCCACCACGCCCCGGACAAGGTCCACGCGACCTTCGCCGACGCGGAAAGCGACGAGGACTCGGGCAACGACGAACCCCCGAGCTGGTCGGTGCAGCCCACCCACCAGCCCGCGGACAAGCACGCCTGACCACCGGCGAGGGGCGCGCGAGCCCGGTCCCCCCACCGAGAGGAGGACCGGGCCCGTGCCCCGTCAGGGACGGGCCGGGCCGGTGCCCGCGAGGACCTCGGGCCGCAGCAGGGCGGTGAGTCGTTCGGCCGGGAGCAGGCCCCGTTCCAGGACGAGTTCGGCCACACCCCGGCCCGTGGCGAGGGCCTCCTTGGCGATGTCGGTCGCGGCGGTGTAGCCGATGTGCGGGTTCAGGGCCGTCACCAGGCCGATGGAGTTCTCGACGGTGGCGCGCAGCATCTCGGTGTTGGCGGTGATACCGCTCACGCAGCGTTCCGCGAGGGTGAGGCAGGCCGCGCGGAGGTGGGTCACGGACTTCGACAGCGCGTGCAGGATGACCGGCTCGAAGGCGTTGAGCTGGAGCTGTCCGGCTTCGGCGGCCATGGTGATGGTGATGTCGTTGCCGATGACCTCGAAGGCGACCTGGTTGACGACCTCGGGGATCACCGGGTTGACCTTGCCGGGCATGATGCTCGACCCGGCCTGGACCGGAGGCAGGTTGATCTCGCCGAGTCCGGCGCGGGGCCCGGAGGACAGCAGGCGCAGGTCGTTGCAGGTCTTGGACAGCTTGACGGCGATGCGCTTGAGGACGCCGGACATCTGGACGAAGGCGCCGCAGTCCTGGGTGGCTTCGACCAGGTCGGGAGCGGTGACCAGGGGCAGGCCGGTGATGGCGGCGAGGTGGCGGCGGGCCGCCTCGGCGTACCCGGGCGGGGCGTTGAGGCCGGTGCCGATGGCGGTGGCGCCGAGGTTGATCTCGTGGATGAGGCCCTGGGCCTCCGCGAGCCGGCTGCGGTCCTCGTCCAGCATGACGGCGAAAGCGGAGAACTCCTGTCCGAGTGTCATCGGCACGGCGTCCTGGAGCTGGGTGCGGCCCATCTTCAGGACATCGTGGAACTCGGCGGCCTTGCGGGCGAAGGCGTTCTGCAGGACGGCCATGGCGTCGAGCAGGCCGCGCACCGCGAACACGGTAGCGATGCGTACGGCGGTGGGGTAGACGTCGTTGGTGGACTGGCCGAGGTTGACGTCCTCGTTGGGGTGCAGGTGCCCGTACTCGCCCCTGGTGCGGCCCAGCAGCTCCAGCGCCCGGTTGGCGATGACCTCGTTGGCGTTCATGTTGGTCGAGGTGCCGGCGCCGCCCTGGATGACGTCCACGACGAACTGGTCGTGGAGCTTGCCGCCGCGTATCTCCTGGCAGGCGGCGACGATCGCGGCCTCCTTCGCGGGCTCCAGCAGGCCGAGTTCCGCGTTGGCGAGGGCCGCGGCCTCCTTGACGGCGGCGAGGGCGTCGATCAGGTGCGGGTAGGTGGAGATCGGCGTGCCGGTGATGGGGAAGTTCTCGATGGCGCGCAGGGTGTGGACGCCCCAGTAGGCGTCGGCGGGGACGTCGCGGTCTCCGAGCAGGTCGTGTTCACTGCGGCTGGAGGCGGTCATGGGGGTGCGGGTCCTCTTCCTGAGGTGGGCGGATCAAAGGGGGGAAAGGGGCGAGCGGGGCTCAGGCGGTCGCGGCGATGGCGGGGGCGCCGGGCGGGTTCAGGGTCGCCACCGGGCGGATGCCCCCGACGGTCCGGCCGCCGCCGGTCACGGGCCCGCCCGCGAACCCGGTGAGCAGCCGTGGCTCGACTCCCGCCGTCGCGAGGGCGACGGCCGTCACCGCAGTGCGCGCCCGGTCGGCCCCGTCGGCGATCTTCACGGCGATGGCTCGGCCGTCGGGCAGTGCGGCGACCTGGACGCCCTCGAAGCCGTCCTTGGCCAGCAGCCCGGGCACCGCGCGCATCAGTTCGGCCGTGTCCCGCCCGGTGCCGGAGGCCATCTCCGGATGGACGCGCAGCGCGGCCGCGACCCGGTGTTCGGCGGTGTCCGGCGCGGCTGTGGCGATGCGGGCGGCGGCGCGGGCCAGGCCGTGCAAGGACACCGCGAACAGCGGGGAACCGCAGCCGTCGACGGTGACGTTCGCGATGTGCTGGCCGGTGAGGTCCTCGACGGCCTCGGCGATCGTCCTCTGGAGCGGGTGGTCCGCATCGAGATAGGTCTCCAGGGGCCAGCCGGACAGCTTGCACAGGTAGAGCATCGCCGCGTGCTTGCCGGAGCAGTTCTGGGCGAGCCGGGACGGCCCGCGGCCCTCCCGCACCCAGGTGTCCCGGACGGCCGGGGCGTAGGGGAGGTCGGGGACGTTGCGCAGGTCGTCCTCGGTGAGGCCGGCCAGCTCCAGGATCAGCCGGACCCCCGCGAGGTGGTGCTCCTCGCCGGAGTGGCTGCCCAGCGCGAGGGAGAGCAGGGCCCCGTCGAGCGGCAGGCCGGCCCGTACCATGGCGACGGCCTGCACCGGCTTGAGGGCCGACCGCGGGTAGCAGGCGGCCTCGATGTCGCCGATGTCCAACCTGACGCCGCCGTGGTCGTCGAGGACGACCACGGAGCCGTAGTGGACTCCCTCGATCAGACCGCCCCGCATGACGTGGGCGACGGGGGCGTGCCGGGGCTCGCGGATCGCGGGCGCGTCCGCGAGGAAACTGCTGCGCATCACTGCCTCGTTCTGTGGTGGGTCGCTGCTGACCGGGGGCGGCGGTGACCGCCACCCCCGGCGCAGGAGGACGGGTGGCGTCCGGGTCAGCTGTCGCTCCCGGCGGCGGCGCGGGCCACGCGGCCGCGGACCGCGTACCAGCCGGCGACCAGCGCCGCGGCGATCAGCGGTACGCACAGCACGGTGGTGCGCGCGGCGCCTCCGTCGGCGTACATGAGGACCAGGACGGAGGCGAGGAAGGCCAGCGTCACGAGTTCGGTCCACGGGGAGCCGGGCAGGCGGTAGGAGGGGCGGGTGAGTTCTCCGCTGCGGGTCTTCCGCCAGAAGAGGAGGTGACAGAGCATGATCATGCCCCAGGTGGCGAGGATGCCGATCGCGGCGAGGTTGAGGACGATCTCGAACGCGTCCGCGGGGACCACGAAGTTGAGCCCGACGCCCAGGACGCACATGCCGCTGGTGAGGAGGATGCCACCGTAGGGGACCTGGGTGCGGCTGAGCCGGGCGGTGAAGCGCGGGGCGGAGCCGTTGACGGCCATCGAGCGCAGGATGCGGCCGGTGGAGTAGAGGCCGGAGTTGAGGGAGGACATGGCCGCGGTGAGGACGACCAGGTTCATCACGTCGCCGGCCGCGGGGACGCCGATGTGGGAGAGCACGGTCACGAACGGGCTCTGGCCGGCGCTGTAGCTGTTCCAGGGCATCAGCATCGACAGCAGGATGACCGAGCCGACGTAGAAGAGACCCACCCGCCACATGATCGAGTTGATCGCCTTGGGCATGATCTCCTCGGGCTTCTCGGTCTCACCGGCCGTGACGCCGACCAGTTCGACGGAGGCGTAGGCGAAGACGACGCCCTGGACGATCAGCAGCATGGGAAGCAGGCCGTTGGGGAAGATCCCGCCGTTGTCGGTGATCAGAGCGGGGCCGGGCACGGTGCCGTCGACGGGGTGCCGGGTCACCAGGAGGAAGATCCCGATCCCCATGAAGACGACCAGGGCACTGACCTTGACGATGGCGAACCAGAACTCCAGTTCGCCGAAGATCCGCACCGAGATGAGGTTCACGGTGAGGACCACGGCCAGGGCTATGAGGGCGATCACCCACTGGGGGACGTCGGAGAACAGGTGCCAGTAGTGGGTGTAGGTGGCCACGGCGGTGATGTCGGCGATGCCGGTGGTCGCCCAGTTCAGGAAGTACATCCAGCCCGCGGTGTAGGCGCCCTTCTCCCCGAGGAACTCCCGGGCGTAGGAGACGAAGGCGCCGGAGGACGGGCGGTACAGGACGAGTTCGCCGAGCGCGCGTACGACGAGGAACGCGAAGATCCCGCAGACGGCGTAGGCGACGAACAGGGAGGGGCCGGCGTCGGCGAGGCGTCCGCCCGCGCCGAGGAAGAGCCCGGTGCCGATCGCACCCCCGATGGCGATCATGTTGACGTGCCGGGGTTTCAAGGACTTGCTGTAGCCGGTGTCGCCGGCGTCGACGTGACGGGTCGTGGGGCGCTTCTCGTCTTTGAGGAACTGCTCGCTCACGCCTCGGGTCTGCCTTCCGTGAGGGCGGTGGTGCGCTGGGGGCGCACGATGTCGGTGAGGGTCGTCTCGACCCGTAGCAGGTGGTGGGACATGGCTTCCACCGCGTCGTGCTCGCTGCCGTCGACCAGCGCTTCCAGGATCGCCCGGTGCTCGCAGTTGGACTGCTCGCGCCGGCCGCCCAGTTCGTTGAGGAAGGTCGACTGACGCGCCAGTGCGTCGCGGATCTCCTCGATGACGCGGCGGAAGACGGGGTTGCGGGAGGCCTCGGCCACCGCCAGGTGGAAGACGGTGTCCATCGCCACCCACGCGGTGGTGTCGGTCTCCTGCTCCATCCGGTCCAGCAGATGGCCCAGGTGGTCCAGGTCCTCGGGGGTGCGGCGCAGCGCCGCGTATCCGGCGACCGGGATCTCGACGTGCCGGCGTACTTCCAGCAGGTCGCTGGCGGCGTAGTCGCCGAAGGTGGGGTCCTCGACCGTGTTGGCCACGACGAAGGTGCCCTTGCCGCTCTTGGAGACGGTCAGCCCCATGGCCTGGAGGGCCCGCAGGGCCTCCCGCAGGACGGGCCGGCTGACTTCGAGGGTGCGGCACAACTCGGCTTCGGAGGGGAGCTTGTCGCCTACGACGTACTCACCGCGCTCGATGGCGCTGCGCAGGTGGCCGAAGACCGCTTCCATGGCACTGACGCGCCGCGGAACGGGACCACCTGTCTGGCTGTCTGACAGGTTCACGGTGTGATCCTGCGGGGTGCGCCCCGGGGTGTCAAGACACCTGTGTCGGGAAAATCCGGCCCGGCACGCTTCGCACCGTGCGCGCGTTCCGTCCGGCCGTCCGGGCGCGACCGCTGCCTTCGGCGGAGCCCGCGGCAGCCACCAGGGCCCGCACGACCGGCGCGTCGACGCCCATCTCCGGGTGCCATTGGACGCCCACGGCGAAGCGGTGCCGGGTGCTCTCGATCGCCTCGACGGTGCCGTCCGCCGCACGGGCGGCGACGATCAACCCCGCGCCGAGGCGGTCCACCGCCTGATGGTGGTGCGTGGCGACCTGGTGCGTCCCCGGCAGCAGGGTACCGACGCGTGTCCCGGGCACCGTGGTCACGGCGTGGGCGCAGAAGTGGCCCCGATAGGGGTTGTGGCCGTCGTGACCCACGCTGTCGGGCAGGTGCTGGATGAGGGTGCCGCCCTGGTGTACGTTCATCAGCTGCATCCCCCGGCACACCCCGAGCACGGGTGTGTCGCGGGCGAGGCCGGCGGCCAGTACCGCCCGCTCCCACCTGTCGCGCTCGCGCACCGGCGGCCCGGTCCGCGGATGGGGCACGGCCCCGTACAGTGCGGGATCGAGATCCTCGCCGCCCGCCAGGACGATCGCGTCCAGGCGTTCGACCACGTCGGCCGCGGCCCCCGGCGCGTCCGGCGGCAGCAGTACGGCGCGGCCGCCGGCCGCCCGGACGCAGTCCGCGTAGGCCGCGGGCAGCACTGCCGCGGGAAGGTCCCACTCACCCCACTGCGCGTGGGCGAGGTAGGTGGTGATTCCGATGAGCGGTGGCTGGGGCATACCACTTCCTTTCGGGGCATGAGGGGTGACCGTCGACAGCCGGAGCCGAACCGAACGCCCCCGCCACGGCAGGCTGCGGCGGGGTGGCGAGGCGGTACAGGCGGAGGTCGCCGGGACGGCGGGGAGGGGAGTTCGCGGGCCGAGGACGCAGGCTTGCGTTTTTCTCGCCGCTGGCAAGAATCCTCCTGGCGTTCATCTCCAATCACAAGAAAACACATCTTCGCGACAGATAAGTGAGCCTTAACCCCGTGTACGGACTCGACCCCCGCCTGCTCGCCACCCTCGAAGCCGTCGTACGGCACGGCTCCTTCAGCGCCGCCGCACGCGAACTCGGCTACAGCGCGCCCGCCGTCTCGCAGCAGATCGCCGAACTCGAACGCCGCACCGGCCTCAGGGTGCTCGAGCGCCGCCCGGTGCGCGCCACGCCGGCGGGCGAAGTCCTCCTCGGCGCGGAGCAGGGCGTCCGCAGCGCGTTGGCGGCGGCCTCGGTCGAACTCGGTGCCATGCGCGCCGGTACGGCCGGACGGATCCGGCTCGGCGCCTTCGCCTCGGCCGCCACCGGCATCGTTCCGCAGGCGCTGGCCCGGCTCCATGCCGCCTACCCCCACGTGCAGGTCAGCCTCAGCCAGCTGGAGCCCGAGGCCGGCTACAACCGGCTCAAGCGGGGGGACATGGACCTGGCCCTCAGCTACGACTACGACTTCATCCCCGTCCCGCCGCCCCGGACCCTGCGCCGGACGCTGGTCGCACGGGATCCGGTGGTGGCCGTCGTCCCGGCACACCACCGCCTGGCCGACCGGGAGGTCATCGACCTGGCCAGCCTCGCCTCCGAGACGTGGATCGCCGCTCCGGAGGCCGCGCTGCGCCTGGAACTGCTCTCGCAGATGGCCCAGACGCCCGGCTTCCAGGCCCGCCTGCAATACGAGGGGGACGACTTCAACACCGTGCTCGGGTTCGTGGCCGCGGGCCTGTGCGTGGCCGTCATGCCGCGACTCGCCCTGCCCCGCACCCACACCCAGGTCGTGGCACGCCCCTTGGCCGAGCCGCGGCTGACGCGCTTCATCTACGCCGTCCGCATCGACACCCGGCACACCCCGCGCGCCGTCCTGGACCTGGAGGAGATGCTCGCCGCGCAGGCGCTGGCAGCGCTCTCGTAACGTGAAAAGCGGCCAACCTGCCGGGCTCCGCACGCGCGTAGACCCCACCGGAGCGCCCGACTTCCCACCGTGTCCGACTACCGGACGCGGTGGCTGAAAGTTAAACTATTGTCTGACGGGCCCACTATGTTTGCCGCGGTTGACGTTCCACCGAGAGGAAACCCCTCATGACCTCAGCCGACTGCGCGGCCCCAACGGCGCGCGTCCTCACCGGCTACCGCCCCGAGGACGGCTTCCTGGCCGCAGAGCTGGACCCGCCCCCGCCCGAATACGTATGGCACGACGAGAACGCCGAGCAGCAGGACCAGCGTTACGGCCCGGGAGTCGGCTACCGGCAGTGGCTGGCGGTGGACGCCCGCGGCGGTGCCGTCTGGTTCGGCGACACCGACTGGCGGGCCCCGCAGGAGTCCCCCGGCAGCCGGATCCCGGGCGTCCCCCGCAGGGCACTCGGAGACGGGACCGTCCCCGAGCCCGCCATCATGGTGCAGCTTCTCGGCCACCTGAGCCACGACGAACAACGGGGCTGCACCTGGCACTTCTTCAGCGCCGAGGAACTGCACGCGCTCGCGGAGCGCGTCCTGCCCGCCGTGCAGCGACTCGTGGACTCGATCCACCGGATCGGGCCCGGAGGCGAGCTGGAATGGTCGGCCGAGGCGGCCACCGCATGGGACGACATCGAGCAGGCCGCGACCCCCGCCTTCGAGCCCTCCGGGGAACTCCGCTGGCCGGCACCGCGCATGACCCCGGTCCCGCCCTGGCGCGTCGAGGTCGGCGACTTCCTGGCCGCCAACCCCGAGCTGTGCGACCCCTCCTGGGCCGTGGCCGCCGACGCCGAACTCGACGCCTACGCCGACTACCACCCCGCCACCGGCTACGGGGGAGTACCGGGCAGAACCTGCCACATAGCCGAGCGACGCATCGAGGACGGCTTCACCTTCTACGGCCACCGCGCCGCCCTGTACGCCTACCGCGCACAGGCGTCCGGCGACCGCACCCCGACGGACGCCCGCACCTGGCTGGAGACCACGGAGACCGGCAAAAGCACCTGGGAGGCGGCCAAACCCCCCGGAGCCAACCTCGCCGACGTCTCCGACTGCGTGCTGATCGACCTGGCCGACAGGTTCCAGAACACCGCGCGCGAACACGGGCTGGTCCTGACCGGACTCGACACCTACCTCCGGAACCTGCGCGCGGAGGAGCGCGCCGGCGTCGACCAGCAGCTCCGCTTCGAAGGCGAGGAAATCGAACGCCTGGAGAACCTGCTCAAGGACTTCCGCGCCGGACGGAACCGCACCGTGACACGGATCCTGGCCTGGTCCGACGGACGCAGTGACGCCGAGATCGCCCGCTTGGCCTCCCTGCCCGACGAACACGTCGGCGAGTGGCGAGCCCGCCTGAACGACGAACAGACCACGACGCCCCCCGGACCCTGAAGCATGCGGCGGCCACGGCCAGAGTGTCAGGCTCCGGCCTTGCGCTTGTTGTAGACGTCGAAGCCGACGGCGGCCAGCAGGACCAGCCCCTTGATCACCTGCTGGTAGTCGGTACCCACGCCGACCAGCGACATGCCGTTGTTCAGCACGCCGAGCACCAGACCGCCGGTGAGCGCTCCGAGGACGGTACCCACACCGCCGCTGGCGGAGGCGCCGCCGATGAAGGCGGCGGCGATCGCCTCCAGCTCGAAGTTGATGCCGGCCTGCGGCGTACCGGCGTTGAGCCGTGCGGCGAAGACCATCCCGGCCAGGGCCGCGAGGACGCCCATGTTCACGAAGGCCAGGAAGACGACCCGCTTGCTCTTCACCCCGGACAGCCGCGCCGCCGCCTCGTTGCCGCCGATGGCGTAGGTGTGGCGGCCGAGGACCGAGTTGCGCATCACGTATCCGAAGACGGCCAGCAGGACGCCGAGGAGCAGCAGGACGATCGGCACTCCGTGGTAGCTGGCCAGCAGCAGGGTGAAGGCCGCCACGGCCGCGGCGATCGCGCCGAGCTTCACCAGGAACAACCCGGCGGGGAGCGGCCGCAGCCCGTACGAGGCGGCCCGCCGCCGCTCGCGCACCTCCTGCAGGATCGCGACGGCCAGCACCGCGAGGCCCAGCAGGAGGGTGAGGTTGTGGTAGTCGGTGTGGGGGCCGACCTCGGGGAGGAAGCCGCTGCTGATGTTCTGGAAACCCTTGGGGAACGGCGCCACCGACTGGCCCTGGAGGAGGATCTGGGTCCCCCCGCGGAACAGCAGCATGCCGGCCAGCGTCACGATGAACGAAGGGACCCCGAGGTAGGCGATCCAGAATCCCTGCCAGGCTCCGGCGAGGGCCCCGATCAGCAGCGCGGCCGCCAGCGCCAGGGGCCACGGAGTCCTGTGCTCGACCATCATCACCGCGGCGGCCGCTCCCACGAAGGCGGCGAGCGACCCGACCGACAGGTCGATGTGCCCGGCGATGATGACGATCATCATGCCGATGGCCAGGATGAGGATGTAGCCGTTCTGCTGGATCAGATTGGTGATGTTGAGCGGCTGGAGCAGGATGCCGCCCGTCCAGAACTGGAACAGCAGCACGATCAGCGCCAGCGCCAGCAGCATCCCGTACTGGCGCAGGTTGCCGCGCAGTGCGCCGGCCAGCACGGCACCGGCCGAGGGCGGTCGGCCGGTCTTCGGCGTGCCGGGTGTGGAGTCCGGGGTGGTTCGGGTCTGCGCCATGCCTCACACCTGCTTGTCGGGGGATGCCGCGCTCATGGTCATGAGCCGCATGAGGGATTCCTGGGTGGCGTCCGCACGGCTGACCTCACCGGTGATCCGGCCTGCCGCCATGGTGTAGATCCGGTCGCACAGGCCCAGGAGTTCGGGGAGTTCCGAGGAGATGACGAGCACCGCCTTGCCCTGGGCGGCGAGTTGTGCGACGACGGTGTAGATCTCCGCCTTGGCGCCGATGTCGATGCCCCGGGTGGGCTCGTCGAGGATCAGCACCTCCGGTTCGGCGAAGATCCATTTGCTGAGGACGACCTTCTGCTGGTTGCCTCCGCTGAGCTTGCCGGTCTCCGCGAGCACCGAGGGAGCCTTGATGTTCATGGTCCGCCGAAACGATTCGGCGATCCTCGCCTCCTCGTGCCGGTCGACCCAGCCCCTCCGGGCGACCTTGCCGAGGGCGCTCAGCGAGATGTTGCGGCTGATGTCGGCGTTGAGGTCGAGGCCGAGCTGCTTGCGGTCCTCGGTCACGTAGGCGATGCCGTGTCCGATCGCCTCCGGCACCGTCCGGGTGCGGATCTCGCGCCCGTCCAGCCGCACCCGCCCGCCGGTGTAGCGCCCGTAGGAGCGGCCGAAGACGCTCATGGCCAGTTCGGTGCGGCCGGCGCCCATGAGGCCCGCGATGCCGACGATCTCGCCTCGCCGGACGTTCAGCGAGACCCCGTCGACCACCTTGCGCCGGTGGTCGATCGGATGCCGGACGCTCCAGTCCTCGATCTCGAAGGCGACCTCGCCGATCCGCGGGGTGCGCTCGGGGTAGCGGTGCTCCAGGTCGCGGCCCACCATGCCACGGATGATCCGCTCCTCGGAGACGCCCTCGGGGCCGATGGCGAGGGTTTCGATGGTCCGCCCGTCGCGCAGGACGGTGACGGCGTCGGCGACCCGGGCGATCTCGTTCAACTTGTGCGAGATGAGGATGCAGGAGATGCCGCGGGCCTTGAGTTCGAGGATCAGGTCGAGCAGCTTGCGGCTGTCCTCGTCGTTGAGCGCGGCCGTCGGCTCGTCCAGGATGAGCAGCTTCACCTTCTTGGCGAGCGCCTTGGCGATCTCGACCAACTGCTGCTTGCCCACGCCGAGGTCGGCGATCCTGGTGTGCGGACTCTCGTCGAGTCCGACCTGCCGGAGCAGGTCGGCGGTGTGGGCCAGGGTCCGGTGCCAGTCGATCACACCCCGGGTGGCGTGCTCGTTGCCGAGGAAGACGTTCTCGGCGATGGACAGGTACGGCACCAGCGCGAGCTCCTGGTGGATGATCACGATGCCGCGCTGCTCGCTGGCCCGGATGTCCCGGAACCGGCAGGGGGCGCCTTCGAAGGAGATCTCGCCCTCGTAGCCGCCGTGCGGGTACACCCCGCTGAGCACCTTCATCAGGGTGGATTTGCCGGCGCCGTTCTCACCGCAGATCGCGTGCACCTCGCCGGCGGCGACGGTCAGGTTGACCTCGGAGAGGGCTTTGACACCGGGAAACGTCTTGCTGATCGACCGCATTTCGAGAACGGGTCGGGCCATGGCTGTGCGTCCGTATCGTCGGGGCGGCGCGGTACCGGGGGGTCGCCCCGGGCACCGCACCCGCCGGCTGCTACTTGAGCTGGTCCGCGGTGTACTGGCCGCTCTCGACCAGGACCTCGCGGTAGTTGTCCTTGTCGACGCTGACCGGCTGGAGCAGCTGCGCCGGAACGGTCTTCACCCCGTTGTGGTACTGACGGGTGTCGTTGACCTCGGGCTTGCCGCCGGTCAGCAGCGCGTCGCCCATCTGCACCGCGGCCTTGGCCAGTTGCCGGGTGTCCTTGTAGACGGTCTGGGTCTGCTCGCCCGCGATGATCGACTTCACCGAGGCCAGCTCGCCGTCCTGACCCGTGACGACGGGCAGCGGACGGCCCGGTGTGCCGTAGCCGACGCCCTTCAGCGAGGAGATGATGCCGATCGAGATGCCGTCGTACGGCGAGAGCACGGCGTCGACCCGGGCGGCCGTGTACGACTTGCTCAGCAGGTTGTCCATCCGGGACTGGGCCAGACCGCCGTCCCAGCGCAGTGTGGCGATCTGGGCGAGGGAGGTCTGGCCGCTCTGTACGACCAGCTTCTTGTCGTCGATGTACGGCTGGAGGACGCTCATCGCGCCGTTGTAGAAGAACGCGGCGTTGTTGTCGTCCGGAGAGCCGGCGAACAGCTCGATGTTGAAGGGGCCCTTGCCGTCCTTGAGGCCGAGCCGGTCGACGATGTAACTGCCCTGGAGGACGCCGACCTTGAAGTTGTCGAAGGTCGCGTAGTAGTCGACGTTGCCGGTGCCGCGGATCAGCCGGTCGTAGGAGATGACGGGGACGTGGGCGTCGGCGGCGCGCTGCAGCACGTTGGTGAGCGAGGAACCGTCGATGGCGGCGATCACCAGGAGTCTCGCCCCCTTGGTGATCATGTTCTCCACCTGGGAGACCTGGTTCTCCACGACGTTGTCGCCGTACTGGAGGTCCGTCTTGTAGCCCTTGGCCTGGAACTCCTTGACCATGTTGGTGCCGTCGTTGATCCAGCGTTCCGACGACTTGGTCGGCATCGCGATGCCGATGAGGCCGCCCTTGGCGTCGCGGGCGCCCCCTCCGTCGCCCGCTCCGTTGGCGCTCTGGCCGCAGGCCGCCAGCGCCAGCGACAGGCCCAGGGCGGCAAGGCCCGCTGAAAGCTTCCGCACAGTTCCTCCAGTGATGGTCCGCGACCGGCACGGCGCGCCCCGGCAGGGACAACCGGGAACGGTCGGGCGGAACCTGAGTGTTAACGCTCACAAGGGCCCAGTCAAGGGTCTTGAAGGCCCTTGACGCGCTGATTGTTAGCGCTAACAATCCCTTTCCGGGAACCCCGCCCCACGGCCGGGCCGCCGGGCGGCACGGCCCGGCCCGTGGGTGCGCCGGGTCAGCGGGCGCCGAGGAGGTGTTCGAGGGCCAGCTGGTCCAGCTGTTCGAAGGCCATGCCGCGCCGGGCGGCGGCGTCGACGTCGAACCCGTCGAAGGCGGACCGGTCGGCCAGGAGCCCGGCCAGGCCGTCCTCGGCCGTGGGGAGGGCGAGTTCGGGCAGCCGGGAGGCGGTGAGCGCGGCCCGGACCTCCGGATCCGACCGGAAGGCGCGGGCGCGCTGCGCCAGGAGCAGGTAGTTGCGCATACAGGCGGCCGCGGAGGCCCAGACGCCCTCGCGGTCCTCCGTGCGCGGCGGCTTGAAGTCGAAGTGGCGCGGGCCGTCGTAGCCCGCCGACTCCAGCAGGTCGACCAGCCAGAAGGCCTGGCGCAGGTCGCCCGCGCCGAAACGCAGGTCCTGGTCGTACTTGATCCCGCTCTGGCCGTTGAGGTCGATGTGGAACAGCTTGCCGTGCCACAGCGCCTGCGCGATGCCGTGCGGGAAGTTCAGCCCCGCCATCTGCTCGTGGCCGACCTCCGGGTTGAGCCCGACCCGATCAGGCCGCTCCAGCGCGCCGATGAAGGCCAGGGCGTGGCCGATGGTGGGCAGCAGGATGTCCCCGCGCGGTTCGTTGGGCTTGGGCTCGATCGCGAAGCGCAGGTCGTAGCCCTGCTCCTCGACGTACTCGCCCAGCAGATCGAAGGCCTCCTTCAGCCGGTCGAGGGCCGTGCGCACGTCCTTGGCCGCCCCCGACTCCGCGCCCTCGCGGCCGCCCCAGGCGACGTAGACCGAGGCGCCGAGTTCCACGGCCAGGTCGATGTTGCGGATCGTCTTGCGCAGCGCGTACCGGCGCACACCGCGGTCGTTGGCGGTGAACGCGCCGTCCTTGAACACCGGGTGGGTGAAGAGGTTGGTGGTGGCCATCGGCACCTTCAGACCGGCCGTGTCCAGGGCGGTGCGGAAGCGCTTGACCGCCTGCTCCCGGGCGGCGTCGCCCGCACCGAAGGGGATGAGGTCGTCGTCGTGGAATGTGACCCCGTAGGCGCCGAGCTCGGCCAGCCGGTGCACGCTCTCGACCGGATCGAGGGCGGGCCGGGTGGCGTCGCCGAAGGGGTCCCGCCCCTGCCAGCCGACGGTCCACAGACCGAAGGTGAACCTGTGCGCGGGGACGGGGACGAGCGGGTCGCTGCTCATGGGGCGCTCCGGATCGGGCCGAGGTCTATTTGTAAGGGCGAAAAACAAATTAGTATGCCGGGACGCCAGAAGGAACCCCACCGGAGGGACCCCATGCCCGCACAGCGTGTCGTGATCGGTGTCGACAGCTCGACCCAGTCCACCAAGGCCCTCGCCGTCGACATCGAGACCGGCGCCGTCCTGGGCGAGGGCCGTGCCGCGCACACCGTCAGCGCGGGCCCCGGACGCGAGAGCGACCCCGGACAGTGGTGGCGGGCGTTCGGCGAGGCCGTGGCGGCCACCGGCTGGGCGGACCGGGCCGCCGCCTGCTCGATCGCCGGCCAGCAGCACGGCCTGGTCACCCTCGACACGGCCGGCCGGCCCGTGCGCCCCGCACTGCTGTGGAACGACGTCCGCTCCGCCCCGCAGGCCGCCGCACTCGCGGCGGCCTGCGGCCCGGCGGAGCTGGCCCGGCGCACCGGCAGCGTCCCGACGGCCGCCTTCACCGCCGCCAAGTGGGCCTGGCTGCGCGAGCGGGAGCCCGCAGCCGCGGACCGCGTCGCCGCGGTCCGCCTTCCCCACGACTTCCTGACGGAGCGGCTGACCGGCGAGGCGGTGACGGACCGCGGTGACGCGTCGGGAACCGGCTGGTGGGGCCCCGACGGATACGACCGGGAGGTCCTCGCCCGGATCGGGCTCGACTCCGCCCTCCTGCCGGAAGTCCTCGCGCCCGGCGCCCGGGCGGGCCTCGTCCGCGCCGGGACGCCCCTGCGCGAGGGCGCGCTCGTCGCCACCGGCACCGGCGACAACATGGCCGCCGCCCTCGGGCTGGGCCTCACCCCGGGCCGGCCCGTCCTGAGCCTGGGCACCTCGGGCACCGTCTACGCCGTCGGCCGGACCCGGCCCGCCGACCCGACCGGAACCGTCGCCGGATTCGCCGACGCCCTCGGCGACTGGCTGCCGCTCGCCTGCACGCTCAACTGCACCCTCGCCGTGGACCGCTTCGCCGCCCTCACCGGCCGCGACCGCGAGGACGTCGAGGAAGGCGGCACGGTGGTGGTGCTGCCCTACCTCGACGGCGAACGCACCCCGGACCTCCCGGGCGCCTCCGGTCTGGTCCACGGGCTGCGCCACGACACGACACCCGGCCGGCTGCTCCAGGCCGCCTACGACGGCGCCGCCCACGCCCTGCTCACGGCCCTGGACGACGTACTGCGCGCCGGAGGCGAGGACCCCGCCGCGGACGAACCCCTCCTGCTGATCGGCGGCGGAGCCGCGGGCCGGGCCTGGCAGCGCACGGTCCTGCGGCTGTCCGGCCGGGCCGTCCAGGTGCCCGAGGCCCGGGAACTCGTCGCGCTCGGGGCCGCCGCACAGGCCGCCGCCCTGCTCACCGGTGAGCCCGCCGACGCCGTCGCCCGGCGCTGGCGGACCACGGAGGGCCGGATCCTGGAGCCCGTACCCCGGGACGACGACGCACTCGAACGGATCACCGGTACGCTGCGGCGGGCGCGGGCCCTGCAGGAGGCCCCGCCGGACGGGCGACAGGAGGGACCGGGGCGATGACCGCGCTCGGCAGGCCGAGCGGGGCCGCGCAGACCGCACCCGCCTCCCAGCGGGGGATGCGCCGGCAGAACCTCGCCGCGGTGCTCGGCGCCGTCGCCGCACACGGCCCGCTCTCCCGGGCGGACGTCGCCGGACACACCGGCCTGACCAGGCCGGCCGTCTCCTCCCTGGCCGACGAGCTGATCGGCCGCGGCGCCCTGACCGAGACGGAGACCGCCCCGAGCGGACGAGTCGGCCGCCCCGGGCGGGCCCTGGCCCTCAACGACCGGGGCCCCGCGGGCCTCGGCCTGGAGATCGGCGTCACCCATCTCGCCGCGTGCATCGCCGACCTGCGCGGCGAACCCCGGGTGTGGCGCCGGGTGGAGCGGGCCAACGCGGGCCGGCCGGCCGGACAGGTGCTGAAGGAGGCCGCCGCGCTCGCCGCCGACGCGGAGTCCGAGGCCGCCGCCCTCGGCCTGCGGGTCGAGGGCCGCGTCCTGGCCGTCCCGGGGGTGGTGCCGAACGCCCCCGGCGGACTGGTCGCCCACGCCCCCAACCTCGGCTGGAAGGCCGTCCGCCCCGCCGACCACTGGCCCGACCCCGACACCGTGCCCGAGCCGGAGAACGAGGCCAACCTCGGAGCCCTCGCCGAGCAGCGGCACCAGGGACACCCCGCCGAGACCTTCGTGCACGTCTCCGCCGACGCCGGCATCGGCGCCGCACTGGTCATCGGCGGCCGGCTGTTCCGGGGCGCCCGCGGGTTCGCGGGCGAACTGGGCCACCTGCCCGTCCACCCGCAGGGCGCCCCCTGTCCCTGCGGGGCACGCGGCTGCCTGGAGCAGTACGCGGGCGAAGCGGCCGTCCTGCGCCAGGCGGGGCTGGCCGGCGCCGGCGACCCGGTGACCGTGCTGGCCGAGCGGGCGGCCGCCGGGGACGCGGCGACCCTGCGGGCCCTGGACCGCGCCGGACGGGCCCTGGGTCTCGCCCTCGTCTCGGCGGTGGACCTGATCGACCCGGACGGCCTCGTCCTGGGCGGTGCCTACGCCGAACTCGCCGACTGGCTCCTCCCGCCGATACGCACCGAACTGGCCGCCCGGGTCACCGTCCGGCCCTGGCCCCCCGAGGCGGTACGCCCCTCCGCCCTGGGGCGCCGCGGACCGGTACTGGGCGCGGCGTGGTCGACCGTGCAGCGCATCATCGCCGACCCCACCCGCCTGCCCGTGCGCCGGGCCGGGTGATCCTCCGAGGCCTGCGGGGCTACGCCCAGCCCGGCGCGTGCAGCCGTCCCGTCCGGGCCACGCGGGAGTACCAGAGCGCGCTCGACTTGGGCGTGCGCTCCAGGGTGTCGTAGTCGACGTGAACGGCCCCGAAGCGCTTCCCGTAGCCGTAGGACCACTCGAAATTGTCGAGCAGCGACCACAGGAAGTAGCCGCGCACGTCCGCACCGTCGGTGATCGCCCGGTGCACGGCTTCGAGGTGCGCGTGGACGTACGCGGCGCGCCGCGGGTCGTGCACCCTGCCGTCGGGGCCGACCTCGTCCGCGTACGCGGCGCCGTTCTCGCTGACGACGAGCGGCAGGCCGGGATAGCGGGCGGCGGTGCGGGTGAGCAGGTCGTAGAGCGCGTCGGGGTCGACCGACCAGCCCATCGCGGTGCGTTCACCCGGCGCCCGGTGGAAGGCGACGTCGTCCGCCCCGGGCCAGGGCGAGTGCTCGCTGTCGCCGTGGCCGTCGTCCTGCGGCCGCTCGGCGCCCGGCGCGACGTGCGAGACGACCGTCGGGGTGTAGTAGTTCACGGCCAGGAGGTCCAGCGGCTGGCGGATCGCCGCGGTGTCGCCGTCCCGGACGAAGGACCAGTCGGTCAGGTGCGCGGTGTCCGCGAACAGGTCCCGCGGGTACGCGCCCTCCAGCATCGGCCCCAGCCAGATCCGGTTGCCGACGGCGTCGATGCGGCGGGCCGCCTCCCAGTCCCCGGCGGCCGGGGTCAGGGGGCGGACCGCGTGGAGGTTGAGGGAGACCGCGAGCTGGGCGTCGCCGGGGAGCGAGGCCCGCAGGGCCTGCGCGGCGAGGCCGTGTCCGAGGTTGAGGTGGTGGGCCGCGCGCAGGGCGGCGACCGGATCGGTCCGTCCCGGGGCGTGGACACCCGAGCCGTAGCCGAGGAACGCGCTGCACCAGGGCTCGTTGAGCGTCGTCCAGCGCTTCACCCGGTCTCCGAGGGCGTCCGCCACGAGGCCCGCGTACGTGGCGAACCGCTCGGCGGTGCCGCGCTCCGGCCAGCCCCCCGCGTCCTCCAGGTCCTGGGGCAGGTCCCAGTGGTAGAGCGTGAGCGCCGGCTCGATGCCCGCGGCGAGCAGTGCGTCGACGAGCCGGCGGTAGAAGTCCATGCCCCTCTGGACGGCGGGACCCCGGCCGGTCGGCTGGACGCGGGACCAGGAGACGGAGAACCGGTACGCCCCCAGGCCGAGTTCGGACATGAGGCGGACGTCCTCGGGAAACCGGTGGTAGTGGTCCACGGCCACGTCACCGGTGTGGCCTTCGAAGACCTTGCCGGGGGTGTGCGAGAAGGTGTCCCAGATGGACGGGGTCCGGCCGTCCTCGCGGGCGGCGCCTTCGATCTGGTACGCGGCGGTGGCCGCGCCCCAGAGGAAGCCGGACGGGAAGGTGCGGGTGGCGGTGGGTGGCCGGGTCTCGGGCACGGTCATGGGGAAGTGCTCCCAACGCAAGCTTGGACAGAGGGGTGCCGGATGACGTCGTACGGCGCCGTCAGTTCTTGACGGCGCCCGCGGTGATGCCGCCCACGATGTGCTTGCCGAGGACGGCGAAGACCACGAGCAGGGGCAGCGTGGAGAGGAGCGCGCCGGTCAGCACGACGGCCTGGTCGACCGTGTGGTTGCCCGCTCCGAGGCCGGCCAGGGCGACCTGCAGGGTCGGGTTGCCGTCGGGGGTCAGTGCGATGAACGGCCAGAAGAAGTCGTTCCAGGCCTGGACGAAGACGAGCATCCCGAGGACCGCCATCGCCGGCCGGGCCACGGGGAACACCACGTGCCAGATGATGCGGAGGCTGTGCGCGCCGTCCACCCTGGCCGCCTCCACGAGCTCCACCGGGAGTGCCTCGATCAGGTACTGGCGCATGAAGAACACGCCGAAGGCGGCGACCAGGGAGGGCAGGACGACCGACTGGAGCTGGTCGACCCAGCCGAGGTCCGTGATGATCTGGTAGAGGGGGATCACGCTGAGCTGCGGCGGGATCGTCATGGTGGCCACCACGAGGGCCAGCAGGGCGCCCCGGCCCTTGAAGGGCAGTTTGGCGAAGGCGAATCCGGCCAGCGTGGAGAACAGGACGGTCGAGAGGGCCACCAGGCCGGCCACGATCGTCGTGTTGACCAGGGCCTCGCCCATGTCGACCTGGTTCCAGGCGAAGGAGAGGTTGTCGAGCAGCCTGGGTCCGGGCAGCAGCGGCGCCGGGGCCTTGACCACCCGCTCGCCCGTGTGGGAGGCGGCGACGAGGTTCCAGTAGAGGGGGAAGAGGGAGATCAGGGCGGCGAGGCCCAGCAGGACGTAGGTCAGCGGCCCCGCGTGGTGCCGACGGCCGGCCGACGTGCGAAGACGTCCGGCGCGCGGCGCCCTGGAGGCGGTCGTCTCGGGTGTGCGGGCCATGGGTTCAGTTCCCCGCCTTCGTGCGCAGTCGGGAGATCAGGATCCGCAGGCCCCCGATGAGCAGGAGGAGCAGGAGCATGACCCAGGCGATGGCGGAGGCCTGGCCCAGCGCGCCGGTCACCCAGCCCTTCTCGTACATCAGCAGGCTCAGGGTCTGGAACTGGTTGCCGCTGCCGCCGCTGATCCCCACGCTGCCGCCGAAGAGCAGCGGCTCGCCGAACAGCTGGGTGGCGCCGATGGTCGAGACGACGGCGGTGAAGAGGATCGTCGGCCGGATGGAGGGGACGGTCACGCTGAGGAACTGGCGCAGGCGCGAAGCCCCGTCCAGCGCCGCGGCCTCGTACAGGTCCTGTGGTACGGCCTGCATCGCCGCCAGATAGATCAGCGCGTTGTAGCCCGTCCAGCGCCAGGTCACGATCGTCGAGATCGCGATCTGCGCGGGCCACTTGGAGGACTCCCAGTCGACCGGCGCGAAGCCGGCCCAGCCCAGGACCGTGTTGATCAGACCGTAGTCGGTGTTGAAGAGCTGGGCGAAGACGAGCGTCGCCGCCGCGATGGAGGTGGCGTACGGGGCGAGGACCGCGACCCGGAAGAAACCGCGGCCGCGGAGCTTGTGGTTGAGCAGATGGGCCAGGCCCAGGGCCATCAGCAGCTGGGGCACGGTCGAGAGCAGACCGATGGTGAAGGTGTTGGCCAGCGCGTTCCAGAAGAACTCGCTGGTCGCCAGGGAAGCGTAGTTCTCCAGTCCCTTCCACTGGGCCCGGCCGCCGAGTTCTACCCGGTGCAGCGAGAGCCAGCCCGTGTAGATCAGGGGGAAGAGCCCGAAGGCGGCGAAGGTGAGGAAGAAGGGGGCGACGAAGACGTACGGGACGGCCTTCAGGTCGAGGCGGTGCAGGGTGCTGCGCCAACCGCTGCGGCCGGGAGGCCGCCGGCCGGGGGAGCCGGGGCCGGCGCTGCGGCGCCGAACCGGTGCGGCGGGCGGCGCGGAGCCGTCGCCCGCCGCCCGTACGGAGGTGGCCACGGGGGCGTCCTTCCAGGTCGATGCGTGCGGTGCTGCGAGGGTGCTGGTGATCGACGGCCCGCCTCACCGGGGGAGGCGGCGGGCGGCGGGCCGTCACGGCTGCCCGCGCTACCGGTCGATCTTGTCGGCGACCAGCTTCCGCACGTTCTCCCAGGCCTTCGCCGGATCGGTGCCCCGCTGCTCGATGTCGAGAATGCCGTTGTCGGTGAGGAAGGTCTTCACCTGGCCGTCCCAGCGGCTGATCGGGGCGGGCGTGATCCCGGCCGCGGCCTGCGAGTAGATCCTGCCGACCGGGGTGTCCCCGAAGTACGGCAGCTTCGCGTCCTGGACCGCGGGGGAGGCGAGGGTGTCCTTGGAGGACGGGATGTTGCCGTTCACGCCGAAGACCTTGGCGTGCTGGGCCGGAGCGGTGAGCCAGGCGGCGAGTTCGGCCGCCTCCTTGACGTGTTTGCCCGACTTCGGCACGGCGAGGAAGGAGCCGCCCCAGTTCCCGGCCACGGGCGGCGCGGCGATGTCCCACTTCCCCTGGTTCTCCGGTCCCGCCTGTTCCTTGATGATGCCGGTCATCCAGCTGGGGCAGGCGACGGTGGCGAAGCGCGAGTTCTTGAAGGCCGCGTTCCAGGTGCCCTTCTCGTCGAACTGGCGCAGCTTGGCCGTCAGTCCGCCCTGGGCCGCCGCCACGGCGGTGTCCCAGGCCTTCCTCACGCCGGGGCTGTTCTCGTAGTCCAGCTCCCCCTTGGCGTTGGCGTACTGCACGGCCTCGCTGGAGATCACCGCGTTGAACAGCCCGCCGGCGGAGTCGTGGAACGCGGTCCCGGCAGGGGCGTTCTTCTTGTAGGTCTCCCCGGCCGCCAGGAACTTCGCCCAGTCGCCCGCCCAGAGCTTGGCGACCTCCGTACGCTCGGTCGGCAGCTTGGCCTGGGCGAAGAGGTCCTTGTTGTAGCAGATGGCCATCGGGCCGATGTCCGTGCCGAGCCCGATGACCCTGCCGTCGCCCGTGGTGGCCTGCTTGACCTTCCAGTCGAGGAAGGCCCCCAGGTCCGCGCCGCCGGTCGTGCCGAGGTCGACCCACTTGTCCGCCATGGCCGGGCCGGTGGCCTCGGCGATGTAGCCCACCTCCAGAGCCTGGATGTCGGCGAGGCCGCTGTCGCGGGAGAGACGGAGCTTGAGGGTGTCCCAGTACTTCTGGCCGTCCGCGACGTTCGATTCCTCGATCTTGATGTGGGGGTGGGACTTCTCGTACGCGGCGTAGAGCTTCGCCCCGGTGGCGTTGTCGTAGCCGAAGGAACCGTAGGTCGCGATCCGCAGCGTGATCTGTCCGCCGGCGTCCGCGTCGGCGTTCCCGCCGCCATCGCCTCCGCAGCCGGTGAGCAAGGCCGCGGCGGTGGCCGCGGCGACGGCCGTGATGGGCGCGGTGCGGCGGCCGCGGCCCCGTCTGCTACTGGAAGTGCGCATTCCACTCTCCTCGTCCAAGGCGGTGCTGGTCGTGCGCAAGGGTCCGGCGGCTCGTTCGCGGCTCGGCGAGCACCGCGCGGACCTGAAGCGACGTCTGGTGCGCCCCGATCGATGGGAGCGCTCCCACGCCGCTGCCGGAAGGTTCCTGCCTGGCGGGCGTGAGTGTCAAGAGGTGAACACGGATTCCTGTGTGGTGTGTTGGGGCATTCAGGGGTAATGTGGGAGCGCTCCCATGACGCTCCGGTGGCGCTCCTCGGCGTAAGGTGTGCCGCGCGACGCGGCAGGGTCCATCGTGCGCGCCGGATCCACCGGATCGGGGCCGACGCGGAGTGCGAGGCGCGAGGGGAGTGCGAGAGGCGTGAGCGGACAGCGGAACGGCAGGCCGACCCTGGAAGAGGTCGCGGCCCTGGCCGGCGTCGGCCGCGGCACGGTGTCCCGGGTCATCAACGGCTCGCCGAGGGTGAGCGAGCAGACGAGGGAAGCCGTAGCCCGCGCGGTCGCCGAGCTCGGGTACGTACCCAACCAGGCGGCCAGGGCGCTGGCCGGCAGCCGGACCGACGCGGTCGCCCTGGTCATCCCGGAGACCGAGGCCCGGGTGTTCTCGGAGCCGTACTTCCTGGACCTGATCCGCGGAGTCAGCGCCGAACTCGCCCAGGCGGACAAGCAGTTGCTGCTCACCCTCGTCCGGACCGAGGCGGAGCGGCGGTGGTTCGAACACTACCTGGCCGCCCAGCGGGTCGACGGCGTACTGCTGGCATCCGTCCACGGGGACGACCCCCTGCCCGACCGGGTGGCGCGACTGGGCCTGCCGGTCGTCATGAACGGACGGCGCTCCGAGGCCGAACCGGTCGACTACGTGGACTCCGACAACGTCGGCGCCGGCCGCGCCGCCGTCGCCCACCTGGTGGGCCGGGGCCGCGGCCGGATCGCGACCATCAGCGGCCCGCTCGACATGTACGTGGCCCGCGCCCGCCTCGGCGGCTACCGCGCGGGCCTCACCGAGGCCGGGCTCGCCCCCGAGGAGTCGCTCGTGGCGACCGCGGACTTCACCGAGGAGGGCGGCAGGCGGGCGATGCGCGCCCTGCTGGAGCGTGCCCCCGGGCTGGACGCCGTCTTCGCCGCCTCCGACGTGATGGCGGCCGGAGCACGCGGGGTGCTGCGCGAGGCCGGCCGACGGGTCCCCGAGGACGTGGCCCTCGTCGGCGTCGACGACTCGGTGGTGGCGCGCCTGATGGATCCGCCCCTGACGAGCGTGCGCCAGCCGATCGAGGAGATGGGCCGCACGATGACGCGGCTGCTCCTGCGGAAGATCGCCGAGGGGACCGGAGCCGGTGCGGCGGCCGGGGAGGAGCATCGGCGGGTCCTTCCCACGGAGCTGGTCGTGCGGGATTCCTCCTGAGCGGTGGGGGTGCGCCGGTTCCGGGCGCTGCCGGGGCCCGGGCGCGGGCGGGCCGGAGCCGTACGGGACCCGGGTGGCTCCGTACGGCTCCGGCCCCTTCACCGGCGGTCCGTCACAGGGCCGGGTAGGCGTTCTTCATGAGTTCCCGGAACTGGGCGGAGAACCACTGTCCGGCGAGCGGTGCGTCCGGGAGCGCGCCCGACATGCTGTTGCCGTTGCGGACGTTGCCCGTGTAGGTGGGGTCGCACATCCGGTCGAAACCCTTGCCCTCGTTGTTCGGGATCTCCTTGCTCGCCCCGTCCGACTCGCCCGGCGGCTTCATCCACACGTAGGCGTCGATGCCGGGGGCCGGCGCCGCCTGCGGCCGTTCGCCGAGCCCGGCTCCCGCCTGGTTGCACCAGTTGCCGAGGTGGATGCGCCGGTCGTAGCGCCCGCCGTTGACGTAGGAGTCCACGCTGGTCGTCGCGCCGGGGCCGGTCGGGCGGGCCGTGCCGCCCCAGCCGTTGCGGGAGGTGTCGATGAGCATGCCGACGCCGGCGTCGAAGCCCAGCGAGACCGCCTTGGCCCGCATGGCCTGGGCGTAGGACAGCTCGTCGGTGTAGCGGTTCCAGTCGACCCACTTCGACTGGCGTACGGAGGTGCCGCCCACCGAGTCGTCGATCGTGAAGTGGTCCTCCTTCAGCGCGCTGAAGTTGGCCGTGTTCACGATGAAGCCGTGCACCTTGGAGAGGGTGGAGCCCTCGGCGGTCGCCGCCTGCTTGAACATCTCCGCGGAGGCGGTGAAGTTGTCGTCCCAGCCGAGCCAGCCGTGGTGGCCCGCGTCCACGTAGTTGTAGACGTTGGCGATCGAGCCCAGCTTGTTGAGCGCGTAGCCGACGCCCTTGATGTAATTGCCGTTGGCCTTCATCACGTCGCAGGCCGGGACGGCCGTCGGGCGGCCCGAGACGTTGGTGACGAGGTTCGGCAGCGAGTCGATCTCGACGGCGGTGACGATCCGCAGGCCGGCGTACTTGGGATCGGCGAGGATCGCGGCGATCGGGTCGATGAACTGCGTCTTGTACTTGTCGATCTCGGTCGGGCCCAGTTCTCCGTTGGAGGCGAGCGCGGAGCAGTCCCGTCCGGGCAGGTCGTAGATCACCAGCTGGACGACGAGTTCGCCGCTGCCCTTCTGCGCCAGGGCCGCGTCGAGGTGGTCGCGCAGGCCCATCTTGCCGCTGGTGCCCGTGACGAGGGCGATGCGGTCGAGCCAGACGGCGGTGGGCTGGTTCGACACCCTCGTGCCGCCCGGCTCGGCGGCCGCCTTGGCGGACCATTCGGGGTTCACGTACACCCGGGCGCCGGCGTAGGGGTTGTCGACCTTGCCGCCCGAGGGCGGGGGCGTCGTGGGCGGGGTCGTCGGGGGAGTGGTGGGGGGCTGGGTCGGATCGGTGGCGCCGTTGCAGGTGACCCCGTTGAGCTTGAAGGCCACGGGCACGGCGTTCGTGCCGTTGTGGGAGGCGTTGAACCCGAAGGACGTCGAACCGCCGGTGGCCAGCGACCCGTTGTACGAGAGGCTCTTGGCCGTCACGGCCGCCCCCGACTGGGTGATGGCGGCGTTCCAGCCCTGGGTGACCTGCTGGCCGGATCCGTAGGTCCACTCCAGGGTCCAGGCGGCGACGGGGTCTCCGGTGTTGGTGACGACCACGTTGGCACCGAACCCGGTGTTCCACTGGTTCGTGATCTGGTATTCGACCTTGCAGCCGGCGGTGGCGGCGCCGGCGGGGGTGCCGAAGACGGTGGCTGTGGCGCCCGCGGCCGTGACGAGGCCGAGGGCCGCCAGTAACGCGGTGCGGGGGATGATGCGGCTCATTTCGCGGGGTGCCTTTCAGGTCGGGCGCGCAGGCGGGGGCCCGGCGCCGCTGGGGGGCGTTCCGTCGAACGGGGAGGGCACGGGCGTCGGAACCGGGCCACGGCCTGGCCGGGAGCGCATGTCCGCGGGTGGGGCGCCGTCCTGGCCGTGGCACGGAGTGACCGTGCGCGACTCGCAAACGAGTGGGAGCGCTCCCACTGTGCGGACGGCGCCCAGCCGCGTCAAGGTACGGGGAGGACCGAAAGCATTTCGCTCGGGAATTCCCCCACCCCTGTCCCCGGTTCAGAACCCCAGTGCCAGCCGGTGGTACGCCTGGTTCCATCGCAGCTCGCGACGGAACTGCTTCGGGGTGGTGCCCTCTTCGATGAGGAGGAGCTCCAGGCGGAGCATTTCCGCGAGGTCGTCGAGGTGGTCGGAGGTCAGGGCGGTGCTGAGGACGGTGTGGTGGGGTCCGCCGGCCGTCAGCCAGGATTCGGTGGAGGTCCGCAGGTCCGGCCGGGGCCGCCAGACCGCGCGGGCGACGGGCAGGGCGGGCAGCGGATGCGGGGGTGTCACGACGTCGACGTCGTTGGCCACCAGGCGGAACCGGTCGCCGAGGTCGGCGAGGCCGACCACCACGGCCGGGCCGGGGGCGGCGTCGAACACCAGCCGGACCGGGTCCTCCCGCCCGCCGATGCCCAGGGGGTGGATCTCGCAGCGGGGCCTGGCGGTCGAGAGGGTGGGGCACACTTCCAGCATGTGTGCGCCGAGGATGAGCTCGTTGCCCGGTGTCATGTCGTAGGTGTAGTCCTCCATGAAGGAGGTACCGCCGGGGAGGCCGGTGGCGGCCGCCTTGAGGGCGCGCAGCAGGACGGCGGTCTTCCAGTCGCCCTCCCCTCCGAAGCCGTACCCCTGGGCCATGAGCCGCTGGACCGCGAGGCCGGGCAGTTGGCGCAGTCCGCCCAGGTCCTCGAAGTTGGTGGTGAAGGCCCGGAAGCCGCCCGTCGCGAGGAAGGTGCGCAGGCCGGCCTCGATGCGGGCCGCGTAGCGCAGCGACTCGTACCGTTCGCCTCCCCGTCGAAGCTCCGGCGCCAGGTCGTACAGGTCCGCGTACTCCTCGACGAGCGAGGCCACCTCGCTCTCCTGGGCGTGGTCGACCACCTCCGCCAGGTCGTTGACGGCGTAGGTGTTGACGGAGACGCCGAGGCGCAGCTGGGCCTCCACCTTGTCCCCCTCGGTGACGGCCACATCGCGCATGTTGTCGCCGAAGCGGGCGACCTTGAGGGTGGCCAGTTCGGCGCGTGCGGCGGCCGCCCGCGCCCAGACGGCGACCCGTGCGGTCGTCACCGGGTCCGTGACGTGTCCGGCCACGGTCTTGCGGGGCACCCCGAGTCGGGCCTGGACGTGGCCGAACTCGCGGTCGCCGTGGGCGGCCTGGTTGAGGTTCATGAAGTCCATGTCGATGGTGTCCCAGGGCAGGGCCACGTTCGACTGGGTGTGCAGGTGCAGCAGCGGCTTGCGCAGCGCGTCCAGTCCGGCGATCCACATCTTCGCCGGAGAGAAGGTGTGCATCCAGGCGATGAGCCCGGTGCACCGGTCGTCGGCGTTCGCGTCGAGGCACAGGCGGCGGATGGCGTCGGCGTCGGTGAGTACCGGCTTCCACACGACACGTGCGGGAATGCCGGAGGCGTCGTCCAGCGCGGCGGCCAGGTGCCGCGACTGTTCGGCGACCTGTTTCAGGGTCTCCTCCCCGTACAGGTGCTGGCTGCCCGTGAGGAACCAGATTTCCTGGGCGGGAGACGTTCGGCTGGGCACATGGACTCCTGGAGGTGACGTCCCGCGGCGCGTCGAAGCGGGCGGGCGGGGAGGGCGGAAGGCGGCGCGGATCAGTTCGCCGTGTGGGTGGTGTCGCGGATGCGCCGCAGGCGGTGCAACTGGCCGTCGGCGGCGAAACGGTCGTGCAGGAGCCGGTATTCGGCGTAGAGCGTGTCGTAGGCATCGGCCCGGGAGGCGTCCGGCGTGTAGACGGCCGGAAGCCGGCGGCCCATGGCGGCGCCGGCCGTCCGTACGTCGCCGTACGCGCCCGCGGCCACGGCGGCGTGGATGGCCGCCCCCAGGGCGGGTGCCTGGTCCGACGCGGCGAGGGAGACCGGGCGGCGCAGCACGTCGGAGTAGATCTGCATCAGCAGTTCGTTCCTGGCCAGTCCGCCCGCGACGATGAACTCGCGCACCGGTACGCCGCCCGTCTCCAGGGCCTCCACGATGACGCGGGTGCCGAACGCGGTGGCTTCGAGCAGCGCGCGGTAGACGTCCTCGGGGCGGGTCGCGAGGGTCAGACCCGCGATGACTCCGGAGAGGTGGTGGTCGACGAGGACCGACCGGTTTCCGCCCAGCCAGTCGAGGGCGACCAGTCCGTGGCCGCCGACCGGCTGGCCGGCGGCCTTCCGGGTCAGCAGGGTGTGCAGGTCCTCGTCGCGCTCGGCCGCTTCGGCGAGGTAGTCCGGTGGGACGCCCTGGTCCAGTACCCAGGCGAAGATGTCGCCGACCGCGCTCTGTCCGGCCTCGTAGCCGTAGGTCCCCTCGACGATCCCGCCGTTCACGACACCGCAGATGCCGGGGACGTCGGCGAGGACGGGTGCGTTCACGACGTGGCAGGTGGACGTGCCCATGATGGCGAGCAGCTGGCCGTCCTCCACGGCCCGGGCCGCGGCCGCCGTGACGTGGGCGTCGACGTTGCCCGCGGCCACGGCGATCCCGGGGCGCAGCCCGGTCCAGGCCGCCGCCTCGGTGGTGAGCGAACCCACGCGTGAGCCCAGCGCGGAGAGCGGGAAGGCGAGGCGGGTGCGGGCGAAGTCGGCGAACCGGGGGTTCAGCCCGGCCAGGTACTCCTCGCTCGGGTAGGCACCGTCCTGGTGGATGCCCTTGTATCCGGCGGTGCAGGCGTTGCGGGACTCGGTTCCGGTGAGCTGCCACACGATCCAGTCGGCGGCCTCGATCCACCGCGCGCAGGTGTCGTACACGAGCGGATCCTCCTCCAGGACCTGGAGGGCCTTCGCGAACTGCCACTCCGCGGAGATCCGGCCGCCGTAGCGGGCGATCCACTTCTCCCCGCGGGCGTGGGCGAGTTCGTTGATGCGATCGGCGTACGGCTGGGCCGCGTGGTGCTTCCACAGTTTGGGCCACGCGTGCGGCCGTCCCGCGAGCTCCGTCTCGGCGAGGGGGGTCCCGTCGGCCAGGGTGGGCAGGACGGTGCAGGCGGTGAAGTCGGTGGCGATGCCGATCACCGCGGCCGGATCGACTCCGGCCGCCGCCACGGCCGCCGGGACGGCGCGGCGCAGGACGTCGCGCCAGTCCTCGGGGTGTTGCAGGGCCCAGTCCGGAGGCAGTGGTGCACCGCCGTGCGGCAGGTACCGGTCCATCACGCCGTGCCGGTAGGTGTGGACCGCCGCCGCCAGCTCCTGCCCGTCGCGAATCCGCACCACCACGGCGCGGCCCGACAGGGTGCCGAAGTCGACACCGACCGTGTACCGCTCCGGCTCCCCGGAACGGGGGGTGGGCGTGAGGAGGTGGGGTGACGTCAACTGAGTGCCTTTCGAAGGAGCGGTGGTGTCGGACGCCATGAAGTGTGAGCGCTAACAATGCCGAGGGGCAAGAGGGTGCCGCCAGATCGCTTGCTGCGTCACTCGATGCCGCATCGGGCGTGATAACAGACAGGTAACGTGCGCAAGAGGGTTGAGAACCGCACTTGTTAGCGCTCACAATGCGACGGCTCCCCTTCTCGACGGCACACCCCGAAAGGACACCCGTCATGGCTCGCAGAGCAGTCCTCGTCCTCACCGCCGCGCTCCTCGCCTCCTCGGCGCTGACCGCCTGCTCGACCCAGGGCCCCGCCGCCGGCCCCGCCCCGGGCCCGGCCACCGGGGCCAAGGCGGGCTCCGGAGGCAAGATCACCATGGGCTTCGCCCAGGTCGGCGCCGAGAGCGGTTGGCGTACCGCCAACACGAAATCCGTTCAGGAGGCGGCGAAGAAGGCCGGCATCGAACTCAAGTTCTCCGACGCGCAGCAGAAGCAGGAGAACCAGATCAAGGCGATCCGCACGTTCATCCAGCAGAAGGTCGACGTGATCGCCTTCTCCCCGGTCGTGGAGTCCGGCTGGGACACGGTGCTGAAGGAGGCCAAGGACGCGGGCATCCCGGTCATCCTGACCGACCGCGCCGTGGACACCAAGGACACCTCCCTCTACAAGACCTTCCTGGGCTCGGACTTCGTCAAGGAGGGCAGGTCGGCGGGGGAGTGGCTGACCGCCGCCTACGCCAACCAGCAGGGCCCGGTCAACATCGTCGAACTCCAGGGCACCACGGGCTCCGCACCCGCCAACGACCGCAAGGCCGGCTTCGCCGACGCCATCCGGGCCGACGGCAGGTTCAGGATCGTCGCCTCCCAGTCCGGCGACTTCACGCGGGCCAAGGGCAAGGAGGTCATGCAGGCGTTCCTGAAGTCCCAGAAGAACATCGACGTCCTCTACGCCCACAACGACGACATGGCCCTCGGCGCCATCCAGGCCATCGAGGAGTCCGGCAAGAAGCCCGGTACGGACATCAAGGTGATCTCGGTGGACGGGATCAAGGACGCCTTCGTCGCGATGACCGAGGGCAAGATCAACGTCGTGGTGGAGTGCAACCCGCTCCTCGGTGACCAGCTGATGGAACTGGCCAAGAAGGTCGTCGCGGGCGAGAGCGTGCCCGCCCGGGTCGAAACCCAGGAGGGCGTGTTCCCGCAGGACAAGGCCGCGGCCGCGCTGCCGTCCCGGAACTACTGACGCGCGGCGGCCCCCGCCGCCGCCCGAGCCCGCTCCACCCCCACACGAGAGGAGGGCGGATGACACCTCCGTCCACCCCGCCGCCCACGGGCGCCGGCGCCCCGCGGCCGGTCCTGGAAGCCCACGGCATCCGCAAGCGGTTCCCGGGCGTACTCGCCCTCGACGGAGTCGCCCTGCGGCTCTTCCCCGGCGAGGTGCACGCCCTCATGGGCGAGAACGGCGCCGGGAAGTCCACCTTGATCAAGGTGCTCACCGGTGTCCACCCCGCCGACGGCGGCACCGTCCTCGTCGACGGCCGGCCCCACGCGTTCACGGACCCCCTCCAGGCGCAGCGGGCCGGAATCAGCACCGTCTACCAGGAGGTCAACCTCTGCCCCAACCTCTCGGTCGCCGAGAACATCCTCATCGGGCGCGAACCGCGCCGGTTCGGCCTCGTCCACTGGTCCGCGGTGCGGCGGCGGGCGGCCGAGCTGCTGACCGAGCTGGAGCTCGACCTGGACGTCGCGGGCCTCCTCGACGCGCATTCCCTGGCGGTGCAGCAACTCGTCGCCATCGTCCGGGCGGTGGACGTCTCGGCGAAGGTGCTCGTGCTGGACGAACCCACCTCCAGCCTGGACCGCGAGGAGGTGGCCCAGCTCTTCAGGCTGGTGCGGCGCCTGCGGGACCGCGGGGTGGCCATCCTGTTCGTCACGCACTTCCTGGACCAGGTGTTCGACCTCTGTGACCGCGTCACCGTCCTGCGCGGCGGCCGGCTCGAAGGCGAGTACCCCATCGGCGAGCTCACCCCGGTGACACTCGTCCAGCGCATGATCGGCGGAGAACTGGCCACCCTCGACCAGCTGTCGGGCCGTGCCCACGAACCAGGGGCCGAACGGGCGCCCCGCGAGCCCTTCCTCCGGGCCCGACGGCTGACCCGCAAGGGCTCGATCGAACCCTACGACCTCGACATCCACGCCGGCGAGGTCATCGGACTGGCCGGCCTGCTGGGCTCAGGCCGCACCGAGGCGGCGCGCCTGCTGTTCGGCGCGGACAGCGCGGACGGCGGAGAGGTGACCATCGAGGGCAGGAAGGTGCTCCTGCGCAGCCCCCGCCACGCCATCGCCCGGGGCATCGCCTTCTGCTCCGAGAACCGCAAGGCGGAGGGGCTGGTGGGCGAGCTCACGGTCCGCGAGAACATCGTCCTCGCCCTCCAGGCCGCCCGCGGCTGGACCAGGCCGCTGACCCGGGCGAAACAGGAAGAACTGGCCCGGCACTGGATCGAGGCCCTGGACATCCGCCCCGCCGACCCCGAAGCACAGGTACGCCACCTCAGCGGAGGCAACCAGCAGAAGGTCCTCCTCGCGCGCTGGCTGCTCACCGACCCCCGGTTCCTGATCCTCGACGAACCCACCCGGGGCATCGACATCGGGGCCAAGGCCGAGATCCAGAAACTCGTGGCCCGCCTGGCGGACGAAGGCACCGCCGTGCTGTTCGTCTCGGCGGAACTCGAAGAGGTCCTGCGCCTGAGCCACCGCATCGCCGTCCTCCGCGACCACCGCATGGTGGCCACCCTGGCGAACGACGACACCGTCACGCCCGAACGCCTCCTGACGACCATCGCCACCGGAACGGACTCATGACCCCCCAGCCCGCCACATCCGGGGCCGCCGGCGGCCCCGGCCGGCGAACGGCCGGCCACCGCCTGCTGTGGCCCGCGCTCGTCCTGCTCGCCCTGCTCCTCGGCAACCTCGCGTTCCACCACGACTTCTTCTCGGTCCGGGTGCGTGACGGCCACCTCTACGGCAGCCTCGTCGACATCCTGCGCTTCGGCGCGCCCCTCGTCCTCGTGGCGCTCGGCATGACCCTCGTCATCGCCACCCGCGGCATCGACCTCTCGGTGGGTTCCACCGTCGCCATCGCCGGCGCGCTCGCCTGCGGACACCTCTCCACCGCGGCGCGTCCCGGCAGCGTCGCCACCGCGCTCACGGCCGTCGCCCTCGCGCTCGCCGTCGCGCTCGTGCTGGGCCTGGCCAACGGACTGCTGGTGTCCGGTCTGGGGGTGCAGCCCATCGTGGCCACCCTGATCCTCATGGTCGCGGGCCGCGGCGTCGCCCAGCTGATCACGGACGGCCAGATCATCACCGTGACCAGCGCCCCTTACAAGATGATCGGGGGCGGCTACTGGCTGTTCCTCCCGTTCGCCGTCCTGCTGGCGGCCGTCCTCGTCGTGCTCACCTCCTTCGTCACCCGCCGCAGTGCCCTCGGCATGCTGATCGAGTCCGTCGGCGGCAATCCCACCGCCAGCCGCCTGGTGGGCGTCCGGGCCGGCGGTCTGCTCGCCCTGGTCTACGTCTTCAGTGCCCTGTGCGCCGCCGTCGCCGGGCTGATGATCAGCTCGAACGTCTCCAGCGCCGACGGCAACAACGCCGGCCTGTGGATCGAGCTCGACGCGATCCTCGCGGTCGTGATCGGCGGGACCGCCCTGACCGGAGGGCGCTTCTCCCTCGGCGGGACGGTCCTGGGCGCCCTGATCATCCAGACCCTGTCCACCACTGTCTACACCCTCGGCGTCCCTCCCGAGACGACTCTCGTCTTCAAGGCCTTCGTCGTCGTCATCGTCTGCCTCGTGCAGTCCCCGGTCTTCCGGGCCAAGGTCGTCCGCCGCCGGGTCCCCTCTCCCCGATCCCCCGCCACGGCGGGCACCACCCCGCAGCAGGAGCAGGAGGTACGAGCATGAGTACCGGCACCGTAAACGCCGCCGCGCGAACGGCCCGCACCTTCGCGACCGTTTCGCCGCGTGCCCGGACCCGTATCCCGCTGATCGTCACCGCGGTCCTGCTGACCGTCATGTTCGGCGTCGGATCCGTGCGCTACGAGGGCTTCCTCTCCGCGCAGGTCGTGCTGAACCTGCTGATCGACAACGGATTCCTGCTGGTCGTCGCGGTCGGCGCGACCTTCGTCATCCTCACCGGGGGCATCGACCTGTCCATCGGTTCCATGGTGGCCCTCTCGACCATGATCACCGCCTGGCTGGTCGAGTCGCACGGCTGGCCCCTGGCCGCCGTGATCCCCCTGGTCCTCCTGGTCGGCGCAGGGAGCGGGGCGCTCATGGGCTGGATCATCCACACCTTCGAGATCCAGCCGTTCATCGTCACCCTGGCCGGCATGTTCCTCGCCCGCGGGCTCTGCTACACGATCAGCACCGAATCCATCACGATCAACGATCCCGTCACCGCCGGAGTCGCCCAGACCAGGCTCTACGGCCCGGGCGGACTGTTCGTCTCGATCCCCGTGCTGATCGCCCTCGCCGTGCTGGTGACCGCCTTCGTCGTCCTGCACCACACGCGATTCGGCCGCAACGTCTACGCGCTGGGCGGCAACGAGTCCTCCGCACGCCTGATGGGTCTGCCGACGGGCACCACCAAGATGGCCGTATACGGCGTCAGCGGCCTGTGCTCCGCGCTCGGCGGCCTCCTGCTGACCTTCTACACGCTCTCCGGCTACGCCCTCCACGCCCTGGGCATGGAACTCGACGCGATCGCCGCCACCGTGATCGGCGGCACGCTGCTGACCGGAGGCTCGGGCTTCGTCCTGGGCACCGCTCTCGGCGTGCTGGTCCTCGGCATGATCCAGACGCTGGTCAACTTCCAGGGCACCCTCAGCTCCTGGTGGACCCGGATCGTCATCGGTGCCCTGCTGCTCGTCTTCATCGTGCTGCAACGCCTGATGGGCGGCCGCCGGCCCACCACGCGCTGACGCCGGGCCGCGGGCCGTGCCCGGAACGGGCGGCGCCGCGACCGCATCCGCCGTCCGGTGCCGTGGGGGCTCCGGACCGCGGCCTGCCGTCTATGACCGCCCGCTCCGCACGGTACTTCCGTTCACCTCGGCGGGTCCTCGCCCGTGAGCCCGTCGACGGATTCACGGATGAGGTCGGCGTGACCGGCGTGGCGGGCGTACTCCTCGATGAGGTCGAGAAGAATACGGCGGAGGTTGGGGCGTTCGCCGTTACGGGCGGTGTAGGCGCCGAGTTGGTCCAGCCCGCCCGCGCTGAGCGCCTGCTCGACGATGGCACGTGAACGGGCCACCGATTCCTGCCAGAGCGCGCGCAGCTGCTCGGGGGTGTCCTCGGCTGCGGACCGGTAGTCCCAGTCGGGCCGGCTGTCCCAGTCGACGCCGTCCCAGGGAGCACCGACGGGGGAGCCGAGCCACAACCGGGCGAAGTGGCTGTCCTCCACGTGGGCCAGGTGCTTGAGGAGGCCGCCCAAAGTGATGGCGGACGTGCCGAGCGAGGCGCGAAGCCCGGCGGCGTCCAGGCCGGAGCACTTCCAGGCGACGGTGGCCCGCTGACGTTCGAGGGCGCCGAGGATCGCTGCGGCCTCGGTGCCGGCGAGGGGAGGTTCCGGCCACGTTTCGGTCTGGCTCTCGATCATGGCTGTAGACCTTAGCGAACGGGCTGACAGCGCAGCCGGCGGGGGGACGGCAACGACCCGCTCGCCCACGATCCGCTGGACACGCCGCAGGCCCGTCCGGTACGGCGGCGCCCCGCCGAGGCGGTCATTCGCCGGGGAGGGCGATCCTGCGGGCCGTGCTGGCGCGCACGATGAGCTCGGGCGCCACCACCAGGTGCGTCGGCTCGTCGGCCCGGCCCTCGATGTGGTCCAGGAGCAGACCGATGCTGTCGCGGCCGAGCGAGGCGAAGTCCTGCCGGATCGTCGTCAGCGGGGGCGGGAAGAACTCCGCCTCGGGGATGTCGTCGAACCCGGCGACCGCCACGTCCTCGGGCGTGCGCAGTCCGGCTTCCCGCAAGGCGCGGAGCACACCGAGGGCCATCTGGTCGTTGGCGACGAACACCGCCGTGAGCCCCGCTCCTCCTCGTGACGCCCGGACCCGCCCCGCGAGCTGCTGGCCGGCCTGGTATCCCGACAGGGGACTCCAGTCGCCGCGCAGCAGGGGCGGCACCTCGGCTCCGGCGTCCCGCAGCGCGTCCTCCCAGCCCTGGGTGCGGGCCTCGCTCTCCAGCCAGTCGGCGGGGCCGGCGACATGCCAGACGGTGGAGTGGCCCGAGGCGAGGAGATGCTCCGTGATCATGCGGGCGCCGAGGTTCTGGTCCAGCGACACCCCGGGCAGCGCCAGGGTGTGGCCGCCTTCCACGGTGACCACCGGGCACGGTGCCTCCAGCGCCGCGAGGGCCCTCACCGCGGCGCGCTGCGGAGTGACGGCGACGATCCCCTCCACCCCCCACCCGGCGAGGTGCTGCATGGCTTCGGCGAGGGCCGTCTGCGTGGCCGTCCGCAGCGTGACGGCGGACGTCAGGTAGCCGCGGTCGCGAGCCGCCTCCTGAACGCCCGCCACGGTGCTGGCGGGCCCGTGCAGCGTGGTGTTCACGGCGATGACGCCCAGCGTGTGGGTCCGGCGCGTGGCCAGGGCCCGGGCGGCCGAGTTGCGGCGGTAGCCCAGCTGCTCGATGACCTGCGTCACCGCGGCCCGGGTCTTGGCGCTGACGTTCGGGTGGTCGCTGAGCACCCGCGAAACGGTCTGGTGGGACACGCCTGCGACGCGCGCGACGTCCGTCATCGTGGGCGCTCGCGAGACGTCCGGGAGCTGGGTCAACTCTCTTCCTTTCCTCATCGAGCGGCCTTCCCCCAAGGTACCGAACCGGCCGCGGGACGGTCGGCGGGGTATCGATGTTGGCGCTCACATTATGCAGCGTTCTCTGCGGGATGTGAGCGGGAATCTCCTCGTAATCCCTTGAGCTTATCGCTTGTTAGCGTTCACAATCTCAAGCGGGGCCACCGCAGCCCATCCGCGGTGCCGGCGCGGCCCCCGATCAGTCCAGCCGGCGGAAAGACGGTGAGAGTGCAGTGAGCGAGACCCACCTCAAGAAGCTCCGCCGCGAGGTCCTCGCGGCCAACCTTCGTATCCCCGAGGCCGGGCTGGCCACTCTCACCTGGGGAAACGTCAGCGGAGTGGACCGGGACGCCGGCGTCTTCGTCATCAAGCCGTCCGGGATCTCCTACGCCGACCTCACCGAGGAGGACCTGGTGGTGGTGGCGCTGGAGGACGGGAGGGTCGTCGAGGGGCACCTCAGGCCTTCCACCGACGCCGAAACCCATCGGTGCCTCTACCGGGCGTTCCCCTCCATCGGGGGAGTCACCCACACGCACTCGGTGCACGCCGTCGCCTTCGCCCAGGCGCGCCGCCCCATCCCCATGCTCGGCACCACGCACGCCGACACCTTCAACGGGCCCGTCCCCGTGACGGAGGACCTCACCGCCGAGCAGTGCGCGAAGGACTACGAGTACAACACCGGCCAGGTGATCGTCGCCCGGCTCGGCACCGACCCCCGCCGGGCCGAAGAGGTTCCCGGAGCGCTCGTCTCACGGCACGGCCCCTTCACCTGGGGCGCCACCGCGAAGGCCGCACTGGAGAACGCCGTCGTCTGCGAGGCCGTGGCGGAGATGGCGCTGCACACCCTGGCGCTGGGGTTCCGCCTCGGGGGCGTCTCCGAGCCGCCGAGGCACCTTCTGGAGCGCCACTTCACCCGTAAGCACGGACCGGACGCCTACTACGGCAACGCCCCCCGCACCGGGGGAAGCTGAGACCGCACGCCGACGAGGGGTGCGGGAGGGGAGCGCCACCTCGTCGGCGTGCCACGGGTGTCCGGACGGCCCCGCGCGACGTCGATACCACGGTGAGCGGCCTTTGAGTCCGCCTGCGCTGTGGCGCATCAACTCCCCTCAACGCAAGGACACTTGACGGTCCGTCCGGCTGCTGGCTTGATTGGGAGCGCTCCCACACCCCAGCCTAGGAAGGCTCCACCCGTGCCTCCTGCCACCCCCGCGCGCGGCGTGCCCCGCCGCGCGGCCGCCGTACTCGCCGGCTTCGCGCTCGCCGTCGGCGGCCTGTCCACGACCGCCCTGACCGTTCCGGCAGCCGCCGCCGCCCCCGTGGCCGCCGCTGCCGACACACCCGTCCGGGTCAACCAGCTCGGCTACCTCCCCGACGGCCCCAAGCGGGCCACCGTGACCAGCGCCGCGACCACCCCCCTCGGCTGGCAACTGCGCGACGCCGCAGGCGCGGTGGTCGCCTCGGGCACCACCACCCTGCACGGCGCCGACCAGGCGTCCGGCCAGTCCACGCACCTGGTGGACTTCGGCGCGTACACCGGCACCGGCACCGGCTACACCCTCGGCGTCGACGGCCGCACCAGCCACCCCTTCGCCATCTCCCCGTCGCTGTACGACGCACTGCGCGCGGACAGCATGTCGTTCTTCTACCAGCAGCGCAGCGGCATCGCGATCGACGCCGCCCTGGCCGGCGGCAGCGCCTACGCCCGCCCCGCCGGGCACCTGGGCGTCGCCCCGAACAAGGGCGACAGCGACGTCCCCTGCCAGCCGGGGGTCTGCGACTACCGCATCGACGCGCACGGCGGCTGGTACGACGCGGGCGACCAGGGCAAGTACGTCGTCAACGGCGGCATCTCCGTCTGGGAGATGGTCAACTCCTTCGAGCGGGCGCGCCGGACGGGCGGCGACGCGGCGCTCGGCGATGCGACGCTGCGGGTGCCGGAGCGCGGCAACGGTACACCGGACGTGCTGGACGAGGCCCGCTGGGAGCTGGAGTTCCTGCTGCGGATGCAGGTTCCCGCCGGGAAGCCGATGGCCGGGATGGCCTTCCACAAGATGCACGACGCCCAGTGGACCGCCCTGCCGACCCGGCCCGATCTCGATCCCGAGCAGCGCGAGCTGCACAAGCCGTCGACCGCCGCGACGCTGAACCTCGCGGCCTCGGCCGCGCAGTGTGCCCGGGTGTACGCGCCGTACGACAGCGCGTTCGCCGCGCGCTGCCTCGACGCGGCCCGCCGCGCCTGGTCGGCCGCGAAAGCCAACCCGAACGTCCTCGCGCCGGCGAGCGACAACACCGGCGGCGGCGCGTACGAGGACGCCGACGTCTCCGACGAGTTCTACTGGGCGGCGGCGGAGCTCCTGGCCACCACCGGGGAGTCGCAGTACCGGGACGCCGTCACCTCCTCCCCGCACCACACCAAGCCCGTCGACGGGTTCTGGTGGGGCGGCACGGCCACCCTCGGCCGTATCACCCTGGCCACCGTCCCCGGCGTGGGCCTGCCCGCCGACGACATCGCCCGGCTGCGCGGTCTGCTCACCACGGCGGCCGACGGCCACCTCTCCACCATGGCCGGACAGGGCTACCCGGTGCCGCTCCCCGCCACCGGGTACGCGTGGGGCTCCAACAGCTCCGTCACCAACAACGCGATGGTGATGGCCGTCGCGTACGAACTCACCGGCCAGCAGCGCTACCGGGCCGGAGCACTGGAGTCCCTGGACTACCTGCTCGGCCGCAACGCGCTCGACCTCTCCTACGTCACCGGCTACGGCGCACGCCACTCCGAGAACCAGCACCACCGGTTCTGGGCACACCAGAACGACGCCTCACTGCCCCACCCGCCGGCCGGCTCCTTCGCGGGCGGCCCGAACGCGGCGCTGGAGGACCCGGTCGCCAAGGAGAAGCTCCAGGGCTGCGCGCCGGCGGCGTGCTACGTGGACGACATCGGCTCGTACTCCACCAACGAGGTGGCGATCAACTGGAACGCGTCGCTGGCCTGGCTGGCGGCCTTCGCCGCCGAGCGGCGCGGCGCCCCGGCGGTGCCCGTGGTCCAGGTGGCACCGGCCGCCGTGACGGTCCCGGAGGGCGGTTCGGCGGCGGTGGGCGTACGGCTCTCGGCGGCGCCCGCGCGCGATGTCACGGTGACCGTGGCCCGGACCTCGGGCGACCCGGATCTGTCCGCGGCCGCGACCCTGGTGTTCACCCCCGGCAACTGGGCGACGGCGCAGCAGGTACCCGTCTCGGCCGCACAGGACGCCGACGCGTCGCCGGGCAGCGCCACGTTCACGGCCGGCGGCCCCGGCGTCCAGTCGGCGACGTTCACGGCGACGGAGGCGGACGACGACACGGCGGGGGCCTCCTGCACGGTGGCGTACCGGATCGACAACGCCTGGGGCAACGGCTTCACGGCGACGGTCAGCGTGCGGAACACCGGCACCTCGGCGGTCTCCGGCTGGACCCTCGGCTGGAGCTTCGCGGGTGACCAGCGGATCGGCAACGCCTGGAACGCCACGGTGAGCCAGTCGGGCAGCACGGTCACCGCCCGGGACGCCGGGTGGAACGCCACGCTGGAGCCCGGCGGCAGTGCGAGCTTCGGCTTCCAGGCGACGTATTCGGGTACCAACGCGCCCCCGGCGCGCTTCACGCTCGGGGGCGCGGTCTGCTCCTGAGGAACCGTGCCCCGGCGAGGGTATCGCCACCCTCGCCGGGGCGGGCTTCAGGTGCGGGTCCAGCGCTGGTTGCCGCCGTTCGAGCAGGAGTAGAGCTGGATCAGGGTGCCGTTGGAGGTGCCGTTGCCGACGGCGTCAAGGCAGAGGCCGGACTGGACGCCGACGATGGATCCATCGGAGTTCAGGCGCCATTTCTGGTTGTCGCCGCCCCAGCAGCCGTAGATCTGGACCTTGGTACCGTTGCCCGTGCCGGCGGCGTCCAGGCACTTGTCGCCGTAGACCCTGAGCTCGCCCGCGGCGGTGTAGGTCCACTGCTGGTTGCCGCGGTTGTTGCAGTCCCACAGGTCGAGCCGGGTGCCGTCGGTGGTCACGCCACCGGGCACGTCAAGGCACCGGCCCGAACCTACGCCCTTGACCGGCCCGGAACCGGGTGAGGGGGTCGGGGTGGAGGAGCCGGCGCCGTTCAGCGCGCCCAGCACGGAGGTGTAGGCCGGCTTCTTGTTGCCGTTGCCGTCGAACAGCAGCGGCGACTGCTCCGACCGCCACGAGTCGGTGTCGCGCACGCCCCAGACGGTGATGCCGAGGCAGCGCGGGACGGACAGGCAGTCGTTGGCCACGTTGGCGTAGGCCGTGGCCGGGGCGCCCTGGACGTCGAGTTCGGTGACGGCCACGTCGACGCCGAGGGCGGCGAAGCTCCGCAGGGTGGTGCGGAAGTTGCTGTCGTAGGGGCTGTCGTTGTTGAAGTGGGACTGGAAGCCGACGCAGTCGATCGGCACGCCGCGCTGCTTGAAGTCCCGGACCATGGCGTACACCGCCTGGGTCTTGGCCCACGTCCAGTTCTCGATGTTGTAGTCGTTGTAGCAGAGCTTGGTGCCGGGATCGGCGGCGCGGGCGGTGCGGAAGGCGACCTCGATCCAGTCGTTGCCGGTGCGCTGCAGGTTGGAGTCGCGCCGGGCCCCTGAACTGCCGTCGGCGAAGGCCTCGTTGACGACGTCCCACTGGACGAGCTTGCCCTTGTAGTGGGCCATCACGCCGTTGATGTGGTTGACCATCGCCTGGCGCAGCGCGCCGCCGCCGAGGTTTTGCATCCAGCCGGGCTGCTGCGAGTGCCAGGCCAGCGTGTGGCCGCGTACCTGCTTGCCGTTCTGCACCGCCCAGTTGTAGACGCGGTCACCTGCGGCGAAGCTGAACTGGCCCTGCTGGGGCTCGGTGGCGTCGGGCTTCATCTCGTTCTCGGGCGTCACCGAGTTGAACTCGCGGCCCGCGATCGACGTGTACGCGCCGTCGCCGAGCCGGCCGGAGGCGATGGCGGCGCCGAAGTAGCGCCCGCTCTGCGCGGCCGCGCCACCGAGCGTGCCCTCGGCGGCCTGGGAGGCCGGCGGAGCGGCGAGCACGGCGGTGGCACCGAGGACGGCGACGGCCAGGGCCGCGCGTAATCCCCGGGTCTTGCGGCGGACGAGGGGCGGGGGAAGGGCGTTCGATCCCATGAATGAACCTCCAGGAGAGAGAACAGGGAAGGAAGAGCACGGAAGGAAGGGCACGGAAGGAGTGGAGCGCGGCGTGAAGGGATCCGCGTGCGGGCTCAGTAGCCGTAGATCATCTTGTAGGCGACCTCCGGCAGGAACTGCCCGGCCGAGGAGCCCGCCCCGACGCCGCAGTTGCCGTCGGACTCCCCGGGGATCTTGATCCACAGCAGCATCTCGGCACCGCCGCCACGCCGGCTGGGAGTACCGGTCCGGCGGCCGGCGGGGTTGCACCACTCGCCGTTGGAGCCGTTGCCGTTGCGGCTGGTGTCGATGACGAACGGCTTCGTATAGCCGTACGAGCGCAGCGTCGCGTTGACGGCGTTGCCGTAGGAGGTGCTCTGGTCGGTGGTGAAGTAGTTGGAGACGTTCAGCGCGAAGCCGTGTGCCCCGGCGACCCCGGCGGCGGCGAGCTGTTGCGCCATGGCCGGGGCGCCGATCCAGCCGGCGTTCCCGGCGTCGAGGTAGACCCAGGTGTTGGGGGCCTTGGCGTTGAACTGGGCGATCGCGTACTTCAGCATGGCGTTGCGCTCGGCGATCTGGGCGGCCGTCATGCAGCTCTCGTGTCCGAGGGCGTCGGGTTCGAGGATGACGACGGCCGGGTGGCTGCCGATGCCGCCGGCGAAGGCGGCGATCCAGCTCTCGTAGGCGGCGCGGCTCCCGGCGCCGCCGCCGGACTGACCGGCGCAGATGTCCCGGTCGGGGATGTTGTACGCGACCAGGACCGGCAGCTTGTCGGCGGAGTCCGCGCGGCCGGTGTAGGAGCCGGCGGCCGAGGCGATGTCGCCGCTCCAGTTGCCGAACCAGCGGGCCGCCGGGGTGTTGGCGATGGACGTCCGGATCGCCGCGGCCCGGCCGTCGCCGGGGTTCGCCGCGGTCCACCGCAGGGCGGAGTTGTCGGGGTCGGTGTAGAAGCCGCTGGTCATCGTGGTCGGGTCGGCGGCGTACGCCGGGCCGGCGGGGAGCAGGGCGAGACCGCCGGCGAGGACTGCGGCCAGCAGGGTGGATGCGGCTCGGACGGATGTGCGCATGGTTGGTCCTCCGGTGGGGGGAAGGGGAAGCGCTTCCGGTTGGGGGGAGTGCGCTGCCCGGAGCGGGGCCGTGGGCCGCGCGTCACCCACCCCGGTGTCCGGGCGGTCGCTCCCGGCTCGGGTAGGTGATGCCGAACCACGGGAAGTGCGCGTGGTGGGTGGAGGGGCGGCCGTTGGAGGTGGCGTAGAGGCCGAGCTGGACGCTGGTGAACAGGGGGGTGAGGAAGGAGGCTTCGACGGCGGGCAGGTCCTGCCAGGCGCCGCCGGGTGCGGCATGGCTGAAGGTGTGGTGGAAGCCGCGGATGCGGACCCCCAGGCGTACGGGGCCCTGGGGGACGGGAACCCGGGCCAGGACCTCGGGCCCGTGGCGGAGGCTGAGTCCTTCGGTGGTGCGCAGGAGGAGGAGATGGGTGTCGTCGTCGAGGACCACGGCGAGGCCCGCCTCGTCGTCCGGTGCGGCGGGAGCGAAGCGCAGTTCCGTGGAGACGTCGCAGTCGGGGTGTTCCTGGGGCCGGGCCAGGAGGGACGGGGTGGTGCGCTCGCCGAGGCGTTCGGGCCGGAGCCGCAGGCGCAGCCCGTCGCCGGTGGTCCAGAACGGCGCCGGTGGGGTGCGCAGGGTGTTCCAGTCGGCGGAGAGGGTGGCGAACGTGTCGTGGAGGGGGCGGCGCGGGCCCGTGTGGCGGACGGGGGAGAAGACCGGCCAGCCGTCGTTCCAGGTGATCCGGCTGAGGAAGGTCTCGCGGCCGAGCGCGGAGCCCGGCCGGACGCCCAGCAGGACGGCCCGCCAGTCGCCGTCCGGGGTGCGGACGAGGTCGGCGTGCCCGGTGCAGGTGACCGGGCCCCGGGCGGGTGGCAGCACCGGATTGCCGGGGGCGCCCTCGTAGGGGCCGGTCACCCGGTCCGCGCGGGCGGCCACCACGCTGTGGTCCACATCGGTGCCGCCCTCGGCGGTGAGCAGGAGGTAGGCGCCGTCGATCCGGTAGAGGTGCGGGGCTTCCGACCAGCGGGCCCCCGGGCGGCTCCCCGACCACAGGACGTACTCGGGTCCCGTGAGCCGTCGTTCGCGGGGCAGGTACTCGCGCATCCAGATCTCGGTGCGGCCGGCGGCCTCGTCCACCACCCGGGCGGCGGTGAACCAGGCACGTGCCTCGCCCGCGTCCGGTCCGTCGTCGAAGAACAGCGACGGGTCGAACCCCTCGCCGTCCAGCCACTGCGGCTCCGACCACGGCCCCGCCGGATCCGTCGCCGTGACGACGAAGTGACCGGGACCGTCCATCAGCGTGCAGACGAGGTGGAAGAGCCCGTCATGGTGCCGGATCGTCGGCGCGAACAGCCCCCGTGAGGGAGGGCAGCCGGCGAGGTCGAGCCGGGACGCCCGGTCGAGCGCGGATCCGATGCGCCGCCAGTTCACGAGGTCACGGCTGTGGAAGACGGGAAGGCCCGGGGACCATTCGAAGCTGGACGTCACCAGGTAGTAGTCCGCGCCCACCCGGCAGACGGACGGGTCGGGCCGGAACCCGGGCAGGACGGGGTCACCGGAGACGGGATCATCGAACAACGTGGTCATGGCACCGGGACGACATCGACCGGCACGGACAGCACCCGGTCGGCGGCCGGATGGCGTACCGGCCCCCGCAGGGTGAAGGAGCCCTGGAGCGGGAGGTCGCCGCTGGACCGCCCGACGGCCACCCCGATCTCCCCGGGCTCCACCCGCCTGCGCAGGTCGAGCCCGGTGAAGGAGGTCCGGTCGGCATGGACGGAGAAGGCGACCCGGGCGGCCGCGCCCGGATCCAGCTCGACCCGGGCGAATCCGGCGAGCCACCGCTGCGGCCGGACGACGGACGCCACGGGGTCGGAGAGGTACAGCTGGACCACCTCGGTCCCGGCCACCCCGCCGACGTTGCGCACGGTGGCCGAGACGGTGACGGCCCCGTCCGTCGGGGCCTCGGCATCCACCGCGAGCTCCGAGTAGGCGAACCTGGTCCAGCTCAGCCCGTGTCCGAAGGGGAACAGCGGGGTCGGGTCCACCGAACTCCAGTCGGTGCGCCCGCCGAGCCTGCCGCGCAGGTAGGTGCCGGGCTGGCCGCCGGCCCGGCGGGGGAGGGAGACGGGGAGCCGTCCGGACGGTTCCGCCGCCCCGCTGATGATCCGGGCCAGCGCCGTCGCCCCCTCCTCCCCGGGGAAGAAGGCCTGGATGACGGCCGACGCGCGCTCGGCCGCCCTGCCCAGCGCGTAGGGCCGTCCGGAGACGACGACCAGCACGGTCGGCACACCGGAGTCCAGGACGGCGGAGGCCAGTGCGGCCTGGTCGCCGGGCAGGTCGAGGGTCTCGGCGTCGCAGCCCTCTCCGGAGGTGCCCCGGCCGAACAGGCCGGCCCGGTCCCCGAGCACCAGTACGTTCACGTCCGGGTCGTCCGCGGTGATGGTGAACCCGGCGGCGCCGAGCGCTTCGCCGAGCGTGGGGATCTCCGGCCCGGCCTCGCCGGGAGCCGCGACGTGGTTGGGGAAGGCGTAGCAGCCGAGGAGGGAGCGGGGTTCGTCGGCGTACGGCCCGTGGAGCGCGACCCGGCAGGGCCGCAGCGGCAGGGTGCCGTCATTGGTGAGCAGCACGGTGGACCGTTCGGCCAGGAGCCTGGCGAGGGCCCGGTTCTCCGGCGGGTCGAGGTCGACCGCCTCGGGCGCGGCGGGTTCCCAGCCGGGGTCGAGCAGGCCGAGTTCCGCCTTCTGCAGCAGGACCCGCCGCGCGGCCCGGTCGACGAGCTCCTCCGGTACGGCTCCCGACCGCACGAGTGCGGTCAGCGGCTCGCCGTAGCAGCGGGCCGTGGGCAGTTCGACATCGATTCCGGCGGTCAGCGCCAGCGCGCCGGCCGCGCCGCGCGAACCGGCGACGCCGTGCCGGGTCTCCAGGAAGGAGACGGCGTAGTAGTCGGCGACGACCGTACCCGTGAAGCCGAGTTCATCCCTGAGCAGCCCGGTCAGCAGCCGTTCGTCGGCGGCCACCGGGACGCCGTCCACATCGGTGTAACTGTTCATCACCGACCGGGCGCCCCCCTCGCGCAGCGCCCGTACGAAAGGCTCGACCAGCACGTCGGCGAACTCGCGGGGCCCCACGGCGACGGGGGCCATGTTCCGGCCGGCCCGTGAGGCCGAGTACCCGGCGAAGTGCTTGAGCGTCGCCACGATCCCCGCGCCCTCCAGGCCCTGCACATAGGCGGTGCCGATCGCTCCGACGAGACAGGGGTCCTCGCCGATGCACTCCTCGGTCCTGCCCCAGCGGTAATCGCGGACCACGTCGAGGACCGGAGCCAGCCCTTGGTGGACACCGGCCCGCCGCATCCCCGCGCCGATCGCGGCGGCCATCCGGCGCACGAGCCCGGGGTCGAAGGAAGCGCCCCAGGCGAGCGGCGCGGGAAAGACCGTCGCCCCCCACGTCATGAACCCGGTCAGGCACTCCTCGTGCACGACCGCCGGGATCCCGAAGCGGCCCGAGGCGGTCACCTGCCGCTGGAGCGAGGCGAGCCGCTCCATCCCGGCCTTCGCGGTGACCGGCGCGGTGCCGAACACCCGGGTGAGCTGGCCGAGTCCGTGGGCGGCGACCTGGTCGAGCCCGGGTGCGGACTCGCCGGAATCGTCCTCCACGGGCGCGACCGGTGCCCCAGGATCCGAGGGCCGCGCCCAGAACGCGGTGAGCTGCCCGGCCTTCTCTTCCAGTGTCATCCGTTCCAGCAGATCGGCGACGCGCACGGACACGGGCAGCAGGGGGTCGCGCCAGGGCTCGGTCAAGGAGTTCTCCTAGAGACGGGGCGGGGCGGTGGAGAGGCGGACCTTGAGCTCGGTCGAGAGCTCCATCCGGGGGCTGACCAGGGACTGGCCGTCCAGCAGCTGGAAGAGTGCGCGGGCGGCGAGCCGGCCCATTTCCTCCAGCGGCTGGCGCACCGTCGTCAGCGGTGGTGACAGCCATCCGCACATCGGCAGATCGTCGAAGCCGACCACGCTGAGGTCTCCCGGGACGCTCAGTCCGCCTTGCCGGGCCGCTTCGTAGACGCCCATCGCCTGCTGGTCGCTTCCGGCGAAGACGGCGGTCGGCGGCTCGGGGAGCGCGAGCAGTTCCCGGGCGCGCCGGAACCCGCCCTCGTGCTGGAAGTCGCCGAACCGGATCAGTTCGGGACGGACCTCGATCCCGGCCCGCTCCAGCGCGGCGCGGTACCCGTCGATGCGGGCCTGGCTGCAGAGCATCTCCTTGCGCCCGCCGATCGCGGCGATCCGGCGGTGTCCCAGCTCCAGCAGGTGCTCCGTGGCGGCGAGGCCCCCGGCCCAGTTGGTGGCGCCGATGCTCGGCACACCGTTGTCCGGCAGGTCGATCGGGTCGATGACGACCAGCGCCACCCCGGCCTGTTCGATCTGGGCGCGCTGGGCCCGGGTGACCGAGGCGGTGACGAGGATGACGCCGTCGCTGTGGTGCAGGACCGGCAGGGCGGCCCAGCTCGACGGCGTGGCCTCGCCCGGCGGGACGAGTGAGACGACGGTGCCCACGCCGCGCCGGGCGCACTCGGCCTCGACGCCGCGCAGGATCTCCACCGCCCACGCGCTGTCCAGGCCGCCGATGATCAGGTCGACCAGGCCCGACCTGCGGGCCCTGCCCTGCCGGCCGGGCGCGAGGTAGTGGTGGGACCGCAGCAGGCCCTCGATCCGTTCGCGTGTCGAAGCCGCGACATCGGCGCGGCCGTTGAGCACCTTGGACACGGTGGCCTGGGAGACCCCTGCCTCGGCGGCGATGACGGCCAGGGTCGGACGCTGTTCGCTCAACTTCTCTCCTCCGCGTCGACGCCTCGGGCTGCCGACAGGTATCGCAAACTTTCGAGGAGTTTCCGGTTGGCACGACCCGATTGTCAAGCAGTAAGTGGGCTTCTCTGAAAGGCGATTCGGACAGAAGGCTTGACCAGAGGGCTTCACGTTCCTAGTTTGTGGCAGCGCGAATTCGAGAAAGTTACGAAACATTTCGAACTCGAACCGGCTTTCCTCACCCCGGAGGTCCTATGGCGAGCACACCCCCGAGTCGACGACGCTTCCTCGCGCTCTCGGGCCTGACCGTTCTGTCGGCCTCACTCACCGCGGCCTGCGGCGACGGCGGCTCGGGTCCGGTGTCGGCGCTCGACGGCAAAGTGGCCTTCGCCTGGTGGAACATCGCCACCACGGAACCGGGCAAGTCCCTGTTCCCGCAGCTGTCCACGGCGTTCACGGCCGCCCACCCGAACATCGTGATCAAGACGACCTCGTTGGAGAACGAGGCGTTCAAGTCCAAGCTCGCGGCCGTCACTTCGTCGGGAAGGCTCCCCGACGTCTTCCAGACCTGGGGCGGCGGCGTGCTGCGGCAGCAGGTCGACGCGGGACTGGTCGAGGACCTCACCGACGCGTTCGGCTGGGCCTCCGACCTCACCCCGGTCTCCCTGCAGGCCTACCGCTTCGAGGGCCGGACCTACGCGGTGCCCTACGACGTCGGCATGGTGGGCTTCTGGTACAACAAGAAGCTCTTCGCCAAGGCCGGCATCACCGCTCCGCCGGCCACCTGGGCCGAGCTCCTCGAAGACGTCAGGAAGCTCAAGGCGGCGGGCGTCACACCGATCGCCCTCGCGGGCAAGGAGAAATGGCCGGGCCACTTCTACTGGGCCTACCTGGCGATGCGCGTCGCGGGACTCCCCGCCCTGGGGCAGGCCGCCGCCGCCAAGGACTTCACCGGCGCGGGCTTCGTCCGGGCGGGCGGCCACCTCAAGGAACTCGTCGACCTCCAGCCGTTCCAGCCGGGCTTCCTCGGCGCCGGCTACTCCACTCCCGGCGGCCAGGCCGCGACCATGGGCAACGGCAAGGCGGCCATGGAGCTGATGGGCCAGTGGGCGCCGTCGGTCCAGAAGGACGCGGGCGCGGACCTCGGAGCGGACCTGGGCTTCTTTCCCTTCCCGACGGTCGACGGCGGCGCGGGCCAGGTCACCGAGGTGCTCGGCGGCGGCGGCGGTTTCGCGCTGCGCAAGGGCGCCCCGAAGGAGGCGCTGGACTTCCTGAAGTTCTTCGTCCTGGAGAACCAGTCCAGGCTGCTGGCCTCCAACGGCTACCTGCCGGTGGTCAAAGGCGCGCAGAGCGCGATCACCGACGCCAACCGCAGGGCGGTGGCCGACACCCTGGCCGGGGCGACGGGTTTCCAGCTCTTCCTCGACCAGGCCTACCCACCGGCGGTCGGCCAGGAGGTCAACGACAGCGTGGCCGACCTCATCGCGGGCAGGAAGACCCCTGAGCAGGTCACCACGGCGATCACCGAGGCAGCGAAGGGTGCCTGACGCCGTGTCCATCCCGCGCGGTGTGCGGAGCTGGGCCGCGGTGGCCTGGTTCCTGGTCCCGGCTCTGGTCCTCTTCCTCGTCTTCGTCCTCGCCCCGATCGCCGTCGCCGTCTACACGGGCCTCTTCAAGTGGAGCGGGACCGGCCCCATGGACGACTTCGTCGGGTGGGGGAACTACGCCCGTCTGTTCCACGACCAGGTCTTCCTCGGTGACCTGGAGCGCGGGCTGTACCTGATCGTCCTGTCGGTCACGGTGCAGTTGCCCTTCGCGCTGTTCACCGCCGTCCTCCTCAACCAGAGGCTGCGCGGGCGGGCCGTCTACCGGATGCTGTTCTTCGCGCCGTACATCCTGTCCGAGGTGGTCACGGCGGTCCTCTTCACGATGATCTTCCTCCCCGGTGCCGGCATGGCCGACCACCTCGCCGGAGCCTTCGGCCTGGAGGGGCTGCGGGGGAGGTGGCTCGCCGATCCCTCGACGGTCGTGCCGACCCTGTTCGTGGTCATGACCTGGAAGTACTTCGGCTTCCACATGATGCTCTTCCTCGCCGGACTGCAGAGCATCCCCGGCGAGGTCCTGGAGGCCGCTTCCCTCGACGGCGCCGGCCCCTGGCAGCGCTTGCGGCACGTGACGCTGCCGCTGCTCGGCCCGACGATCCGGATCAGCGCCTTCCTTTCGATCATCGGGGCCATCCAGCTCTTCGACCTCGTGTGGGTCATGACCGCGGGCGGACCCAACCACTCCTCCGAGACGATGGCGATCTCGATGTTCCAGTTCGGGTTCAAGCGCCACCAGGTCGGCTACGCCAGTGCGATCAGCGTGGTGCTGTTCATGATCTGCCTGATCTTCTCCCTCTTCTACCAGCGTTACGTGCTCCGCCGGGACCTGCGCGGGGCCGTCACCTCGGGAGGCGGCCGGTGAACGCCCGCAGGACGGCACGAGGCCTGTCCCTGCACGCCGTGGTCTGGCTGATCGGCGCGTTCGTCGCCGCGCCACTCCTCTACGCGGTCGTCTCCGGGTTCAAGAGCACCGGCGAGCTGACGACCAACCCGTTCGGGCTGCCCGAGCGGTGGAAGGCCGGCAACTACACCGGCATTCTCGGCGACGCCATGTTCTGGCGGCAGGTCGCCAACAGCGCGGGCATCGCCATCGGCACGACGTGCTGCACGGTGGCGGCCTCCGCGATGGCGGCGTACGTGCTGGCCCGCTACGCCTTCCGGGGCAGGGAGCTCTTCTACACGCTGTTCACGGTCGGGCTGATGTTCCCGTTCTCGGTGGCCGTCCTGCCGTTGTTCCTGCTGCTGCGGACCTTCGGCCTGCTCGACAACCCGCTCGGGGTGATCCTCCCGCAGGCGGCCTTCGGGCTCCCCACGACGATCGTGATCCTGCGCGGCTTCTTCCGGACCATCCCGGCGGAGGTCGAGGAAGCGGCCGTCATGGACGGCTGCGGCCCGTTCCGCTTCTTCTGGCGGATCCTGCTGCCGATGGCACGCCCGGCGCTCGGCACGGTGTCCGTGCTGGCGATCGTCGCGAGCTGGAACAACTTCTTCCTGCCGCTGCTGGTGTTCGACAGCCCGACCTGGCAGACGGTCCCGGTCGGAGTCCAGCAGTTCCAGGGCCAGTACTCGACCGACTACGCGCTCGTCCTCGCCTACATCGTGCTCGCCATGGTCCCCGCCCTCGCGTTCTACGCCGTCGCCGAGCGGCAGCTGATCGGCGGCCTCACCGCGGGCGCCACCAAAGGCTGACCCGTCCGCACGGGACGGGCGTACTGGCCACCCCAAAATTGTTAGCGCTAACAACCCCCTCGCACCCCCACCCCGAAGGAGCTCTCCGATGCGGCTTCGCCCTCCGTCCCCAGCCCGCCTCACACGACGTCTGCTCGCCCTGCTGGCGCCCTTGCTGCTCTTGGCCGCGTTCCTCGGCGCGCAGCCCGCCGGCGCGGCGGCGACGGCCGTCGACCCCGACGCCTCGTACGTGCTGGTCAACCGCAACAGCGGCAAGGCCCTGGACGTCTACAACCTGGCCACGGGCGACGGGGCCCGCATCACCCAGTGGACCAGGAACGACCAGAACCAGCAGCAGTGGCGGTTCGTCGACTCCGGCGGCGGCTACTACCGCATCACGTCCCGGCACTCCGGCAAGGTGCTGGACGTCCAGAACAGGTCCACCGCGAACGGCGCCCCGATCGTCCAGTGGACCGACGCGAACGCCACCAACCAGCAGTGGCGGCTCGCCGACAGCCCCGACGGCTACGTGCGGCTCGTCGCGCGCCACAGCGGCAAGGCCCTCGAAGTGCAGGGCGGCTCCACCGCGGACAACGCGAACGTCGTCCAGTACGACGACTGGGGCGGCACCAACCAGCAGTGGCAGCTCGTCCGGGTCGGCGGCACCACCCCCGGCACCTGCGCCCTCCCGTCGTCGTACCGCTGGACGTCGACCGGCCCGCTGGCGCAACCCAAGCCGGGGTGGGCCTCGCTCAAGGACTTCACCGTCGCCCCCTACAACGGCCGGCAGCTCGTCTACGCGACCACGCACGACACGGGGGCGAACTGGGGCTCGATGAACTTCGGCCTCTTCACCAACTGGCCGGACATGGCCTCCGCCGCCCAGAACGGGATGTCCTCCTCCGCGGTCGCGCCCACGCTCTTCTACTTCGCGCCGAAGAACATCTGGGTGCTGGCCTACCAGTGGGGCAGGACCGCCTTCTCCTACCGGACGTCGACCGACCCCACCAACCCGAACGGCTGGTCGGCGGAGCAGGAGCTCTTCTCCGGAAGCATCGCCGGCACCGGAACCGGACCCATCGACCAGACGCTCATCGGCGACGGGACGGACATGTACCTGTTCTTCGCCGGTGACAACGGCAGGATCTACCGGGCCGGCATGCCGATCGGGAACTTCCCGGGCAGTTTCGGCACGACCTCGACCGTGGTCATGAGCGACACGACGGACAACCTGTTCGAGGCGCCGCAGGTCTACAAGCTCCAAGGCCAGAATCGGTACCTCATGATCGTCGAGGCGATCGGCGCGCAGGGCCGCTACTTCCGCTCGTTCACGGCCACCAGCCTGGACGGCTCCTGGACCCCCCAGGCCGCGACCGAGGGCAACCCCTTCGCCGGCAAGGCCAACAGCGGCGCCGGCTGGACGAACGACATCAGCCACGGCGAACTGATCCGCACCAGCGCCGACCAGACCTTCACCGTCGATCCCTGCAACCTGCAGTTCCTCTACCAGGGGCGCGACCCCAGGGTGGGCGGCGACTACGGCCTGTGGCCCTACAGGCCGGGCCTGCTGACACTGCAGCGCTGACATCGCGGTGGCGGGCCCGCCCGGACTTCCCGGGCGGGCCCGCCTGCGTGCGACGTCCGGCGTTCAGCAGCCGAAGACCACCCGGCGGAACGAGGCGTAGTGGTCGGCGGTGTAGTAGTCCTCGTGCGCCGCCTGCCCCGTGATGATCCGGCGCGCCCCCCGGGTCGGCGAGCCCGGGGTGATCACCGTGTACTCGTGGTAGTAGCCGGCGGTGTGCGCGGGCAGGAGACGCTCGCGGTTCTGGAAGACGACGCCGTCCTGGGGATAGGGGAACGGGCCGCCCTGGTCTATGAGGGTCAGCGTGGTGTGTGCCTGGGAAGGCAGCGCGGAGTAGCAGACGCTGCCGACGGCCTTCACGGCGGCGGAGGCCGTGGAGGTGACGGACGCGGGGGCGGCGTGGGCGGCCGGTCCCGCGAGGAGAGTGGCGGCGACGGCGGTGGCTCCACCGAAGGCCGCGATGCGTGGGGGAATCCTCATGCGGCCCATGATGACGCGCGTAGAGCAAGCCCCGTCAATGCCAAGTCCCTTAATTTTTCTACTAGTTGGCCCGACGTCCCCCGGTCGTCACCGGGCCGCCAGCACCAGGGCCAGCGCGACGAGGGCCGGCACGGTCTGGACGAAAAGGATCTTCCGGCTGGCCGTGGCGGCACCGTACGCTCCGGCCACGGCCACGCACGCCAGGAAGAACACCTTCGCCTGGAAACCCACCGGATCGGACGCGACGGCACCCCACACCAGGCCCGCGGCGAGGAATCCGTTGTAGAGCCCCTGGTTGGCCGCGAGCGTCTTCGTCTCGGCGGCGAACGCGGGGGTGGTCCCGAAGGCGGCCCGGGCCCTCGGGCCGGTCCACAGGAACATCTCCAGGACCATGATGTAGACGTGCACGGCTGCGATGAGCAGGACCGCGACGGTGGCGGTGATCGACATGGGGCCCAGGCTCGCACAGCCCCGCCGCCGCGTCCACGCCGGTGGCAGGGTCGCAGGGAGCGCCGGAGGCGGTCGGGCGGGCCATTGCCGCCCTGGTGAGTGTGAGCGCTCACAAGGATCGCGTGTGAGCGTACCGGGTGTGCGCATGCGGCAGCGGGATACTTCCGTGCACGGTCCTTGACGGTGCTTCGGGGCGCTGGCGATAGTGAGGGTCTCTCAGGTCGTCATTCTGCGCCCGTCGCTCGATGCGAATTGTTAGCGCTAACAAGAAGGCGAGGAGGCCCTTCCTCCGTTCGGCGAAGGAGCGCCACCGCCCCGGCACCGTCCCGTACCCGGGACGCGCCGGTTCCGCCCCACCTCCCTGAAGGAGATCACCATGACCGGACCACGGACCCGCAAGGGCTGGCGCGCCGTGCGCGCGGCCTGCTCCGCCGCAGTCCTCGCCGCCGGGCTGCTCGTGGCCGCGACCGGCCCCTCGCAGGCCGTCACCCAGGGCCCCTGTGACATCTACGCCGCGGGCGCCACTCCCTGCGTGGCCGCCCACAGCACCACCCGGGCCCTGTACGCGGCGTACGGCGGCCCGCTCTACCAGGTGAGGCGGGCCTCCGACAACGCGGTCGAGGACATCGGCCCACTGGGCAGCGGCGGTTACGCCGACGCGGCGGCGCAGGACGCGTTCTGTACCGGCACCAGCTGCGTCATCACCGCCCTGTACGACCAGACCGGCAAGGGCAACCACCTCACCCAGGCCCCCCGGGGCCACTTCCCCGGCCCGGCCGCGGGCGGCAGCGACAACCTGGCCAACGCCGTCGAGGCGCCGGTCACCCTCGCCGGCCACAAGGCGTACGGCGTCTATGTGGCCCCCGGCACCGGCTACCGGAACAACCACACCACCGGCATCGCGACCGGAGACCAGCCGGAGGGCATGTACGCGGTGCTGGACGGCACCCACTTCAACGGCGGCTGCTGCTTCGACTACGGCAACGCCGAGACCACCGGAAACGACGACGGCAACGGCACCATGGAAGCCATCTACTTCGGCGACAACAAGGGCTGGGGCTACGGCAGCGGCGCCGGCCCCTGGGTCATGGCCGACCTGGAGAACGGCCTGTTCTCCGGCGTCAACCGCGGCTACAACGCCAGCGATCCGAGCATCGCCAACCGGTTCCAGACGGCCCTCGTCAAGGGCGGCCCCAACCAGTGGGCCATCCGCGGCGGCAACGCCCAGGCGGGCAGCCTGTCCACCTACTACAGCGGTGTGCGCCCCAACGTGGCCGGCTACAACCCGATGAAGAAGCAGGGCGCGATCATCCTCGGCATCGGCGGTGACAACAGCAACGGGAGCGCGGGCACCTTCTATGAAGGCGTGATGACCTCGGGATACCCCTCCGACGCCACCGAGAACGCCGTCCAGGCCAACATCGCCGCAGCCGGCTACAGCAGCGCCCCGACCGGCACGCCCGGCTCCCTCACCCCGGGCGCGCGGATCTCCCTGCGGGCCACCACCTCCTGCTGCACCACCGGCTACCTCCGCCACGACGACACCGACGCCAAGGTCGTCCTCTCCACCCTCGACTCCTCCAGCCCCGCCGCCGCCAAGGCCGCGGCCACCTGGACCGTCCGCGCCGGCCTGGCCAACACCTCCTGCCTCTCCTTCGAGTCCGCCGACGTACCCGGCCGGTTCCTGCGCCACCGCAACTTCCAGCTCTACCTGAACGCGGATGACGGCGGAGGCACCTTCGCCCAGGACGCCACCTTCTGCCCCACTCCGGGCAACAGCGGCCGGGGAGCCTCGTTCCAGTCCGCCAACTACCCCGCCAAGTATCTGCGCCACTACGCGTACACGGCCTACATAGCGAGCAACGGCGGCAGCAACGCCTGGGACAGCGCCACCGACTGGGCCGCCGACACCAGCTGGCTGGTCCAGCAGCCTTGGAGCTGAAGGCCGGCGAAGGCGGCTCCACCCGGTACCTTGTTGCATATAGCTTGCAAGAACGAAGAGTGTGCGAAAAGAGGCTGGCGTGGGCGCTCCGGTGGTGCTGGGCATCGAGTCGTCGTGCGACGAGACAGGCGCGGGGATCGTGTCCGGCGGACGGCTGCTCGCGCACGTCGTGGCGTCGAGCATGGACGAGCACGCCCGCTTCGGCGGGGTGGTGCCGGAAATCGCCGCCCGCGCGCACCTCCAGGCGTTCCCCCCGGTGGTCCAGGAGGCCCTCGACCAGGCAGGGCTGCGCCTGCGCGACATCGACGCCGTCGCCGTCACCACCGGTCCCGGACTCTCCGGCGCGCTTCAGGTCGGTCTGGCCGGGGCGAAGACGCTCGCCTTCGCGGCCGGGGTGCCGCTGTACGGGGTCCACCACCTGGCCGGGCACGTGGCGGCGGACACCCTGGAGCACGGGCCGCTGCCGAACCCGTGCATGGTGTTGATCGTGTCCGGCGGACACACCTCGCTGCTGCTCGTGCGGGACCTCGTCCGCGACCCGATCCTGCACCTCGGTGACACCGTCGACGACGCGGCGGGGGAGTGCTTCGACAAGGTGGCCCGCGTGTTCGGGCTGCCGTATCCCGGAGGGCCCGCGATCGACCGGGCCGCCCGTACGGGCAACCCGTGCGCGGTGGCGTTCCCGCGGCCGCTGACCGGCCCGCGCGACGACCCGTACGCGTTCTCCTTCTCCGGGCTGAAGACCGCCGCCGCGCGGTGGGCGGAGCGGCACCGGCAGTCCGGGGAGGAACTCCCGCTGGCCGACGGTGCCGCCTCCCTCCAGGAGGCCGTCGCCGACGTCCTGACCCGCAAGGCCCTGGCCGCCTGCCGCGCGTACGACGTGCGGACGCTGGTCGTGGTGGGAGGCGTCGCGGCCAACTCGCGCGTACGGGCCCTCGCGGAGGAGCGCTGCGCGGCCGCCGGAGTCGAGCTCCGGGTGCCGCCGCTGACCCTGTGCACCGACAACGGGGCGATGATCGCGGCCGTCGGCGACCTGCTCGTACGCGCCGGCTCCGAACCGGCACAGCTGGACCTGTCCATCGACCCCTCCGCACCCCTTGAATACGCGGCCCTGCACCCGGAGTCCCGGCCGGCACGCCCGTGACCCCCACGGCAGGAGGGTCCTCGGCGACGCGGCCCTCCCCCGGTGGTGATGCGGGCATCCGCCGCCGGGGAAGGGCCGCGCCGGGCGGGTCACCCCCGGGAAACCGCGACCAGGCGCCCGCCGGCGCCCTGGCCCCGCCGGTCCGTCCGCGGCGTGGGCCGGAGTCCTGCGGCGGGAGGCGCGGGGTCCGCGTCCGTCAGGAGCGCGACGAGGTCGGTACGGGCGCGGGCCACCCGGGAGCGGACGGTGCCGATCGGGATGCCGGCCGCTTCGGCGGCCTCCGCGTAACCCAGGCCGAGGAGTTGGGTGAGGACGAAGGCCTCCCGGCGTTCGGCCGGGATGAGCGCCAGGAGTTCGGCCAGGGCGACGCCGTCCTCGAATCCGGGTACGCCCCGCGGCTGCGCCTGCTCGGCCGCGATCTGCCAGTCCTGGTGGTGTGACACCCGAGGCCGGGCGGCGGCGTGGCGGACGCTGTCGACGACGGTGCGGCGGGCGATCGACAGCAGCCAGGTGCGGGCCGAGGAGCGGCCCTCGAACCGGGGGAGCGCCGCGAGCGCGCGCAGGAAGACGTCCTGGGTGAGGTCATCGGCCGCCTGGGCGTCCGCGCTGAGGTACGCCACATAACGCCACACGTCCCGGTGCAGGGTGCGCACGAAGCGGTCGACCTTGGCCGGGTCGCCGTCGCGGGCTTCCAGAGCCAGGCGTGTCACCTCGGCCTCCGGGTTCGGGGCATGGCGGCGCGTCGGTTCGCCGGAGGTGGGGAGCTGCTCGGTCAGGGCAGGGGTCATCGCCACAAGGTCCTTAGGGCAAAGGGGAGTTCGGCTTCGCGCGGGGCGGAAGCCGATGAAGGGGTACGGCCTGCCGGAGGGCATGGCCGATGCCCGAGGCGCGACGGCGCGGTGCGTGCCGTCAGCGTCCGCTCGGGGAGCCGGCTGTCACAGGACAGCGGTTCCCGTCGGAGGACCCCGCGAGGTGATGGCGTGGACGAGGAACAGGCGGCGCAGGACCTGCCGGTCCCGGGTCCGGCGCATGCGGACGCACGACCGGTGCGGGATCGGCGCGAACGGGCCGAACACCAGGCACAGCGGTGCCCGCAGCCATCCTGCGACGGCACGCAGGAGGCGGAACGCGGCTTGCTCGGCGTAGGCGAGCCAGAGGCCGCACAGGAGGGCGGCCAGGAGGTGCGCGGCGAGCATCCCGACCGGGGACATCCCGGCCATGTCATGCCCGGTGGAGGGCATCACGGCATCGGCTGCGGAAGATGCCGCGGACGCCATGTCGTGCATGCCGTCCATGCCGTGCATGCCGTCCATGCGCATGCCGTCCATCCGCATGGACGGCATCGCGTGATGGGCGTGGTCGCCGGCCGGAGCGGCACCCGGTGCCGGCGGGGTGGCGGGGGCCGGGGTGAGGAGGGACTGCGCCAGGGTGAACCCGGTGTGGAGCACGGCTTGGACGGCCACCGTCGCCGTGGTGACGGCGAGCAGTCCGCGTTCGCGGTCCGCCGTGGCCCAGGCGGCCGTCGCCGTCGCCGCGAGGGCGGCCAGCGCGGCCCACCACGGTACGTCCCGGCCCGACATGAGGACGTGGCCGGTCGTCGCGAGCAGCACGCAGACGACTGCGAACATCGCAGCCCGTGCGGCTCGGGAACAGTGGCCTGGCGTCATGGCGCGTTCATCTTCGCACCGGGATCCGGGACCGGGCAGGCGGGTGCGCACTTCATGACAAGTCCTCATCCTGCCGGTGGCGCGACGGGTGTCGGTCGGCTGTGGCGCACGGCACAGAGGAGAGCGGGAACTCCGGGGCTGTGCCACCCGACTGCCTTCCCAGTCGGCGCATGCGTGCACCCTACGGGAAGGGGAGAACTCCGTGGCACCAGCTCAAGGGGCTCTGGATCCGGCCAAGTTGGAGGGGCCGGCGGCCCGGCGCCTGACGGCGCTGCTGACCAGTGCCATGGCGTTCTCGATGCTGCAGCTGTTCTTGCTGGGGGCGCTGGGACCACGCCTGGTCGACGACTTGGGCATCTCACCGACGGTGCTGGGGCTGACCACCACGATCGGCTTCGCGACGGCCGCCGTGCTGTCGCCCGTGGGCGGGCGGATCGTGGACCGGGTCGGTCCGCGCCGCTCGCTGGTGCTCCTGCTGCTGGTCTCCGCCCTCGCGCTCGGCCTGATCGGCGCCGCGCCGGGGACCGGTCTGCTGCTGGGTGCGGTCGCGTTGGGCGGCGTACCGCAGGCGCTGGCCAACCCGGCAACCAACAAGGCGGTGTTGGCCGCCGTCCCGCCGGCCCGGCGCGCAGAGGTGACCGGTCTGAAGCAGTCGGGGGTCCAGTGGGGCGCGTTCGCGGCCGGGCTGCCGCTGGCGGCCCTCGCGGGCGGCCTGGGCTGGCGGGCCGCCGTGTGGACGGCTTCCGGCGCGGCCCTGCTGGCGGCCGGCTGGGCGCTGCGGTCACTGCCGGACGACGCACCGCCACCTCCGTCCCCGCCCGGGGCCGCGCTCGTGCCCCGGGGCATGGTGGCCTGGCTGGCGGTGTTCTCGCTCTTCCTCGGCGCGGGCATCGCCTCGGTCAACACGTACGTCGCGCTCTACGGCACCGAGCGGCTGGGGATGGGTCCCACCGCTGCCGCCGCCCTGGTCGCCGTCCTCGGTGTGTCCGGGATCGCCGGCCGGGTGGGGTGGTCCAGGGCCGCCCGCCCGGGGCGGGCCGAACGGCTGCCCGGATGGCTCGCGTGCGGCGCTCTGGGGGCGGCCGTCCTGCTGGGGGCCGCGCGGGTGGCGGGTCCGCTGGTGTGGCTCGGCGTCGTGGCGGTGGGGGTGTTCGCCGTTTCCGGGAACGCCGTCTCCATGGTCCTGGTCATGCAGCGGGCCGCCGCCGGGCGGGCCGGCCAGGACTCCGCGCTGGTCGCGGCCGGGTTCTTCGCGGGATTCGCCGTGGGTCCGTCGCTGTTCGGGGCCTTCGCGGAGCGCGGCCGGTACGGGGTGGGCTGGCTGCTGGTGGCGGCGGAGTTCGCGGTGGCGGGCGCCGTGGCCTTCCTGTGGGCCCGTCGGGACCGTCGGGAGCGCGGCGCGTGAGTTCCCACGACTGGGCGCAGCAGGCGCTGGCGGCCGTGATGGACCGGGTGGCGCGGTCCCGGGCGGAGGTGGGGGACCGCTTCCCGCTGTACGCCGCCCCCGAGGACGGCGTCTGGACGACGACCGGGCGCGGCTCGTGGGCCGGTGGTTTCTGGGCCGGCCTGCTGTGGCTGAGGGCCCGCCACACCGGTGACGACGCCGACCGGCGTTCCGCCGCCGCATGCACCGCCCGCCTCGCACCGTGGGCGGACGCCGACACCGCGACCCGCGGCCTGATCCTCTGGTACGGGACGGCACTCGCCGACGGCGACGAAGCGGCTGCCGCCCTACGGGCCCGGGCGGCGCGGGCCTGCCTCGCCGCGCTCGACCCCGAACACGGCATGGTGCCCTGGGGCGGTGCGTTCGGCGGCCCTCGCATGCTGGCCCGCGTGGACGGCGTACCCGGCATGGTGCCCCTGCTGGCGACAGCCGGGCCGGCAGGCGTGGCGGGGGCGGCGGCGCACCTGCGCCGGCACCTCGACCTGTGCCTCGGTGAGGCGGGGGAGGAGCGGGCCCCCGCCTGGCGGTTCGACGGCGCGACCCGGGCCTGGCTGCCGTGCGAGGAACCACGGCCCGGGTGGAGCCGGGGTCGGGCGTGGCTGCTCCTCGCGACGGCCGACGCCCTCCTGCGGCCGCCGCTCGCCGCGCACCGCAGGGCGAGGCCGGCGGAAGCGGCCGAGCGGCTGCTGGCGCGGGACGGCGTCCTGGCGGGGCCGCTGATCCCGTCGGCCGGGGACGACGCCCCGGACGGGCCGCTCGACACCTCGGCAGCCGCGATCACGGCGGTCGCCCTGCTGAAACTCGCCCGTGTGCCGGGACCGTGGACCGCCGCGTGCGCGGACCGGGGCACGGCGATCCTGAGCCGGCTGGCCGGGGCGCATCTCACGCGCGACGGCGTCCGGGGTCCGGCCGGGATGCTGCTGGACGGCTGCTACGACGCCGCACAGGGTCTCGCCGTACGGCACGAGCTGGTCTGGGGGGACTTCTTCCTGGCCCTCGGCCTGGCGGCACTGGACGGCCTCGTCGACCTCACCCGGGTGTGACGGGCCCGGCGGCGTAGCCCCGTAGAACCCTCCTGGCCACGGACGTGATGTGCAGCTCGTCCGGACCGTCCAGGATCCGCGCCGCCCGCCCGCCGCGGAACAGGGCGGGAAGCGGGGTGTCCGGGCCCAGGCCGGCCGCGCCGTGGACCTGGATGGCGGAGTCGGCCACCTGCTGCAGCATCCGGGCGGCGGCCACCTTGGCCAGGCCGACCTCGGTACGGGCGTCCTGTCCGGCGGCGACCAGGGCCACCGCCTCGTGGACCAGGGGGCGGGTGGTGCGCAGCGCGAGCAGGGCGTCGAAGACGTGCTGCTGTACGAGCTGGTGGCCGGCGAGCGGGCCGCGGGAGCCGCGGTGGGTGGCGGCGCGTTCACACAGGAGGTCGAAGGCGCGCTGCGCCTGGCCGAGCCATCTCAGGCAGCGCAGGGTGCGGCCGAGGGCCAGCCGTTCGCCGGCGACGTCCAGTGCCCGGCCTTCACCGCCCACCAGGTGGTGGTCCGGCACCCGGACGTCGTCGAGTGCGATCTCGTACTGGCCCGTCGCACCGAGTACGGGCAGTTCGCGGACGATGCGGAAGCCGGGGGAGTCGGTGGGGACGAGGAGGAGCGAGAGCCCCTCGCGGTCGCCGGGTGCGCCGCTGGTCCGGGCCATGACGGTCACGAGATCGGCGCCGGCCGCGCCGGAGGTGAACCACTTGCGGCCGGCGATCCGCCAGGTGCCGTCCCTCTCCCGGCCGGCCCGGGTCGCGGTCAGGAAGGGGTCGGTGCCGGGTACGTCCGGCTCGGTCATGGCGTAGCAGGCGCGGATCCGGCCGGAGACCAGTGGTTCCAGGTATTTCTCGCGGACCTCGTTCGAGGCGTGCCGTCCCAGCATCGTCACGTCGAGCAGGGGGGCGGAGCCGAGGGCGGCTGGCCCGTGGTCGCTCGCGCCCTCCGCCTCGGCCAGCTGGGCGTACAGGGAGAAGGGCAGGCCTCCGCCGCCCAGTTCGGCGGGCAGGGGCAGGGCCCACAGGCCCTCCTTGCGGGCGCGGTCCTGCACCTCGGCCATGGCCGCCTCCGCCCGGGGGCCGCCCGCGTCGAGCACCGGTTCCCTCGGGATCATCAGCGTGCGGACGAACCGATCGATCCGCTCCCGCAATTCCTTGATCCGCGCCGTCGATGGGTGCGGCTCGTTCCTCGTCAGGCCTGAAACCGGCAACGCGCTCTCCCTGCTTCCCGGGAACTCCTGGGAACGTCTGTCCGACTGTCTGTCCGTGGAACTGGTCGGGTGCGCACGCTCCCGGGTTCCCGCGTTTGGCAACGACCTCGGTGACGGCACCGCCGCACCGGGAGAGGAGAGGCATGGCGCCCCCAGCAAGAACGCAGACGGTCAGGCCGCTCGACACCCTGCGCCTCGGCCCACTGGGCCTCGACACCTCGGGGCCCCCGCGGATCACGAGCGTCGTCGCAGACCACCTGCGGCTGCTCGGAGCTCAGGAGGACACGGCCGGACCCTGGGAAGGCTCCGGTGCCCTCACGCTCACCGGAGGCGGCTTCGAGCCCGCGCACGCGACGGTCACCTGGGGTGACGTGGAGAAGGGTCTGGTCGACGAGGCGACCGTACAAGCGGCCACGGGGGTCATGGCCGTACACGGCCGGCGCGACGGCAGCCCGCGGGGACTGGCCGCGGATTACGTCTCGACCGGCACCGGCGTGCTGGCCGTCCAGGGGCTGCTCGCCGGCTTGATCGGCCAGGCCCGCGGAGCCACCGCGTCGCCGGTCACCGTCGGCGCGGACCGGGCCGGGCTCCTCGCCGTCTCCCAGTACCTCGCGGCGGCCGGAGCGGACGAGGCCGAAGCCGCCGAACTCGCCCCCGGAGGACCGCCCTTCCCCTCCGCCGAAGGTGTCCTGTTCGAGCTGGAGACGCTCGACCCGAGTGCGTGGGCGGGGTTCTGGCGCCACCTCGACGCCCCTGCCGATGCGATACGGGCGGGCTGGCGGCCCTTCCAGTTCCGCTACGCCACCGCCTGCGCCCCCTTCCCGCAAGCCCTGCACGCCGTGACCCGGGCGAACCCGCTGGACCGGATCCGGCGGGCGGCCGAGCTGTCGGGAGCCGAGGTGTGCGTGCTGCGCACGCTGGCCGAGCGGTATGCGGAAGGCGACGGCGCGGCCCCGTGGTCGTTCCAGCCGTTCGACACGGCAGACCGGGGGAAGCCCGACGCGGCATCGCCGGCCGCCGTGTCCCCCGCCGACGGGCCGCTGGCCGGACTGACCGTGCTGGAGGCGGGCCGCCGCATACAGGCTCCGCTCGCCGCGCACCTGCTGGGCCTGCTGGGTGCCGAGGTCGTCCGGATCGAGCCGCCGGGCGGGGACCCGCTGCGCGGCATGCCCCCGGCCTGCTCGGGGATCTCCGCGCGCTGGCTCGCCCTCAACCGGGGCAAGAAGGCGGTGGAGATCGACATCAAGTCCGGGGCGGACCGCCGCCGGCTCGAGGAGATGGTGGCCGAAGCCGACGTCTTCCTCCACAACTGGGCGCCGGGGAAGGCCGCCGAGCTGGGCCTCGACTCCGATGACCTCGCGCGGCACCATCCCGCCCTCGTGTACGCGTACACCGGCGGATGGGCGGACCGGATCGAAGACGCCCCGATGGGCACCGACTTCATGGTCCAGGCCCGCACCGGCGTCGGCGAGGCCGTGCGCCCCGAAGGCGAGGCGCCCGCACCGTCCCTGATGACGCTCCTCGACGTCCTCGGCGGGCTGCACGGCGCCGAAGCCGTGCTCGCCGGACTGCTGCTGCGGGAGCGCACCGGACAGGGCGTGCGCGTGGACTCCTCGCTCCTCGGTGCGGCCGACACCCTCACCGCTCCCGCCCTGGCGCGGGTGGCCCGCGGGAAGAACCCCCGCCGCCCGGCCGGCTTCCGCCGACCGCTCCCCACCGGTGACGGCTGGATCGCCCCCGCCGACGACAGCGCCGCCGCTGCCGCCGCCCACGACCTCACCGGACTGTCCACCGGTGACGCCCTCGCCCTGCTGCGCCGCCGCGGCCTGGCCGCGACCGAGGTCACCACCGACCTCGCCGACCTGCACCACGACACCCGCTTCGCCGGCTCGATCAGCCGCGACGCGCACGGTGCCCCCGCCGTTCCCGCCCCCTGGAGCTTCGCGTGACCGTCGCCCTGCACGACCTGCTGCCCGCCGAACTCCGCCGCTCCTGGGTGGTCGACGGGACCTGCCCCGACCTCGACCTCTACAGCCTCTTCCGGGCCCGCCAGATCGCCGACCTGCACCACACCGCCGTCCTCGACGCCAAGGGCGCACTCTGTTACACCGCCCTGGACCGCAAGGTGCGATGTCTGGCCACCGGCCTCAGAGGCCTGGGCATACGCCCGGGCGACGTGGTCGGCGTGCAACTGCCCAACAACCGGAGCGCCGTCATCGCCGACCTGGCCCTCGCCGCCCTCGGCGCCGTCGCCCTGCCCTTCCCCGTCGGCCGCGGCACCCTGGAAGCCGAGTGCCTGCTCCGCCGGGCCGAAGCCGTCGCCGTCATCGCCGCGATCGAGCACCGCGAGTTCCACCACGCCGCCGACCTGCGGACGCTCTCCCGCGCACTGCCCGCCCTGCGGCACGTCATCGCCGTGGGCCCCGGCACCGCACCCGAGGGAACGGCGTCGTGGCCGGACCTCATGCGCTGCGACCCCACCGGCTTCGTCCCCGCCCGCCCGGACCCCGACAGCGCCGCCCGGATCCTGGTCTCCTCGGGCTCCGAGGCCGAACCGAAGATGATCGCCTACTCGCACAACGCGCTGGCCGGCGGACGCGGAAACTTCCTCGCCTCCCTCATCCCGGACGGGACCCCACCGCGCTGCCTCTTCCTCGTACCGCTCGCCTCCGCCTTCGGCTCCAACGGCACCGCCGTCACCCTGGCCCGCCATGGAGGCACCCTGGTCCTGCTCGACCACTTCTCACCGGAAACCGCGATCGCGGCGATGCGCGAGCACGAGCCGACCCACGTCCTCGGCGTGCCCACCATGGTCCGCATGATGCTCGAACGCCTCGACGCGACGGGCGAGACGCTGCCGGCCCCCACCGCCCTGGTCCTGGGCGGAGCTCCCCTCGACGAGGGCACCGCGGCGGCCGCCGCGAAGGCCTTCGGGTGCCCGGTGGTCAACCTCTACGGGTCCGCCGACGGCGTCAACTGCCACACGGGACTGACCAACACCGTGCCCCCGACGGATGCCTCGGGCGTCGTGGCCGGCCATCCCGACCCCCGGGTCGCCGAGATCCGCATCGCCGACCCGGAGACCCACGAACCGCTCCCCGACGGCCGCATCGGGGAGATCATCTCCCGGGGCCCCATGACGCCCCTGTGCTACGTGGGCGCCCCCGACCTGGACGCCCGCTACCGCACCCCCGACGGCTGGGTCCGCACCGGAGACCTCGGCTACCTCGACGCCGACAGCGTCCTGCACGTCGTCGGACGCCTCAAGGACATCGTCATCCGCGGCGGCGCCAACATCAGCCCCGCCGAGGTCGAGCGCGAACTCCGCTCCCACCCGCAGGTCCGGGACGTGGTGTGCGTGGGCTTCGCCGACCCCCTGATGGGCGAACGCCTGGCAGCCTGCGTCGTGCCCAGGGGAACCGGGCCGCTGACGCTCGGCTCCCTCACCGACCACCTGACGGCCCGGGGCCTGGACAGGCACAAACACCCCGAACGCCTCCTCGGCGTCCACGAGATCCCCCTGACGGCGGCCGGCAAGCCCGACCGGGCGGCACTGCGCGAACGGCTGACGGCCCCGGCGCCGCTCGCCCAGGCCGGATGACCGGCCACCCCACAGAACCGCCGCACCGACACACAGGAAGCAGGAACACCGCATGAACCGAAGGGGCTTACTCCGCGCGTCGGCCGCGATCGGCGCCGTCGGCGCCACAGGCCTCGCTGCCGGACCCGCCAGGGCACGGGACGGAAGCCCCCTGCGCGTCCACATCGTCATGTTCGACGGCGTCGAGGAACTCGACTTCGCCGCCCCGTACGAGGTCTTCTCCGCCGCCCGTCTCTTCACGGACCGGGCGGTGGAGGTCCGCTACGTCACCTCTTCACGACCGGGATCCGTCCAGGCGTCGTACGGCACCCGGGTCCGCGTCGACCACGGCTGGGCCCCGGACGAGGCGGACGTGATCGTCGTACCGGGGGGCGGCTACGCCCGCCGTGACGCCCCGGGCGTCTGGGCCGAGATCCGGCGCGGCACCCTCCCGGGCGCGCTGCGGGCGGCGCCCCGCCCGGGCCTGACCATCAGTGCCCTCTGCACCGGGGTCATGCTGCTGTCCGCCGCCGGACTGACCCGCGGACGGCCGTGCACCACCCATCACAAGGCACGCCCCGACCTCGAAGCCCAAGGTGGCGTGTTGAAGGGCGCGCGCGTCGTGGACGACGGCGACCTCGTCACCGCCGGGGGCATCACCTCGGGCCTGGAGCTCGCCCTGTGGCTCGTACGCCGCCACCTCGGCCCGGACACGGCCACGAACATCGAGACCATGCTCGAATACGAGGCGCGCGGGACGGTGTGGTCCCGCTAGGCACAGGGCGGGAAGGCGTGCAAGACGCCTTCCCGCCCCTCCCCGTCGAGCAGCGGCCACCGCATCGCGCGGCTGTGGCCGGTGCGGCCGGTGCTCAGGAGGTGCCCATGGCCTTCCTCAGTTCGGCCGCCGCGTCGCGGTACACCGGCAGCAGGTCCAGGTCCTCACCCGGGTAGTTGACGATCCTGACCTGCTTGGCGCCCGAGTCGGGCAGGACCGTCCCCGTCGACATGTGGGCGTTGTCCAGCACCAGGGACGGCTTCTTCGCGGAGAGCTCGGCGAGCTGCGCCGGGGTCACCGCCTCGGGCCCGTAGGTACCCACCGTGGTGGCGCCCGCGAGCTTCGCCGCCCAGCCCGTGAAGACCTGGGTGACGACGGAGGGGCTCCTGCCGCCGGGCCACGCGGCCTGGACGTCCTTGTTCAGCTTCGCGTACTCGATGTCGAACCCGGCCTTCCACCTGGCGGCCGCGTCCCGGGTGCCGAAGAGACCGCCCAGCCTGTCCACCTCGGCCTTCACCTTGTCCGGGTCGTTGTCGAGGTCGACCTCCACCAGCTTCGCCTTCGACCCGGCCGCCTCCTTGATCTTCGCGGCGTACGGCTCGAAGGGCGCGTACAGCACGAAGTCGGCCTTGGCCACGGCGGCGAGGTCCGAGGGCCTGGGGTCGTAATCGGGGGCGTGGTGGACGGACTGCGGCACGATGACCTTGACGTCCTCGGCTCCCGCGGCCTTGGCGAACCCGCCCTCCCAGGTGGTCGTCACGACCACCACGGGCTTGCCCCTCCCCGCGGCCGGAGCGCCCGCCTTCGCGGAGCCGTCGGCTGCCGGTCCGGGGTCGGTGCTGCTCCCGCAGCCGGTGACGAGGGCGAGTGCCGCGCTCAGTGCGAGGAGGGAAGTGATGCGGACGCGGGTGCGCGCCATGAGCTGATTCTCCGTTCGGGAAGGAAATGGACGGCGAGGACGACTGCCCCCGCCGTCAGGACGAGTACGGGGCCGGGCGGCCAGTCCAGCCACAGGGCCAGCAGGAACCCGGCCGCGTTGACGCTCACGCCGATACCGACCGCCCAGAGGGTGATCGACTTCAGCGAGCCGCCCAGGCGGCGCGCGGCGAGCGCGGGCAGCAGGGTCAGGGCATCGACGAGGAGGGCCCCGGTGAGCTTGATGGCCCCGGCGACGGCGATCGCGACGAGCACCAGCAGCGCCGTGGTCAGAGCCCGGACCGGAACGCCGGAGCACTGGGCGAGCTCCCGGTCGTAGAGGAGCAGACCGACGTCGCGCCGCCGCCACCAGAACAGGCCGGGTACGACCGCGGCCAGCACTGCGAGCACGACGAGGTCGGGCGTGCCGACGGAGAGGATCGACCCCCACAGCAGGGCGAAGGCCCCGGAGGCGTTGACCCCCGACACGGCGAGAAGCAGCAGGGCGGCGGCGATGGCGAGGCTCATCAGCAGGCCCATGGCCCCGGACAGCCCATCGGACGTCCGGGCGAGCGGAGCGACTCCGGCTCCCGCCAGGGCACAGGCGACGAGCGCGCACAGCATGGGGTCGAGGCCGGTCAGCAGTCCGACCGCGATGCCCAGCAGCGCGACGTGCATCATGGCGAACCGGACCGGCATGATGTCGAGCCCGACGATGACCACCCCGATGACGGGCAGGCCGACCGCAGCGAGCAGCAGCGCGAGCCCGGCCCGCTGGACGGGCAGCAGCTGGAGGAGGGCACCGAGGTCGGCGGTGGCGAGGGTCACCGGGGTCACCGGACCTCCCGCAGCCGGCCCGCGGCCATCTCCAGTACGCGGTCGCAGCGCTCCGCGAGGGCACGGTCGTGCGTGACGACGATCAGGGTGACCGGGAGCGAGGCGAGGACGTCCGCCGCCTCCGCCTGACCGTCGAAGTCGAGGGCGGCGGTGGGTTCGTCCGCCAGCAGCACCTGGGCGCCCGCCGCGACGCAGCCGATGGCTCGGGCGAGGTACATCCGCTGCAACTGTCCGCCGGACAAGGTGTGCAGCGGCCGGTCGACCAGAGCCCCGACCCCCAGCCGACCGGCGGCTTCCCCGGCGTCCTCGGGAGCGGCACTGCCGGCGAGCAACTCGGCGCCGAGGAGGGGGAAACGGCCGGCGGCCGGCTTCTGGGGGATCCAGGCACAGGCCCGGCGCCGCCAGGCCCACTCGGCGGGGGATCCGGTCTCCCGGCCGCCGACCGCGATCGATCCCGTCACCTGGCGGTGCAGGCCGAGGACGGCACGCAGCAACGTGGTCTTGCCGGAGCCGTTGGTCCCGGTCAGCGCCACGCGCTCACCGGCGGCGATCTCCAGGTTCACGTCGGAGACGGCTTCCACCCGGCCGTGCCGGCAGGCGACCGCCCTCATGCGTACGTCCAGCCCGCCCATCCCACGCCTTCCGTCGTTCCGAACCCTGTGGAGCGGCGGGCGTCCGCCGTCCACATCCCACTGGTCGGACGGCGAAGGGCCGCAGTTCCCGCGACCGACGACTTTCGTGACGGGCGCCCCCGAACGTGGTGCGCCCACGCCACCCCATGAGGAGGCGGGGCGACGTGCCGTCGGGTTCCCGGACTTCGCGACACTCGTCCGGCCCAAGCCCGAGCGCGGGCCTACTCGGCGGTCATGGCGCGGATCAGGTGGTCGACGACATCGGTGAGGTCGTCGCGGTCCCGGTGTGCGGCCCGTTGGCGGTCGGCGCCGCCGCCGGCGGCGCGGAGCGCCGCCCAGCCCGCCGTCACGGTCTCCAGGTCCCCGTGCCGCCGCAGCGACGGCCGGACGTCCGCCAGCAGGTCGTCCACGACGGCGGTCGCGGGGACGAGACGGTGACTGCGCAGATCGACGGCTTCGCCGGTCAGGCCGTCGCGGGCGGCCCGCCAGCAGGCGGCGCGCAGGACCTCGGCGGACGGCCGGAAGGCGGGCCGTCCGGCTTCCATGTCGGCCAGGGCGGTGTCGACCAGGGCCCTGACGATCGCCGCGAGCAGCACGGTGTCCTGCGCGCAGGCGCCGGCGTCGGCGACCCGGACCTCCAGGGTGGGTGCGTGGTGGGAAGGCCGGACGTCCCAGTACAGCCCGCCGCGGTCCAGGATGCCTCCGGTCGCGGTGAGAGCGGCGACCAGGCTCTCGAAGTGGGCCCGCGACTCGACGTACGGGGGCGGACCCGCGGCCGGCCAGCGGGCCCAGGCCATGGTGCGCCAGCTCGCGTAGCCGGTGTCCCGGCCCTGCCAGAAGGGGGAGTTGGCCGCCAGCGCGATCAGGGCCGGTAACCGGTGCCGCAGATGGTTGCCGGCCTGGAGGGCCGTTTCCGGGTCGGGGACGCCGATGTGGATGTGGCAGGCGCAGATGCTCTGCTCGTCGTCCAGGGCGCCGAACGCGGCGACGCTCCTGGCGTAGCGGAGGCCTTCGGTCATCGGGGGCGGGAGCGGATGCGGCAGGACCGGTGTGCCGCTGGAGATCACGCCCAGGCCGTGGCGCGCGGCGGCACGCACCACGGCCGCGCGCATCGAGCGCACCTGCTCGGCGAACAGGTCGAGCCGGGAGTGCGGGTCGGTGCGCACCTCGACCTGGTAGCCCGTGATCTCGGTGGTCACCCGGTCCCCGAGCTCGCCGGCGGCCTCCGCCACCACCTTCGGTGCCTCCGGCCGCAGCTCCCGTGTCACCGGGTCGACCAGGAGGTACTCCTCCTCCGCGCCGACCGTCAGCGGTCTCCTCTCCCACCCCGCCAGGGGCGATGTGACCGCCGGGGCGGTACCGGGGACCTCTGGGATCGCCTGCGGCGACGCGTCACGGGTCACATGCCCCATCGTGGCACGGACAGTGCCGCCGGGGGAGACGGCGTTCGGCCGGTTCGGACGCGGCCGCGCAACGTAGCCACCTGGGGGACTGATGCGGTACTCGCTGCCCGACCACGGCTGGTTCTGGGCCATCCCCTGCCCGATGGAATCCTCAGCGTCGGCCCGGTCGCACCCGCCGAGCGCCTGGTGAGGGACGCCAAGCGGATGGTCTCTCCGCTGTACGCGCCTGCCCTGGCCGTGTTGCCGCCGTGTCCCTCCTATCGTGACGCAGATGCGTGGCTCTCGTCGGGGCCATGGCCGGCGGGGAGGCGTCGGCGTATGGGACCTCGCGGATGGCTGCCAGGATGGCGGGACCCTCTGGTGGTGATGGTGGTGATGGTGTCGGCCGGACGGCCAGGAGAAGCGGCGATTCGGGAGGCTGGTGTGGAAGGCGGCCGGATCGGACTGGCCCAGGTGCTGGCCGCGGCGGAAACCGCCGCCCCGGTCGATTCCCTGGATGTGGTGGCACGTCATCTGCGCGACCGGTTCGGCGCCCGGTACGTGTCGTTCCTGTTCGTCGATGTCGTCGGCCGGCGTCTGCTGCGGGTCCACGACACGGCCACCCAGCAGCAGGAGGACCGGGCCGAGCAGGTGCCCCTGGCCGGCAGCAGCGCCTACGACGAGGTCCTGCGTGACCAGCGCCTGGTCCTGGCACCCGACGGCGAGCAGGGTCAGCGGGTCCTCGCGCCGGTCACCAACCGCGGCGACACCATCGGCGTCCTGGAACTCTTCCTCACCGGCGCCACACCGGACGTCCTGGCCCAGGTGCAGGAGGCCGCGCACGCGCTGGCCTACGTCATCGTCACCGACCGCCGTTTCACCGACCTCTACCACTGGGCCAACCGCACCACCAGGGTGAGCCTGTCCGCGGAAATCCAGCGCCAGCTCCTGCCGACCGCCTCGGCCTGCGAAGCACCCCAGTTCACCCTGGCCGGCGCCCTGGTCCCGGCGTCCGAGATCGCCGGCGACACGTATGACTACAGCCTCGACCAGTACACCCTGCACCTGTCGATCACCGACGCGATGGGCCACGACGTCAGCGCGTCCCTGATGGCCACCCTCCTCGTCAACGCCTCCCGCGGCGCCCGCCGCGCCGGAGAAGACCTCCCCGAACAGGCCCGCCAACTCCACCAGGCCCTCCTCGACCACGGCCGGGGCAGCATCGCCACCGGGCAGCTCCTGCGCATCGCCCTCGACGGCACCCGCGCCCAGCTCGTCAACGCGGGCCATCCGTGGCCGCTGCGGCTCCGCGACGGCGCCGTCACCGAACCGAGCCTGGCGGTGGACCTGCCCTTCGGCGTCGCCCAGCAGGGCACCTACCGGGTCCAGGACCTCGACCTGCAACCGGGTGACCGCCTCCTGCTCTACACCGACGGAATGCAGGAACGCGACGCCGAAACGGTCGACCTGCCCGGCCTCCTGCGCGAGACCGCCGCCGAGCACCCCCGCGAGGTGGTCCGCACGCTGGTCGGCGCGGTCACCGACGCCTACGGCGGACGTCCGCCCCGGGACGACGCCACCGTTCTGTGCCTGGACTGGCACGGGCCCCCACCGGCCGGCTTCCACGCCCAGGCTTGCCCCGAATCCATCGAACGGAAGATCCGACCGTCATGAACCTGCTCCAGCGTGCCACCGCCGTCGCCGGCGGCCTCGCCCTCGCCCTCGGCGGGACGGCGGCCCTCACCCCGACCGCGAGCGCGAGCGCGACGCCGCGAGGCTGCTACTACCACGTCCTGGAGCAGGTCCCGAGTGCCGACGTCCAGGTCGTGGACGACGCGTGTACGGCCGGCGCCTCGCACGAGGGTGGCGCCTTCCGGTCGTGTTACCGCATCCTGCGCAACGAACACGTCCCCGCGGCCGACGCCGCCAGCGCCTGCCGCCGCGCACCGCAGGACTGACTCCGCCGCCGGGCATCGGAGTGGCGCGCGGCGCCGTTGGCGGCGTGGCTCTCGTGACGTCCGCAGCCGCTGCCTAGGGTCGGCGGGAGCAGGCCGGCACGTCGGAGGGCTGCCGGCCGGTCACGGAACAGGTGGGTGAATCGTGGAACGCATCACGGTCAGGCCGTACGAAGACGAACCCCCGGCCCCCGCCGGCCGCATCCGGCGGCGGCTGATCCGGCGGCGCGCCGCCCTCGCCGGACTGCTGCTCCTGTGCGTGCTGCCCGCGCAGGTCGTGGACGCCGCCCAAGCGCACGACGGGCACCACCAGCACGGCGGCCAGAGGCTGTACGTGTCCGACTACGGCAACAACCGCGTGGTCGCCCTGCCCACCCACGGCGGGGGCCCGGGCGTACTCGTCCTCGACGGCCTGGTACGCCCCACGGGTCTCGCATGGGACCGGGCGGGCAGTCTCTACATCGCCGACACCGGAAACAACCGAGTGCTCAAGCTGTTGCCGGACGGGGGCGGGCAGAGCACCGTTCCCACCGACGGGCTCTCGCGCCCGCTGGGCCTCGCCGTCGACGCGTCCGGCAGCCTCTACATCGCCGACAGCTTCAACGACCGCGTCGTGAAGGTGCCGGCCGACGGCAGCGGCCAGACCACGGTCCCGGCCACCGGGCTGTTGCACCCCTGGGGACTGGCCCTGACACCCGGCGGGGACCTCTACATCTCCGACTTCGTCAACGACCGCGTCGTGAAAGTACCCGCCGACGGCAGCGGCCAGAGCACCGTCCCCGCCCAGGGACTCTCCCAGCCCACCGGGCTCGCCCTGAGCGACACCGGAGACCTGTACGTCTCCGACAGCGGGAACAACCGCGTGGTGAAGATCGCAGCCGCGACCGGTGCGCAGACCACCGTGCCCTTCACCGGCTTGAGCGACCCGCTCGGTCTGGCCCTCGACCACCGCGGCACCCTCTACGTGGCCGACGCCTTCAACAACCGCGTGCTCCGCCTCCGCCCGGACGGCACCCAGACCGTGCTGAACCCCGTCGGCCTCAACACCCCCACCGGCCTCGCCTTCCCGCCGCGCACCGGCACGGACGGGTAGCTCCGGGCCGCGCCGGCGCGCGTGGCACTCGATCGGAAGGAACGCCGTCCTGGCGTGGGACCCATGGAACCGGACTGGAACACCCTCCTCGCCGACCAGCTCGACTGGCACTGGCACCACCAGTTGCGGCCGCGGCTGGACGGCCTCACCGACGACGAGTTCTTCTGGGAACCCGTACCGGACTGCTGGTCCGTGCGGCCGCGCGGCAGCGGCACGGCCCCGGTGCAGGCTGGTTCCGGCGCCTTCACGATCGACTGGGCCCATCCGGAGCCGGTCTCCCCGCCGGTCACCACGATCGCCTGGCGCCTCGGCCACCTCCTCGTCGGGGTGCTGGGGGTTCGCGGCGCCTCGCACTTCGGCGGACCGGCCGTGGACTACATGACGTACGCGTACCCGGGCACCGCGGCAGAGGCGTTGGAGCAGCTCGACACCGCGTACGCGCGGTGGACCGCCGGAGTGCGCTCCATGGGCACGGAGGGGCTGGCGCGCCCCTGCGGCGAGGCGGAGGGCGCCTACGCGCAGGAGCCGATGGCGACGCTCGTCCTGCACATCAACCGCGAGGTGATCCACCACGGAGCGGAGATCGCCCTGCTCCGTGACCTATACGCCCACCGCGCGCCCTGAGACCGCGGACCAGCGGCAGCGTCCCGAAAAGAGGCGCCGACCGTACAACCATTGACCACGGTGAGCGATCAACACCTGTGCACACAGTCACGGCACAGGGGAGAATCGTGAAGCACCGCACCGCCATCGCAGCAGCACTGTCAGCGCTCGTCGTTGCCGCCGGCCTGACCGCCTGCGGCAGCGACAAGACCACCGACAAGCCCTCCGACAAGCCCTTGGCGAAGACACCGCCCGCTGCCGCACCGAGCGCTCCCGGCACGCCCGCGGCGGCCAGTGGCCCGTCGACCGGGAGCACGACGCCCCAAGGCAAGGGGATTCCGCCCAAGCCGGATGCGGCGACGCAGACGAAGTACCTCGCGGCCCTGACCGCCATCGATCCCGACATCGTCAACACCAAGCCCGACAAGGCAGTCGACCGGGGCCGCAACCAGTGCGAGTCCATCGCCAACTTCCCCAAGGACGACCAGAAGCAGATCGACCTCACCAACCAGAGGTTCACCTCGCCCAACCACCCGGACGGATTCGGGCCGGCCAAGGCGGCCAAGATCCGTGACGCGGTCCGTACGCACCTTTGCCCCACGTACTGAGTTCGCCGGTTCGCAGACCGTGGGCTGGAGCCGGTCAGGCGCGCGGTGTGAGTGCCGCCCGGCCGGCGGGGAGGGATCTTGAGGTGGTGGGCGGTTCATGGCAGGCTCATGCCGCATGATCGACGACTTCGCGAAGGACACCCTGCGCGGGCGGCTGCGGCGGGACCGCACGGCGCTGCTCTGGAAGCTCGACGGGCTGTCCGAGTACGACGCCCGCCGGCCTCTGACGGCGACCGGGACCAACCTCCTCGGCCTGGTCAAACACGTGGCCACCGTCGAGGCCAGGTACTTCGGCGAGGTCTTCGGCCGCCCGTCCCCGGAACCGCTGCCCCGGTGGCAGGACTCCGACGGCAGCGATCTGTGGGCGACCGAGGAGGAGACCCGGGACCAGATCGTCGGCTTCTACCGGCGTACGTGGGGACACGCGGACGCGACGATCCGCGAGCTTCCCCTCGACGCCCCCGGCCATGTGCCGTGGTGGCCGGAGCCGCATGCCGACACGAACCTGTTCGCCGTCATGGTCCACGTCCTCGGCGAGTGCGTCCGGCACACCGGGCAGGCCGACATCCTCCGCGAAGGCCTCGACGGCCGGACCGGGCTGCGCGCCGAACACGAGAAGCCGATCGACGCGGGGGCCCGTGCGGCCCACTTCGCGAAGATCGAGCGGGCCGCCGGATCGGCGGCCGGTCGGGGCGTGCCCGATGCGGAGCCGTTCACGGCCTGACGAACCGGGGCTGACCGGTCCGTTTCAGACGGCGCGGAGTTTCGAGGCGTGGCCGAAGCCGAGGGCCGCTGTGAAGGGGTGGGTCAAGGTGGTGGGGGCCGATTCCAGGGGGAAGAGGGGGAGGACGTCGTCGGGGCTGGCCCTGGCGCGCAGGAGCCTGGTCCGGTAGAACGCCGCCGTCCAGCGGCCGTCCTCGGAGTGCCAGGTGTCGGCGAGGCCGGGGAGGGCACTGGCCTTGTGGGGGAGTGCGGAGAGGGCGGCGAACCGCCGGGCCGGCGGGGTGTCACCCATCGTGTGGTCGCAGTGGTACAGGCGCAGCCGGCGGTCGTTCCCGCCGGCGAACCACTGGAGGAGCTGCCGTTCGTAGTCGGCGGCCTTGATGCCCGTGGCTTCCGTCTTCAGCTCCAGGTCGAGGTCCCACCATTCGCGCCAGACCGCGTCGAACGCCGCCGCGTCCCCGCCGAAGAGGTGGCGTGGGAAGTGCTCGGGGAGCGAGATCTCCCTGCGGGTGAGGAGCGGGAAGAGGCCCGTGATCGCGCTGCTGAACCCGGAGACCGTGACGTTGCCCAGGGCCGGCGGGGGCGTGGCCACCGGACTGCTGCGGCGCGCGGCGGGCAGCGGGGGCAGCGAGCCGACCGGCGCGGTGCTGCCCTGCCAGCGGCTGAAATCGGTGCCCGAACCGCCGTAGCCGAAGCGGTGCAGGAAGCGTACGACCTCCAGCAGGAGGCGGTGCATCCCCTCCTGGGAGTTGAACGGCTGCCAGGCGAACCTCTCGTTGTCCTTGCCCGGGGGCAGGGCGGGCAGGATCGGGACGACGACCACCGCAGGGCGGCCCGAGACGTGCTGCGCCTGGACCAGATTGAGGTCCCGCAGCAGGTGCCGGTAGCCCACGACGACGTACGGCTGGTCGGCCGTGGTGTCCCTCTTGACGCTGTACGGGTAGTGGGTGCGGAAGGGGTAGGCGGAGACCGGGTAACCGTGCGTCTCGGTGGAGGGCGTGAAGTAGCAGACGACGTCCATGCAGTCGGACGGGACCGCAGACGGGCCCGCAGACGGGGGCCGCTTCGGGGCCCAGACGGCGACCAGGAAGCGCGGCTGCGGCGGCCGCGCGTCGGCGTCGCCGCCGTACTCCAGCCAGAGGAAGCCCCCGGTGTCCGTCAGCGCCACCACCTGGTCGGTGGTGCGCAGCCGGTCCCAGCCGTCCTGCTCGGCGCGGGCCGGCGCCGCGTCGGTGAGCGTGCGGACGGTCGCCTTCTCCAGCCACAGGGGCGTGGCGGGCGGGCCCGGCGTGTTCAGCACCGCGTACCTCCTCGGCTGGCCGGCCGTCTCCCGGAAGAAGACTCCCGGCTGGTCGCCCCGCGCCTTGGTCCCCGTGTACGGCGGCGGGGTCACCGGCGACTGGCGGACGCGGCCCAGTTCCATCGTGAGGAGGAGCTCGTCCCCGTCACGGGTCACCACGGCGCCCCGGTTGTCCCAGTACACCGGCGCGCCGGGGCTGCGCGTGAGGGTGACCGACTCCGGCGCGTAGTCGGGGTGGGCGACGTCGAGGTCGATACGGCTCCACTCCTCCGCCGGGACCGCCCGGGTGACGGGGCGGTCCAGCGGGACGGTGACGAGCTGGGTCACCGGCCCCGCCGCGTCCGTCCACGTCAGCGTCACCTCGGCGACGGTCCCGGCTTGCGGCGGCCGGCCGAGGACGTCGGTCACGGCGAGGGTGAGGAGGGTCGTCGCCATCTCAGAGCTGCATCCCGGTCTTCGGGTCGTAGCGGACCTCGGTGGCGACGATCTGATCGGTCGGCATGACCTCGATCCACTGGTCGAAGACCTGGAAGGGTTCGGCGCCGTCCGCCTCGAACCCGTCGCCGAGCGGATCGAAGCCCCGCTCGTAGACCTTGTCGGTGGGCAGGTAGTTCACGGGCGTGCCGTCCGGAAGACGGTCGCTGATCTTCACCCGTGACTTCTGCCAGTCCCCGCCGACCACGACGGCCAGGTAGCGGACGGCGTCGTGGACGGTCAGCGCCTCGGCCGGCAGGTCGCGGTAGCGGGCGGTGAGCGCCGGGTCCTTCCAGGCGTACCGCTTGAGCACCAGCAGCATGCGGCCGCGCTCGCCCGGCACCGACTCGGCGTACAGCGCGTCGAGCCCGTCGGTGCCCTCGACGCCCGCGTTCGTCAGCCAGTGCAGCGCCTCGAACTCGTGCCCCTGGCGGATCGGGACGACGGCCTTGACCCAGGGGGCGTTGAGGAAGGCGTTGCGCAGGTTGTCGCCGTCGAGCTGGAGCAGCCAGCCCAGGGAACTCCCCAGCCGGGCGGGCCGGGAGTCGGCGGTGATGTAGTAGTCCTCGCCGGTGTTGCTGGTGCCGCCCCAGCCGACGACGGTGCTCTTCTCGAACTCCTTCTCCGTGGTCCCCGAGCCGTCGAAGCCCAGGTTCTCCTTCACGGCCAGCTTGTTGGGCACCCACCACTCGGGGGCCACGAAGTACAGCATGCGGTCGACGTCGAAGAATGTCTGGACCAGCTCGGCCATGATGTGCTGGGTCTGGCTGCTGATGCCGGACAGGCCCTTCCCCTTGAAGAGCTGGCGGACCAGGCTGCGGTAGACGACGATCTGCTCCTCCTCCCGCAGATCCTCGAAGCGGCGGGGGCTGATGCCCGCGGCGAGCTTGACCCGTTCCTGGGCGGCCTTGAAGAACGCCTCCTTCGCCAGCCGTTCCTTCTCCTGGTCGACCTCCTTCAGGCGCTCGGCGTTCACCTTGTTCACCTGTTCCACATAGGCCGAGGTGGGACCGTAGTTGACGGTGAAGCGGTAGGGGAACATCTCGCCGTCGTCCCCGCTGTGCCCGACGATCCGCAGCCTCAGCCGGCTGCTGCCCTCCGCGAACTGACTGACCCGCAGATCGGCGACGTTGCTGCTCAGCCACTGCACGTTGGTGTGGCTCTTGTACTCGTACCCGTACTTCGGATAGAGCAGCAGGTCCGCCAGCGCATCGTCGAAGTAGTCGTCGTCCGGCCCCTTGTACGTGCCTTCGACGGTCTCCTGGTACTGCTCGGGCATCGGTACGAGCTGGGCGGGCTGGACCTGCCCCTGCGGGGGCTGCGCGACGTGGACCAGCTCGGCGACCCCGAGTTCGTCGCCCGGCCGGTCGATGTAGGTCTGCCAGCACAGCTGGGTGCCGATCTCCTGGACCTGGACCCCCACCTGGCGCATCTTGCGCCGCAGTTCGTAGTTGACGAGCTTGTCGGTGGTGTTCTGCAGCAGGTACCGCTTGCTGGAGGTGTCGGTGGTCTCCACGACCGTCTTGAACGTCGACCTGAAGCTGCGCTTGATCTCCGTGGACAGCTTGATCGTCTGCTGGCGCAGCTGCTTGTGGGTCTGCTCCTTGGCGGTCTTGCGCGCGTCCGCCGAGTCGTAGCTCGTCCGGGCGGTGGCCTGGGTGTTGAAGACCCCCAGCTTGCCGCTGGTCCTCGCCTCCAGGCTCACCCCGAACTTGCTGCTGCTCTGGTTCTCCTCGCTGACCGACGCCGACAGCTCGTCCTCGGAGCGGCTCTCCTGCTCGCTGCGCTGGGTGACCTCCTCCGAGGCCTCGGTGGTCCGCTCGGTGAGGGTACGGCGCGTGGAGACCTCGATCAGCTCGACCGCGGAGCCGGGGCTGAGCCAGATGTGCTGGACCGGGGGGCCGAGGAACGAGTCGAACTCGAAGAAGTACTGGCGGAAGAGGTGGACGACACCGAGCGGGGACAACGACGCCTCGGGCAGGCCGGCGGTGGTGGCGGCCGGGCCGACCCGCGCTCCCGGGGACACGGGCGGTCCGCCGCCGAGCAGTGCGGCCAGGGCGTCGACCTCCGGCACGTCCACCCGGTGGCCGCCCGTCGCGAACATCGCGTGCAGGACGTCGTAGCGGCCGGCGGCCTGGAGGTTCTTCAACGCTCCCGCGACCCGGGACTCCTGGGCGGCGGCCAGGGCCGTGGAGTCGGCGGCGGCGGTCGCGGTGGCCGCCGCCCGCCGGCCGTCGGAGGTGGTGGCGTGGACGATGACCCCGCCCTGGGCGATCTTCTCCTCCGCGATGCGCAGCAGAGCGGCGAGCCCGTCGGGCCCCGGCCCCACGAGACGGTCCCAGACGGCCGGATCGGCGAGGTCCGCCGTCTTGATCCGGGCCAGCAGCGCCCGGGTGACCAGCGAGTCGAGGGTGGCGGGCACGGCGGAGGCGACCGAGGGCACCGGGGCGCCCGGGTCGATCGCCACGGCGGGCGAGGCGGCCGCGGCGGAGGCCGGGGTCACGGTATAGGAGGGGCGCATGTTATCGGTGAGCGCCGCCGCGAGCGAGCGGCGCATGGCCGGGCCCGTGGTGCCGAACCGCTCGGCGAGCCGCGCCGAGCGCCACCCGAGCAGCGGCTGGTAGACGCCGTACAGCTCGGAGGCGTACGGCAGTGAGCCCTGGAACTTCGCGAAGTTGACCTTCATCTGCTGACTCCCGCCTCCCCGACGCGGCCGGCCCGACCGCCCGTTCCCAGGCTCCCGGCCCGGGGGGTCCACGCCCAGACCAGGCCTACGGATCCCCGGCTCAAACCACCTGGCCGAGTGATGGGGCGGCATGCAGAAACGATGGGGCGGGGGGCGTCGGCGCCGCCGTGGGCCGCCACCCGTTCGGCGTAGCATTCCGGCGCCCGCGGCCCGGCGGCTGGTTAGCCTCGGAGCGCGAGGGGGGATTCCTGCCCAGCCCCAGACGGGAGCCACCGTGAAGTCCATCCTGCGCACCCTTGCCTCCGCCACCCTCACCGCGACGCTGCTGGCGGGCGGCGCCGCGACCGCGTACGCCGCCGCCTCGCCTTCCCCGAAGGCGAGCACGAGCACGAGCGCCGAACAGGCGGGCCTGACCATCACCGTGGACAAGAAGGAAGTGAAGGCCGGGGAGAAGGTCCACGTCACAGGCCGCAGCAAGGGCCTGAAAATAGGGAGCAAGGTGGTCCTCCAGCACAAGAAGAACGGCAAGTGGACCACGCTCAAGGCCGACACCGTCGTCAAGAACGGCAGCAGCTACGCCCTGGACGCCAAGCTGAACACCAAGGGCCTGGAGGAACTCCGGGTGCAGTCGGGTGACGTCTCCTCGTCCGGAGTCACCGTCACGGTCCGCTGACACAAAGCCGTCCTGCCACGCCGCCCCCTCACTCCCGACGGCCCCTCACAAGCCGTGCGGGAGCGAGGGGGCGGCGCGGTCCGGCCCGCCCGCCGGGCCGTGGCCCGGGAACGCCGGGTCGGTGCCGGTCAGGTCGCGGCTGGCCGACCAGAGGCGTGCCGCGGTCTCCCTGTCGGCGAGGTGGCTCCAGAGGGGCTCGGTCCTGGGCGTGCCGCGCAGCCCGAACGCTCGGGGAGCCAGCATCCGGCCGCCGCGCACGCCCGGATCGAGCACGGCCCGCACGGCGGGCCATGCGGCGGCGTCCTTGCCCTGGACGACGAGGCGGAGCGGGAAGTGGCCCAGACGCGCGCCGGCGGTGCGGACGTGCACCGGCGGGCGCGAGGGGGTGAGGGAGTCGAGCGCGCCGCCGGGGTGCACGAGCACGCTCCGCGTCGTGCTGCCGACGGCCCGCAGGCGGCGGTCGAGTTCGAGGGCGAACAGCATCTGGGCCAGCTTGGAGCGCGCGTAGGTGCGCTTGGGCCGGTAGTCGTGCGTGCTCTGGAGGTCGTCGAGGTCCAGCCGTTCGGACTTGGCGGCGAAGCTGCCGGTGGTGACGATCCGGCTCCCCGGGGCGGCCGCGAGCAGCGGGGCGAGGTGGTGGGTCAGCGCGAAGTGTCCCAGGTGGTTCGTCGCGAACATCAGCTCGTGGCCGTCCCGGGTCGCGCGGCGCGGCGGGTGGTCGAGCGCGACGCCGGCGTTGTGGACGACCGCGTCCAGGCGGTCCAGCCCGAGCGCGTCCGCGCAGGCCGAGACCGAAGCGGGATCGGCCAGGTCCAGCGGCACGTGCCTCACCTCGGCGCCGGGCACGCGCGAGCCGATGGAGGCGATCGCCGCCGCGGCCTTCGCCCCGTCGCGGCTGCCGAGGACGACCGTGGCCCCGGTGCCGGCGAGCTGCTCGGCGACGAAGTACCCGATGCCCGCGTTGCCGCCGGTGACCAGGAAGGTCTTCCCTTCGGCGCGGGGCAGCCGGTGGACGTCCCACCGAGGGGTCGGGGGTACGGAGGGCGCGGACGGCATGGAGGGCTCCCGGGAGCTCGGTGTGGTCAGGAACGCGGACGGGCCCGCACGTTCCCGGCGGCCACGCCCGCTTCCACGCTCCCGGAGGCCGCCCACACCACGCCGACAGGCCGCCGTCCGCGCCGACATCCGGCCGACATACACGGCGTTCATCGGGTGCCGGTTCTGCTGTCCAGCAGCCGTCCGAGCGGCCAGGTGGTGATCAGGCGGTCCGGCCCCAGCCCGATCCGGGCCGCCCGCGCGTAGCCTGTGCTCTGCCAGTGCAGTTGTTCGGGCGCGTGGGCGTCGGTGTCCACGGCGAAGCGGCAGCCCGCGGCGGCGGCCAGCGCGAGCAGGTCGTCCGGCGGGTCGCGCCGCTCGGGCCGGCAGTTGATCTCCACGGCGGTGCCGGACTCCGCGCACGCGGCGAACACGGCCTCGGCGTCGAAGCGGGACTGCGGGCGCCCCCGGCCGGTGACGATGCGTCCCGTGCAGTGTCCCAGGACGTCGACGTGCGGGTTGCGGACCGCGGCCAGCAGGCGGGCCGTCATCGGCCCGGGCTCCGAGCGGAGCTTGGAGTGCACGGACGCCACGACGACGTCCAGCCGGGCCAGCAGGTCCTCTTCCTGGTCGAGCGAGCCGTCCTCCAGGATGTCGCACTCGATGCCCGTCAGCAGCCGGAAGTCCGGGCCCAGCTCGGAGTTCACGGCGGCCACGGCCTGCAGCTGGCTCCTGAGCCGGTCGGGGCTGAGCCCGTGGGCGATCGTCAGCCGTGGCGAGTGATCGGTCAGAACGGCCCACTCGTGGCCCAGGGCGCGGGCCGCGGCGGCCATGTCGTCGAGCGGGCTGCCGCCGTCCGACCAGTCGGAGTGCAGGTGGCAGTCCCCGGTGCTCGCCGCCGCGAGGCGCCAGCCGGCCCGGGCCTCCGGGCCGGCCTCGGCCTGCAGGCGGGCGAGGTAGGCCGGCACCGCGCCCGCCGAGGCCTGGGAGATCACCTCGGCGGTGACCGGCCCCACCCCGCGCAGCCGTTCGGCCTCGGCGACGTCCACCGGGCCCGGGGGCAGGCCGCGGACGGCGTCGGCCGCCGTGTGGAAGGCCCGCACCCGGTACGGGGACGCCCCGCGCCATTCGAGGAGGAAGGCGATCCGGCGCAGGGCCTCGTCCGGAGTCACGGCAGGGGGGTTCCGCCGGTGGCGTTGACGATCTCGCCGGTGATGTACGAGGCCCGGTCGGAGGCGAGGAAGACGTACGCGGGTGCCATCTCCGCGGGCTGCGCCGGCCGGCCCAGCGGTGACTGCTCGCCGAACTCCGTCGGGTCGGGCATCGTCGCGGGGATCAGCGGGGTCCACACCGGTCCCGGCGCGACGGCGTTGGCCCGGATGCCGCGCTCGGCGAGCAGCTGGGCCAGGCTGTGCGTGAAGGAGATGATCGCGGACTTGGTCATGGCGTAGTCGAGGAGGTGCGGGCTGGGCTGGTAGCCCTGCACGGAAGCCGTGTTGATCACCGATGCGCCGCGGGGCATGTGGGCCAGCGCGGCCTTGGTGAGCCAGAACATCCCGTACAGGTTGGTCTTCATCACCCGGTCGAACTGCTCGGTGGTGATCGCCTCGATCCCGTCGGGCTGGGACATCTGGTAGGCGGCGTTGTTGACGAGCAGGTCGATGCCGCCCAACTCGTCCACCGTCCGGCCGACGAGCGCGGTGCACTCGTCCTCGTGCCGGATGTCGCAGGCGACGGCCACGGCGGTGCGGCCGGCCCCGCGGACCAGGCGGACGGTCTCCTCCGCCTCGTCGGCCTCCTCGGGCAGGTGGGCGAGGACGACGTCGGCCCCCTCGCGCGCGAAGGCGAGGCAGACGGCCCGGCCGATCCCCGAGTCGCCGCCGGTGACCAGCGCCTTGCGGCCCTCCAGCAGGCCGTGGCCCTCGTAGGTGTCCTCGCCGTGGTCGGGGCGCGGGTCCATCGCCGCGGTCGAGCCGGGATGGTCCTGGTTCTGCTCGGGGAACGGAGGACGGGGGTGGAGCGTCACCGGATCGGTGAGGCGGGGGGTCCGGTCGTCGGAGGGCATGACGGTCTCCTTCCGGCAGGATCGGGGGCGGGTGTTCAGGACGAGGGCGGGTAGACGGCGGACTTGAGCCGGCGCGCCAGGTGCGCGGTGTTCGCGGCGAGGGTCCGGGTCGTGGCCGCGGTCTTCTCGGGAGTCTTGTCGAGGTCCTGGTAGTCGGTGCCCTGCATGGCTTCGCCGACCCAGTACGTGACGGCGTTCGGGGCGAGGGAGAAGCCGACGTCGTTGAGGCCCTGGAAGAGGTCCGCGCTGGCCTTGTGGGCGCCGTCCTCGTTGCCGACGACGCACACGGCGGCGGCCTTGCCGTAGGTGAGCATCCGCCCCTCGTCGTCGCTCTCGCCGAGTTCGGCGTCGAGGCGTTCCAGGACGCGCTGGGCGATGCTGGAGGGGTGGCCGAGCCAGATGGGCGTGGACAGGACAAGGATGTCGCATCCCAGGATCGTGTCGCGGATCTCCGGCCAGGCGTCGCCGTCCCCCATGTCGGCCTGGACGCCGGGTTTGACGTCGTGGTCGGCGATCCGGATCACTTTTCCGGTGACGCCGTGATCGGCCAGGGCCGCCATGGTCTGCTCCGCCAGCAGCTGGGAACTGGACGGCTTCGGCGACGGCGCGAGGGTGCAGACGAGTGCGACGGCGCGCAGCGGCGTGGTTTCGGTCGTGGTGTCCATGCGGTGCGGCTACCCGGAAGTCGGAGGCGCAAGCGGGTGTCCTGCCCTGCCCCATGGGGGTGGAGGGGCTCCGGCTGTACCCCTGACCGCGGTCGGCCGTGCGGGCGCGGCCGTTGGCAGCCGATGACCGCGAGCCGGGCCGGCGGCCGGGCCGTACGGCGACGACGAGCCGCAGCCGGGTCCCTGGATCCGGCCGGCCGGGCCGTCCGCGCCCGCCCGCGTTCCCGCGGGACGGCGACGCGGCCGGGTGGTTGAAGGCGACGTAGGCGGCCGCGCCGGCGTCGGCCGGCGTGGACCGGCTGTCGGGGGTGCCGGGGGCGCCGCCGAGCACGTCGATCACCGGCAGGCCGTCCGCGAGCCCGTCGGGGACGCCCTCGGGGTCGCAGGCGAGCCGTGCCTTCACCCGCGCCTGCCCGGCCTGGAGCCGCAGGCGGCCGGCCGGGTGCGGAGTCGCACGCCAGGAAGGCCGCGCCGCCGCGGGCGACGGCCACCAGCGCGAGGGCCAGCGCCGGCGTGCGCCGTGCGTGGACGGCGACCGTGTCGCCGCCCCGATCCCCGACTCCCGCAGCCGGGCGGCGGACGCGGCCAGGGGCGGCCCGAACGGAAGGGGACGCCCCCACCGCCCCGGCCCCCACGGCCGAGCCGGCGGCACCAGGTGCCCATGCACCCCCCGGGCCGGGGGCACGGACATCCGGCGGCGCGGCGGCCTCCCCGCCGGCCGCCGCCTCCCCGCGCACCCGGGGCCCGCGCCGCGCCGGGGGCACGGACATCCAGCGGCGGGGCGGCCTCCCCACTGCCCACCGCCTCCCGGACGGCCCCGCGCGCCCCGGGCACGCGCCGCGCCGCGGGGACGGCGTCGGCCGGCGCGCGGGCCTCCTCCAGCCGGGCGGGGTCCGCCCGCGGCTCGGCGTGCAGCACCCGCACGACCGGGGGCGCCGCCGCCAGGGGGCGTCGGGGGGCGAGGCGACGGGACACCCCGCCCCGCGCGCCGGCGCCTTCGCGCCGGACGGACCCCGGGCACGCCTCCCCCCCCGCTCCCGCAGCCGGCACCCGCACGGCGGCCGCGTCCCGGAGCCGCCCGCCCGTGGCCTCCCGACGGTCACCCCCCACGGCGCATCCCCGTGCCAATGGCTACGGCTACGGCTACGGCTACGGCTACGGCTACGGCACGCGCCGCGACGGCGCGGCCCCGTGCACATCGCCCCGACGGTGACGTCCACGCCCGCGAAAGCAGCCCCTGGAACGTCACTTGCCTCCACGGCAAGGCCCGACCCGGTGCCGGGGCCCGGGCCCTCCCGGGGCGTGTCGGACCCCTCATGCCGGGCGCCGCGCGTGGTTGGCTGGCTCCGGCCGACAGGCCGACGGGCCGACGGCGGGCGGCCCGGGCGGGCGGAAGAGTGGGTGCCGGTGGACGTGACGCGCAGGCGGTTGCTGAACGCCCTGTCCTGCGCCGGTGTCCCCCCGGTCCTCCGGGGCCGGTCCGCCGCCGGCGGCCCCGGGCGGGACGGCGTCCCGCAGGACGACGCCCCGTGTGCTCGGCTGCTCGCCAACCTCGTGGACCTGCTCGCGGGTACCGCCGCCTCCAACCGCCGGCCCGAGACCCGGGAGCCGCTCCGCGCCCTGGCCCGGGCGGCGCGGGCCGACCTCGCCGCCATGGACCGGGCCACGGGACGGGAGCTCTTCGCGGGGCTCCCCCTCGGCGACTCCGAGGCGCGGCTGGAGGAGACGTACCGGCGGCTGTACGGGATCGCTCTGGCCACCCGCCTCCCCGACGGCACCGCGCCCGGCCCGTCCGGCGACCCGGCCGCCCGGCGCAGGGTGCTCGGCGGGCTGGTCCGCCTGTACGAGGAGCACTACGGCGACCGGGCCCCGGCGAACCACGGCAACTGGTTTCCGTGGGAGATCGGCATCCCCCGCCACGCCGGGCGCACCCTGGCGCTGCTCGCACCGGAGGCCGCCGCGCTGTACCCCGGGCTGACGGCGGCGTACACGGCGGCGATGGACCGGCGACTGGGTCACGGCACGGGCGGTGACGTGGACCTGGACTCGCGGTTCCACACCGCCGCCAACCTCGCCGACATCACCACCAACCGCATGGTGCAGGGGGCGCTGCTCCGTGACCCCGCCAGGATCCGCAAAGCCGTCGCCGACCAGCTGACGGTGCTCGCGCCCCTCGACCCGTACGCCCCGAGGCACGGTGTCACCGACGGCTTCCACCGCGACGGTTCGTTCGTGCAGCACGGCTGCGTCGCCTCCACCGGCTCCTACGGCACGGCGCTGCTCACGCGCGTCGTGGAGGCGCTGTCCCTCCTCGACGGGACGGGCCTGGGGCCCGGGCCGGACGCGGTGGCGGCCGTGGCGGGGTGGGTCCGGGACGGCTTCGCCCCGCTGGTCTTCGAGGGCTGGATGACGGAGACCGTCAAGGGCCGGGCCCTCACCCGCCCGCAGGGCGGGTACGCCGACACACGGGCCGTGTGCGAGGCCGTCCTGGGGCTGTCCGCGCTCACCACGGGAGCCCGGGCGCGGGTCCTGCGGGCCTACGCCAGGCACCTGGGCGCCGGCTGCCGGGTCGACGGCGACCCGGCCGCGTTCGTCTCCCCGCTCTCCTTCGCGCGCTACGCCGACCTCCTCGCCGATCCCGCCGTGCGCCCCGCGGACCTGGCGCCCCGGCGCGGCAGCTTCGCCTTCAACGCCATGGACCGGACCGTCCACCGGCGCCCCGGCTACGCCTTCGTCGTGGCCCGCAGCTCCACGCGGACCGCCAAGTACGAGTACCTGAACGGCGAGAACCTCATGCCGTGGTTCCAGGGCGACGGGGCCCACCGCCTGTACCTGTCCGGCGAGGACCAGGGCCCGGGCCACGACGTCGGCCACTACGCCACCGTCTCCCCCTACGGCCTGCCCGGCGTGAGCGCCCCCGTCGAGCGCCGCCGTACCGTGCCCGAGCTCTACGGCGGCGCCCTGTACTACGACGACCCCTCGCACGTCCCGGCGTTCACGGCCTCCTCCGATGCGCAGAACGCCTACGTGTACTTCCCGCGCGGCACCGCCGCCTGGTCGGGCGGGACGGTCCTCGGCGCGTACGGCGCCGCGGGAATGGTCCAGAGCGACGACGCGGCGTTCCGGGACCGGGCCCTGCTGCCGCCCGGCTTCACCGTGTACCGCGGCGCGACGGCGACCAAGTCCTGGTTCCTCTTCGACGACGAGATCGTCGTCCTGGCGGCGGACGTCGGGGACCGCGCGGGACGCGCGGTGACGACGACGGTCGACGCCCGCACGGCGCACCCGGACGACCGGATCCTCGTCACCGGCGCCCTCCGCGACGGCCGCCCCTGGGCGGCGTCCGGCGGGGGAACGGCCCCGTGCGGCCTGCGGTGGCTGCGGTACGCCGATCCCACCCGGGGCACGGCCGTCGGCTACCTGTTCCTCGACGCGCCCCCCGTACGCGTCGGCCTGGACCTCGTCACCGGCAGCCCCCGGGCGCTGCGCCTGGCGAACCCGGCCGCCCCCGTTACCCGGCGGGTGTTCACGGCGGCCTTCGACCGGCCGGCGGGCGCGCCGCCGCTGCGGGCGGCGTGGGCCCTGGTGCCGCACGCCGACGAGGAGCGGCTGCGCGGCTACGGCCGGCGGGGCGGGCCCCTGCGGGTGCTGGCCAACACCGCCCGCCTCCAGGCCGTGGCGCACACCGGCCTCGGTCTGCTCGCCGCGAACTGCTTCGCCCCCGGCGCCCACGGGACCGCGGCCCTGCGCCTGGACGGGCCCGGCTCCGTGATCGTCGGCCGGCGGCCCGAGGGCGCGGCCCCCGGCACGGTACGGGTGGCGGTCTCCGACCCGACCACCGGGCGGCCCGCCGTGGGGGTGCTGCTGGCGGGCCGGTGGCTGCGGCCGGTGGAGGGCGACCCACAGGTGCGCGTACGCCACGTCCCCACCGGAACCCGCCTGGACGTGGACACCCGCCGGGCCTACGGCCGGAGCTTCACGGTCACGCTCCGGACGGACCCCGCGGACGCCGGCGTGGAAACTTTCGTTCAAGAGTGAGGTGCGCGGGCCTGGGAGCGGTCGATCACGCCTAGGGTTCACGCGGTCAACTTCCGTTCAAGAGAAGGCGTTCCATGTCGATTCCGCGCAGGACCTTACTCACCGGCCCGACCGCCGGAGCGGCCGCCGTCGTCGTCGGGGGCGGCGGGAGCGCCGCGGCCGCCGGGGGACCGCCGGCGGCGGGGGCGCCGTTGCTGCAGCGCACGCCCAGCCGTATCGGAGTGCCCGGTGTGGCCGGGCTGCACCTCCAGTTCGGGGCCGATCCCGCCACCGAGATGACCGTCTCCTGGATCAGCCCCCAGTCCGTGCGGCGCCCGCGGGTGCGCCTCGGGTCGCCGGACGGCGGCTCCGGGCGGGTGGTCGACGCGGAGACCCGTACCTACCGCGACGGGCTCTCCCAGCGCGAGGTGTACGTCCACCACGCCCGCATCACCGGGCTGCGGCCGGACACCGCCTACCTGTACTCGGCCGGGCACGACGGAGCCGCGCAGGAGACGGGGTCGTTCACCACGGCGCCGCGCGGCCGGACCGCGTTCACCTTCACCAGCTTCGGCGACCAGGGCACGCCCAACCTGCGCCGGACCCTCAAGTGGCCCACCAAGGACACCCCGCCGCCCCTCGGCCCCTTCCCGCTCTACACCAGCACCCAGGGCGGCACCGAGGCGTCCGGCGACATCGTGGCCGCGGTGGAACGGGTCGCTCCGCTGTTCAACCTGGTCAACGGCGACCTGTGCTACGCGGGCGTGGCCGGAGCCATCGGCGAGGACCGCGTGGCGACCTGGGCCGACTGGTTCATCGGCAACAGCCGTTCGGCGCGGCTGCGCCCCTGGATGCCCTGCGTCGGCAACGGCGAGACCGAGAAGGGCAATGGCCCCCTCGGCCTCACCGGCTACCAGACCTACTTCGCCCTGCCCGGCGCCGCCTCGGCCGCCGACCCCGCGACGCGGGGTCTGTGGTACGCCTTCACCGTCGGCTCGGTCCGGTTCGTCAGCCTGGCCAACGACGACGTCGCCATCGTCGACAGCGGCGACCTCTACCTGCGCGGATACTCCGATGGCGTGCAACGCCGGTGGCTGGAGCGGGAGCTGAAGGCCGCGCGGGCCGACCGGGGGATCGACTGGATCGTCGTCTTCATGCACCACCCGATGATCTCCAGCCACCGCAGTGGCGGCAGCGACCTCGGGGTGCGCCAGGAATGGGGCCCGCTCTTCGACGCCTACGGGGTCGACCTGGTGCTCTGCGGCCACGAGCACTACTACGAGCGCTCGCTGCCGGTCCGCGGCGCCCTGCCGAACGACACCCGGACCCCGATCCCGGTGTCCACCGCCACCGACGTGGCCGACACCGGCAAGGGCACCGTGCACATGATCATCGGCGGCGGCGGCAACTTCGCCACCACCCAGGACGACCTGTTCGAGGAACCCAAGGGCCGGGTCGTGGTCGAGGTGGGCAAGGAACCCGAGGGCCGGCACCGCAAGCCGGTCTACCTCACCGAGGACGCCCCCTGGCGCGCCGTCCAGGACCGCGTCCACCCCCACGGCTTCGCCGCCTTCGACGTCGACCCGGGCACCCGCGGCAGCGGACGCACCCGGATGCACGTCACGTACTACACCTTCGACGGCCCCTACGGAGAGCTGACCCCGGTCGACACCTTCGTCCTGGAGCGGCCCCGCGCGGACGCCCGGCACTGACCCCGCCCGCCCCGTGGGGCCGCCGCTCAGCCCTGCTCGCGGTGGCCCCACGGGGAGCCGTACGCCGTCAGCAGGTCCAGGAACGGGCGCGGCGCGAAGGCCTCCGGGCCGAGCACCCCGGACCGGTCCCAGACCCCGCCGGCCATGAGTTCGAGCGCCACCACCGGGTTGACCGCGGTCTGCCACACGACGGCCTGCGACCCGTACTCGCGCATCGACCACTGGTTGTCCACCACGTGGTACAGGTACACCTCGCGCGGCAGGCCGTCCTTGGTGCCCTTCACCCAGGTGCCCGCACAGGTCTTCCCCGACATGCGCCCGCCCAGCGTCGCCGGGTCGGGCAGGCAGGCGGCCACCACGTCGCGCGGGGAGACCCGTACCGGGGTGCCGTCCGCCCCGCGCACCGTGACCGGCCCGGTGGAGTCCAGGCCCAGCGCGTGCAGGGTCTTGAGCTTCCCGATGAAGTCCTCGCCCAGCCCGTACTTGAAGGTGACCCGCCGCGCGTCCACCCAGCGCGGGACCAGCAGCACCTCCTCGTGCTCCACGTTGACGCACTCGACCGGGCCGATGCCCTCCGGGAAGTCGAAGACCTCCGGCTCGCTGAAGGGCTCGGTGGTGAACCAGCCGCGGTCGCGTTCGTAGACCACGGGCGGGTTCAGGCACTCCTCGATCGTCGTCCAGATGTTGAACGACGGGGCGAAGTCGTACCCCTCGACGGTCAGGTTCGCCCCGTCGCGGATGCCGATCTCCTCGATCTCGTCGAACAGCTCGTCCGCCGCGTACCGCGCGAACACGTCCGACAGGCCGGGCTCCACGCCCATGCCCACCAGGGCCAGCCGCCCCGACTTCTCCCAGGCCTCAGCCCGGGCGAACTGCTCGTCGCCGAGCTTGACCCCGCACTCGGCGTACGGCAGGCCGGGGTGCGGGCGGGACAGCGACATCGCCATGTCCATGTAGTGGCAGTCCGCGGCGAGGGCCGCCTCGAACAGCGGCATCACGAAGCGGGGATCGGTCGCGTTCAGCAGCACGTCGCACCGCTCGCCGGTGAGGAGCGCGGCCACCGCGGCCCCGTCGGAGGCGTCGATCCGGCGGGCCGAGAACCGGCCGGATCCCTCGCCGAGCGCGTCCACCGCCGCCTCGGCGCGGGCGAGGTCGTAGTCGGCGACCACGAAGTGGTCGAAGAAGTCCCGGCGGGCCGCGATCCGGGTGATCGCGGTACCGACGCCGCCGGCGCCCACAAGCAGAACACGCATGACGAAACCCTCTCTCGGTGGGGTCCACGAACGGTCCGTGCCCCGTGCGAGGGATGAAAGCCGGGCCCGCGAGATAAGGTCAATGGTGTTGGCATAAGGTCCACCCATGGCCAAGCAAGTGGTTCCCGAGGGCGCCCGCAGACGGCGGCGCCCCACCCGGCAGGGCGTCGTCCTGTCCGAACGGCTGATCGTCGACACCGCCCTGCGCATGCTGCGCGAACACGGCAGCGCCGGCCTCTCCGCCCGCCGGCTCGGCGCCGCCCTCGGCGCCGACCCCAGCACCCTCTACCGGTACTTCGACGGCATGGACGGCCTGACCCTCGCCATCGGCGAGGAACTGATCGGCCGGGCCCTCGAAGGATGGTCCGCCTCCGGGGTATGGCGCTCCGACCTGCGAGAACTCGGGCTGCGCATCCACGGCGCCTACCTCGCCCACCCCCAGGCGGCCGTGCTGACCGCGAGCCGCGTCACCGGCCGGCCCCGCGAGATCGCCGCCGACGAGGCCGTCCTCGGCATCCTGCGCACCGCGGGATTCCCCGACCCGGAAGCGGTCCTGATCTACCACGCCTTCATCGACCAGAGCCTGGCCTTCGCCGCCCTCGACGCCGGCGCCCTCGCCCTGACCGAGGCCTCGCGGCTCTCCGACGAGCAGCAGTGGGAGTCCACCTACGCCCGGCTGCCGGCCGACGAGTACCCGCACATCGCCGCCACCGGACGCCTGCTCGCGGCCCGGATGAACCACAGTGCCTACCCGGTCGCCCTGGACATGCTCCTCGCGAGCGCCGAGGCCAGGCTCCAGGCGCCGCGCCCCCGCTGAACCCCCCGCGCCGCCCCGTCCGGCGGCCCTTATGCCAACACCATTGACCCCCGAGCGGCCGCGCGGGTTTCCTCGTCGCAGTTCACGCCCTGTTCACACCGCGCCCGGCAGCGGCGCGGCCCCCACACCGCACTCAGCACAGCGAGGGACGATGGCCGCAGACACCCCCACGGAGACCGCCGCCCGGCAGCACACCGAACCGGCGACGGCCACCGAACCCGCGACGGCCACCACCCCCACCGCCCCGGCCGGCGCGCTCAAGGCGGACGCGATCGGCTTCCTCGACGCCCTCGCCATCGGCCTCAACGCCACCTCACCCGCCTATTCGCTGGCCGCCGTCATCGGACCCCTGGTCGCCCTGGTCGGCGTGCACGCCCCCGGCGTCATGCTCGCCTCCTTCGTCCCGATGCTGCTCATCGCCTCCGCCTTCCACTACCTCAACCGCTCCGATCCCGACTGCGGCACGACCTTCTCCTGGGCCACCCGCGCCCTCGGCCCCACCACCGGATGGCTGGGCGGCTGGGCCATCGCGATGACCGGGGTGCTCGTCGTGGGCTCGCTCGCCGACGTCGCCGTCGGCTTCGGGCTGCTCGCCGTCGGCGCCGACGGCCTGGCCGGGAACGCGGCGGTCCGCGAGGCCCTGACCGTCCTGCTGATCCTGGTCATGTCCTGGCTGTGCGTACGGGGCACCGAGGCCTCGGCCCGTTTCCAGAACGCGCTCGTCCTGCTCCAGGTCGTCTGCCTCGTCGTGTTCGCGGCCGTCGCCCTGTACCGGGTCCACGCCGGCACCGGGAGCCTGGACGCCGTACGCCCCGCCGCCGGCTGGCTGAACCCCTTCGGCGCGGGCGGCTCCGCCCTCACCGGCGGGCTGCTGCTCGGCGTGTTCGCGTACTGGGGCTGGGAATCGGCCCTCAACCTGACCGAGGAGACCAAGGACTCCGCCAACGCCCCGGGCCGGGCGGGCATCTGGTCGACGGTCGTGCTCCTCGCGACCTACCTGTCCGTGGCCGTCGCCGTCGTCGCCTACGCCGGCACCGCCTACCTGGCGGGACGGGCCGACACCGAGGAGGACGTCTTCGCCGCCCTCGCCCACGAGGTGCTCGGCGGCTGGGACTGGATCCTGCTCCTCGCGGTCGCCACCTCGGCCCTCGCCTCGACGCAGACCACCATCATCCCCGCCTCCCGCACCGCCCTGTCCATGGCCCGCCGCCACGCCCTGCCCGCCCGCTTCGCCCGGATCGACACCCGCCGGGGCACGCCCGCCATCAGCACCTGGTGGGTCACCGGCACCGCCATCGTCTGGTACGTCGTCATCCACCGGATCAGCGAGAACGCCCTCGCCGACTCCCTCACCGCGCTCTCGCTGCTCATCGCCTTCTACTACGCCCTCACCGGCATCGCCTGCGCCGTCTGGTACCGCCGCCGGCTCACCCGGGGCCTGCGCCCCTTCCTGCTGCTCGGCGTGGGGCCGCTGGCCGGCGCGGCCCTGCTGGTCTGGCTGCTGGCCGAGTCGGTCCTCGACATGGCGGACCCCCGGAACTCGGCGAGCGCGACCGCCTGGTTCGGGCTGGGCGCGCCCCTGGTCATCGCCCTCTTCCTGGTCGGCGCCGGCGTGGTGCTCATGCTGGTGCGCCGGGCGGCGTCGGGTGCGTTCTGGCGCGAGCGCCCCGGCACGCACCCGGAAGCCCAGCCGTCCACCGAAGAGACGGCCTAAGCCCCGGCGGGCGGGCCGGCGTCCGCTCCGGGGGCGAGGATGCGGCCGTCGCGGAGTTCCACGACGCGGTCGGCGAGTTCGATCAGGTTCGGGTCGTGCGTGGCGACCAGGATGGTGACCCCCTTGCCGCGGACCACCGCGCGCAGGAGTTCCATGATCGACCGGCCGGTCTCCAGGTCGAGCTGGCCCGTGGGTTCGTCCGCGATGATCAGCTCGGGGTCGTTGGCCAGGGCGCGGGCCACCGCCACGCGCTGCTGCTGGCCGCCGGAGAGTTCGCCGGGGCGCTGCTCGGCGTGGTCCGCGAGGCCGACCAGGGCGAGCAGGGTGCGGGCGCGTTCCTCGCGCTCCCTGGCCGGGACGCGGCGCAGCCGCATCGGTATGCCGACGTTCTCGGCGGCGGACAGGACGGGGATCAGGCCGAACGACTGGAAGACGAAGCCGATCCGGTCGCGGCGCAGGGCGAGCAGGCCTGCTTCGTCGAGGGACGCCAGGTCGGTGCCGTCGAGGGTGATCCGCCCCGCGGCCGGGGTGTCGAGGCCGCCGACGAGGTTCAGCAGGGTGGTCTTGCCGGAGCCCGACCGGCCGCGCAGGGCAGTGAGTTCGCCCCGCCGGATCTCGAAGGACACCCCGCGCAGGGCGTGGACGGCCTGCGCTCCGCTGCCGAAGCTGTGGTGCACGTCGTCCACCACCACGATCGGCCCGTCGCCGTGCCCCTCCGCCGCCGTGTCCGCCGCCGTGTCCGTCGCCGTCGTGGGCTGATGGACCGTCATGAGATGTGATCCCCCGTGGAGTCGTGTGCGCGGCGCTCCCGGCCCCCTGCCTCCCGTACGGAGGGCCGCTGTCGTTTTCTGCTCACATTTGCGCACCTGTCTCACTCTTCACGCAAGTCCCTTCCGTCCATGATCCGAATCTGACAGCATCGTCCGCTATCCGGTAGCGAGAGTCCGGACGGGGGAGGATCGGAACACGTGCTCGGCTTCGTCGTGCGCCGGCTGCGCGGGCGCTGGCCCCTCGCGGTGGCCGCACTGCTCACCGTATTGATCACCACCACCGCGCTGACCGCGCTCGCCGCCTTCACCGACGGCGTGGCGCAGGAGGGGCTGCGCCGGGCGCTGACCGGCCCGGAGCGGTCACGGACCACCGTCGCCGTCACCAGCGGCCGGCCCGTCTCCTCGCGCGCCCAGGACGACGAGGCGGTACGGGCCTTCGCCGGCGAGGTGTTCGGCAAGCTGCCGGTGGCCTCCGAGAGCGTGGCCCGCAGCCGCTCCTACGGGCTCCCCGGCGCCGCCGCCGCGGGCCACGACGCCGACCTGACCGTCCTGGCCGCGCTCGGCCGGGACCACGTACGGCTGCTCGCCGGCGACTGGCCCCGGCCCGCGGCCGCCCCCGCCGGCGCCCCGGACCGGCCGCTCCAGGCGGCGCTGCCGCGCACCGCGCTCGCCCGCCTCGGGCTCGCCGAGTCCGCCCTGCCCGCGACCGTCCGGCTCGACGACCGGTTCGGCGGGCCCCCGCTCACCGTCCTGGTCACCGGCGTCTACCGGGCCACCGACCCCGACTCGGGGTACTGGCGGCTCGACCCCCTGGGCGGCCGCGAGATCCAGGTCGCGAGCTTCACCACCTACGGCCCGCTCATGGTGGACGACACGGCCTTCACCGAGGGCGGCGTCCTACAGGACTACCGCGGCACCCTCCTCACCCCCGACCTGAGCACGATCACCGGCGCCGAGGCCCGGGCCGTCCGCACCGCGGCCGGCCCCGCCGGCGCCGCCCTCAAGCGCACCACCTCGCTCCAGACGGCCACCGAACTGCCCGAACTGCTCGCCCGACTGGACTCCGGACTGCTCGTAGCCCGGTCCACCCTGCTCGTCGGCGCCCTCCAGCTCGCCGTCCTCTCCGCCGCCGCCCTCCTCCTGGTCGCCCACCTCGTGACGGCCCGCCAGGAACCGGAGCGGATCCTGCTCACCGCGCGCGGCGCCTCCCGCCGGCGCCTCGGCGCCCTGGGCGCGGCCGAGTCCCTGCTGCTCGCCCTCCCGGCCGCCGTCCTGGCACCCCTGCTCGCACCGCCCCTGCTGCGCCTGTTCGGCCGGTTCGGCCCGCTCGGCCGGGTCCACCTGGAGATCCCCGACACCTGGCTGGTCTGGCCGGTCGCGGCCGGCTGCGCCCTGGCCTGCGTCCTGCTCACGACCCTCCCCGCCGCCCTGCGCGGCGCCTCGGCCGCCGTCCTGCGCCGCGCCGGCAGCCGGCAGGCCCTGGTGACGGGCGCCGCCCGCTCCGGACTGGACCTGGCCGTGGTCGCCCTCGCCGTCCTCTGCCACCAGCAGCTGTCCCAGTACGGGGGCGTCGACGGCGCCACCCCGGACACCGGCCCCGCCGACGGCGGGCTCGGCGTGGACCCGGTCCTCGTCGCGGCCCCGGTCCTCGCCTTGTGCGCGGGCACGCTACTGGTCCTGCGGCTGCTGCCGTTCGCCGCGCGGGCCGGGGGACGGCTCGCGGCGCGCGGCCGGGGCCTCGGCCCCGCCCTGGCGGGCTGGCAGCTCGCCCGCCGGCCCGGCCGGGCCACCGGGCCCGTGCTGCTGCTCGTCCTGGCCGTCTCCAGCGGGGTCCTCGCCCTCGGCCAGCACACCGCCTGGTCCGCCTCCCAGCGCGACCAGGCGGACTTCGCGACCGCCGGCGGACTGCGGATCTCCGACAGCGGCATGTCCCCGATGGGACAGGGCGGACGCTACGGGTCCCTCCCGGGCGGGGACCGCCTGATCCCGGTCGTCCGCCAGGCCCAGCCGCTGCCGGGCGGGGGCACCGCCGACCTCCTCGCCCTGGACGCCGTCAAGGCGGGCGAACACGTACCCCTGCGCGCCGACCTGCGCGGCGGGCGCCCCATGCGGGAGCTGTTCGCCCCGCTCGCCGTACCCGGACCGGATGCCGCCGGAGGCCGGACGGGAGCCGCCCCCGCGGCACCTCCCGGAGTCACCCTGCCCGGCTCGCCCCGCCGCGTCGACCTCGACGTGACCGTACGGTCCGCCGGCACCAGCCGGTCCGCCGTGAGCCTGCTGCTGCGCGACCGGTACGGAGTCACCCACACGACACCGCGGGTCCCCCTGCCCGCCGGCGGCGACGCCACCCTCCGGTTCCCCCTGGACGCCCTGACCGACGCCCCGATCGGCTCCGCCGCCACCCCGCTGGCGCTGGCCGGCGTCCAGCTCTCGTACGCCGGGGACGGCGGCCCCGCGGGCGACGGCTCCGAACTGACCCTGCGCCGGATCGCCGCCTCCGACACCGCCGACGGCACGGCCGCACCGGTCGCGTCTCCCGCGGCACCCGCCGCGGCCGGCCCCGGGGCCACCGGAGGCTGGCAGCTGGCGCCCCCCTCCGAGCCCCGCTCCTCGGGCCTCCCCGTGCTGTCGCCCGCCGCACCCGGCTCCACCGACCTGCTGCGGCTGCGCTACTGGGGCGGGTTCGGCACCGACAAGGGCGTCCACGCCCTGCTGTTCCCCACCCCCGCCGCCCCGGTGGCCACCCCCGTCCCCGCCGTCGCCACCACCCGCTACCTGCGCGCCCTCGGCGCCTCCACCGGCGACACGGTGCACGTGACCGTCGGCGGGGTGACGGTCCCGCTGCGGATCACCGCCGCCGTCGAAGCCCTCCCCGTGGCCGGACGAACGGCCCTCGCCGTCGACCTGGGCACCCTCGGCCGGTTCCTCCTGGAAACGGCCGGCCGGGAGCCGGCCCCGCCCACCGAGTGGTGGCTGCCCGCCGCCTCGGCCACCGACCCCGTCCCGGCCCGCGTCGCCGACGCGCTCCGCACAGGGGTCAGGACCGAACGCGTCGAGCTCGGCTCCGAGATCACCGCCGGCCTGCTGGACGACCCGCTGAGCGCCGGCCCGCAGAGCGCGCTGGCCGCCCTCGCCGCCGCCTGCGCCGTCCTCGCCGCCATCGGCTTCGCGACCGCCACCGCCGCCGAACGCCGGGTGCGCGGGCGGGAGTTCTCGGTGCTGCTCGCGCTCGGCACCCCTCGCCGGTCGCTGGCCCGGGCCGCCGCCGCCGAGGGGGGAGCCCTGATCGTCCTCGGGACCGCGGTCGGGGCCGGGCTGGGCGTCGCCCTCGTCCATCTGATGGCGCCCCTGGTGGTGCTCACACCGGCCGCGACCCGGCCGTTCCCGCCCGTACGGGTGGACATGCCCCTCGGGCAGACCCTGCTCACGGCCGCCGCCATCGCGGCCGTCCCCCTGCTGTCGGCCGCGTTCGGCGGCCCCCGCGGCCGCGACATCGCCGCCCGGCTGCGCCCCGTGGAGGACATGTGACCACCCCGCCGCCGTCCACGACCCCGCAGTCCTCCCCGGCCCCGGACCACGCCGCCGCGCCGTCCACGGCCGCTGCCCGGCCCGGCCCGCGGCCCGCCCCGTGGGTCAGGACCCGGCTGCGGGCGGCGCGGCTGGGCAGCCTGCTCGCCGCCGTCCTGGCCTTCGTCGCCGTCCTGCTGGCCGCCGCGCTGCCACGCGCCCAGGACCGGGGCGCCGACCGGGCACTGCGGTCCTTCCTGGAACGCGGCGGACCCGCCTACACCAGCCTGGTGGCGACCGCCCCGCCCCCGAAGACGGGGCAGGGCACCGGTCCCCTCGACGCGACGCGGGGGACCCTGCTCGCCCACACCGGAGGCAGCTTCCGCGTCGACCCGGACGCGGTGGTGTACGGCACCTGGACCGTCAAGGGCCGCGAACTGTTGAACCCGGGACTCTCCGCCCCGTCCGGCCTGCCGCCCGTGACGCGGCTGCTCTACGTGCGGGACTCCCGCGCCCACGTACGGCTGGTGGAAGGACAGTGGCCGGACGACGCACCCGCCGCGGGAGCGGCACCCGGCGCCGCCGGTACCGGCGACGGGCCCCCGCTGCGCATCGCCCTCTCGCAGCGGGCCGCCCGGACCATCGGGGCCGGCCTCGGGACCGTCCTGACGACCTCGCGCGTGCCCGGCGGCGGCCTCCGCGCGGAGATCGTCGGCCTCTACACGGTCCCGGACGAGACCGAGGACTACTGGGTGGACCTGGGATGCCTCGCCTTCGCCTGCGAGTACTACCAGGGCGAGAACATGTACTGGGGCGCCGACGCCCTCGTCGGCGCCGCCGACCTCCCCCGCCTGGACGGCTGGAGCTCCACCGCCGAGGACTTCTGGCGGCTGCCGGTGGACACCGGCCGGCTGCGCGCGGACCGGCTCGCCGTCACCGAGCAGGACATCGCCTCGTACGTCACCGGACCCGTCGCCGCCGAACTCGTCACGCAGACCGGGCGGGACATGCTCCGCACCAACTCGCGGCTGCCCGAGCTGTTCACCCAGGCCCGGGCCCGCAGCCGGGCCGCCGCCCCGCTCGCGGCGATCGGGCCCGCCGGGGTCGCCGGGGTCGCCCTCGTCGTCCTGTGCCTGGCCGGCGCACTCGCCGCGGACCGCCGCGAGGCCGAGCTGAGGCTGCTGCTGGCCCGGGGCGGCTCACGCTCCGGCATCGTCGCCCGGCTGCTCGGCGAGGGCGCCGTCACCGTGCTCCCGGCGGCCGCGGCGGCCACCGCGCTCGCCGTCCTGTTGCTGCCCACGCCCCGGCTCGCGGCCTCGCTGCTCTCCGCCGGGGCCGTCGCCCTGCTCGCCCTGCTGGTCCTTCCGGTCCGCGCGGCCGTCCTGCTGACCCCGCCGCGGCCGCCCGCGCGGTGGCGCCGGCCCGTGGCCGAGCTGCTGGCCCTCGCCGCCACCGGCGCCGCCGTGTGGGAGGTGCGCCGGCGCGGGGTCGCCCCCGCCGGCGGCGACCCGGACCCCCTGCTGATCGCCGCACCGCTGCTGCTCGCGCTGTGCGGGGGACTGCTCCTGGCCCGGCTCCTGCCGCTCCTGACCGGATGGCTCGCCCGCGCCGCAGGCCACCGCCGCGGACTGGTCGGCTTCCTCGGGCTGGTACGGGCCGCGCGCGGCCCGGGCGGCCGCAGGGCCCGTACGCCCGGCCGCGGCCGGACCGGCCCCGCCGTCCTGCCGCTCCTCGCGCTGCTCCTGGCCGTCACGACCGGCGGGTTCGGGGCGGCGATCATGGACTCGGTGGACGCGGCCCGCGTCCAGGGGGCGCACCGCACGATCGGCGGCGACGCGGCGATCTCCTCGGTCGGCGGCAGGGCGCTCCCGGACGGGCTCGTCGAGGCGGCGGAGCGACTGCCGGGCGTGCGGACGTCCGTGGCGCTGTGGACGGACGACGACTCCTTCGTCCTCGGCACCGCCGAGGGCCGCACCCGGGTCACCCTGGTCGTCGCGGAGCCCGCCGCCTACGCGGCCCTGTCCCGCTCCCTGGGCTGCGGCGCCTTCGACCCCGACCCGCTCGGCGGCGGCGCCACGGGTTCCGCCGACGCCCCCGTGCCGGTGCTGTTCAGCGCCGGACTGGCCGCCCGGGCCGGCCCGGGCACCCACGCCCTGCGGCCGGGAGCGGGCGGGGAGCTGCGGGTCCGGGCCGCCGGCACCATCGACTGCACCCCCGCGCCGACGGGCCCGGGCGGCGAGACCGTCGTCCTGCCGGCCGGCCCCGCGACGGCCCTGGTCCCCGGCGGCGCCCGGCCCAACCTGTGGCTCGCCCTCGGCCCCGTCGACGCGGACCGGCTGCGCGCCCTGACCCAGGCCGCCCGCCCCACCACGCCGGCCGCGTCACCCGCCGCCGCCCCCGCACCGGACCGGCCCGCGGCCCCGGCCGCGGGCCGGGACCCGGACTCCGGGGCACGGCAGAGCGGCGAGCGGTACCTGGTGCGCACCAGCGCCGAGTACGTCGCCGAGCTGGGCTCCGATCCCCTGCAGGGCTCGGCCGAGCGCCTGTTCTGGTCCTGCGTGGCCGCGGCGGCCGGCTTCGCCCTGCTGGCCGTCCTCCTGACGCTGCTGCGGACCGTCCCCGAACGCGCGGCCCTGCTGGCCCGGCTGCGCACCATGGGGCTGCGCCGCCGCCAGGGCGTGGCGCTGATCCTCGCCGAGGCCCTGCCGCAGACCGTCGCCGCCGCGCTGGGCGGAGCCCTGGTGGCGGCGGCCGCGGTGGCCCTGCTGGGCCCGGCGATGGACCTGTCCACGCTGGTCGGCGCGAACGTGCCGACGGGAGTACGGCTCACCGCGGGGCCCGTGCTGACACCGGCCCTGGGCCTGGCCGCCCTGGTCGCCGCGGCCGTGCTCGTCGAGGCGGCGACGTCCGGGCGGCGGCAGATCACCACCGAGTTGAGAGCGGGAGACCAGCGTTGAACACCGACCAGCCGACGTACGAGGAACTCCGGCGCAGGGCGACGGCCGCCACGGCGCCGCGCACCCCCGCGGTGGACGCCGCCATCGTCTGCGACCGCCTGGTGCGGATCTTCAGCACGGACGGCATCGAGGTGCAGGCCCTCCAGGGGCTGGAGCTGACGGTCGCCCAGGGCGACCTGGTGGCCCTCGTCGGGGCCTCGGGCAGCGGCAAGTCCACCCTGCTGAACATCCTGGCGGGCCTGGACGTCCCGACCGCCGGCAGCGCGGCGGTCGCCGGCTACGACCTGCTGGAGCTGTCGGCGCGGGACCGGCTGCGCTACCGGCGCGAAGCCGTCGGGTTCGTCTTCCAGCAGACGGCCCGCAACCTGCTGCCGTTCCTGACGGCCGCCCAGAACGTGGCCCTGCCCATGCAGCTGCGGTCCGGAGGCGCCCGCCGCGGCGCCCGCGCCCGCCAGGCCGCCCGGGCCGCGGAGGTGCTGGACGCCCTCGGGATCGCCGACCTGGCCGACCGCCACCCGGCGCAGCTGTCGGGCGGCCAGCAGCAGCGGGTGGCCATCGCCGTGGCGATGGCCAACGACCCCAGGGTGCTGCTGGCCGACGAGCCCACGGGCGAACTGGACTCGGAGACCGCCGCGGCGGTCTTCGAGGCCTTCCGCACCGTGAACAAGGAGCTCGGCGTGACGGTGGTCATCGTCACGCACGACCCCATGGTGGCGGGCGAGGTCCGCCGCACGGTGGCGATCCGCGACGGCCGCACCAGCAGCGAGGTCCTGCGCAGCCTGGTCACCGACGAGCACGGCGAGGAATCGGTCAGCGAGCGCGAGTACGTGGTCCTCGACCGTTCGGGACGCGTCCAGCTCCCGCAGAAGTTCCTGGCGGCCCTGGGCATGGAACACCGCGTGGCGGTCGACCTGGCCCCCGACCGCATCGAGCTGCGACCCGACGCGAGCCGGTGACCGCCACCGGCGACGCCGTGCCGGGGCGTCAGCCGCCGCGCGCGCCGGGCCTGTCCTCGGCCTGCTCCCAGACGGCGAGGAACGCCATCCGCAGGCAGGTCGCCAGGGCGGGGTGCTCGATGTAGAGGGCGGTGGTGGCACGGGTGCCGGCCACCGGGTCGGGCATGTCGCACAGGACCAGCGAGGCGTCGGCGACGACGAGTTTGAGCGGGAGCCGCGCGGCGAAGCGGGACTCCTCCCCGGCTGCGGCGAACCGCCGTACGTTCTCGGTGACTTCGGGGTCGTCGAGCGCGTCGAGGGTGTAGACGGCGCGGGCGGTGCCGCCGGCCCGGCGCAGCCTGCGGACGGCCTCGATGCCCTCGTCGTTGGCCGGCGGCGCGACGAAGGGCGGCTTGCAGAGGCTCAGGAGCTCCCGTACGGCCTGCTCCTGGATGCGCGCGAACCGTGCGGCGATGGCCCGCGGATCGCGCAGGACCTCGATGTAGTCGAGCGGGTCGGTGTGCGTCCGGCCGTCGTTCCAGACGGGGGACAGGGCCCGGGTGAGCGCGACCGACACCTGGTCCAGGCGTTCCAGGGACTGACGCTGACGGGCCATCAGCCTCGCCAGGGCCAGTTCGGGGGCGACCGCCGAGAAGGCGGTGACCCGGCCCGGACGGGGGACGGCCAGCTGTCGCCGGACGAGCGCGTCGAGGACGTCGTAGACGCGCTGCCGGGGGACCTGCGCGGCGCGCGCCGCCTCGGCGGCGGTGTAGGACTCCCGCCGGACGAGCGCGAGGTAGACCAGCGCCTCGTAGCGGGAGAGCCCCAGGGCCACCAGATCGTTGACCGCGCCGTCGTCCGACTCCATGGAAGACACGGTATACGCGGCCAACACTGTTTCAGAGCCAACCCTTTGCCATGTGACGGGTGTCCCCTTGGCCTGAATCTCCATACCTTCGGCGTTGGCCACCACTGCACGTGGTGACAGCACGCGCACCGCCGCATCCGCGCCATCCGCACCCCCGCGCCGCCTCTCGGGTGTCATGTACCTGTCATGGCTTCGTCCTGCCCGGAATCCCTGCGACGCGGCAACCAACCCCCCATGGAGGGCAGTTCCTTGCGCAACGCCCTGTTCCAGCGCGTCGCACGGCCCAGCCGTCGCGGCGCGACCGCCTTACTCTCGGTGGCAGCCCTGATCTCCGGCGGCATGCTCGCCCTCGCGTCCCCGTCCGCCGTCGCGGCCGGACCCTCCGCCGGCCCGGCCACCGCCCCCGCCGCCGCGCCCACCCGTCGGCTGTGCTCCGAGCCGGCCCAGCGCGCCTTCATGGCCTGCCACGCCCTGGCCCGCACCGACGTCCCGCAGCACGCGAGCCTCGCGCCGGGCCTCCTGCCCTCCGGCTACGGCCCGGCCGACCTGCAGAGCGCCTACGCCCTGCCGGCCGCCGCCGGTGCCGGGGCGACGGTTGCCATCATCGACGCCTACGACGACCCGAACGCCGAGTCCGACCTGGCCGCCTACCGCTCCCAGTACGGCCTGCCGGCCTGCACCACCGCCAACGGCTGCTTCCGCAAGGTCGACCAGAACGGCGGGACGAGCTACCCCACCGCCGACTCCGGCTGGGCCGGCGAGATCTCCCTCGACGTGGACATGGTCAGCGCCGTCTGCCCCCAGTGCCACATCCTCCTGGTCGAGGCGAACCAGCCGTCCATGGCGGACCTGGGCGCCGCCGTGAACCGCGCCGTGACCATGGGCGCCAAGTACGTCTCCAACAGCTACGGCGGCGGCGAGGACTCCACCGACCCCGCCTCCGACGCCTCCTACTTCAACCACCCGGGCGTGGCCATCACCGTCAGCTCCGGCGACAGCGGCTACGGCGTCGAGTACCCGGCCGCCTCCCAGTACGTCACCGCGGTCGGCGGCACCTCCCTCAGCCGCGCCGGCGGCACCACCCGCGGCTGGTCCGAAAGCGTCTGGGGCACCGGCTCCGGAGGCAACGGCGCCGGCTCCGGCTGCTCGGCCTACACCACCAAGCCCTCCTGGCAGACCGACACCGGCTGCGCCAAGCGGACCGTCGCCGACGTCTCCGCCGTCGCCGACCCGGCCACCGGCCTCGCGGTCTACGACAGCTACCAGGCCAGCGGCTGGAACGTCTACGGCGGCACCAGCGCCTCCGCGCCGATCATCGCCTCCGTGTACGCCCTCGCGGGCACCCCGGCCGCCGGCTCCACCCCGGCGTCCTTCCCCTACGCCCACACCGCCGCCCTCAACGACGTGACCAGCGGCGCCAACGGCTCCTGCGGCGGCGGCTACCTGTGCACCGCCAAGCCCGGCTACGACGGCCCCACCGGCCTGGGCACCCCCCAGGGCACCGCGGCCTTCACCGGCGGCTCCACCGGCGGCAACACCGTCACCGTGACCAACCCCGGCAACCGCTCCACCGCCGTGGGCACCGCCGCCACCCTCCAGATCCAGGCCACCGACTCCGCGAGCGGCCAGACCCTCACCTACAGCGCCACCGGCCTCCCGCCCGGCCTCTCCGTCAATGCCTCCACCGGCCTGATCGGCGGGACGCCCACCACCGCGGGCACCTACAGCGTCACCGTCAGCGCCAAGGACACCACCAACGCCACCGGCAGCGCCTCCTTCACCTGGACCGTCACCCCCACCGGCGGCAACTGCACCCCGGCCCAGCTCCTCGGCAACCAGGGCTTCGAAACCGGCACCGCCCCCTGGACCGCCAGCACGGGCGTGATCGACAACAGCGCCGGCGAGGCCGCCCACTCCGGCTCCTGGAAGGCCTGGCTCGACGGATACGGCTCCACCCACACCGACTCGCTCTCCCAGACGGTGACCATCCCGGCCGGCTGCCACGCCACCCTCAGCTTCCACCTCCACATCGACACCGCCGAGACCACCACCACCGTCGCCTACGACAAGCTCACCGTGCAGGCCGGCTCCACCACCCTGGCGGGCTACTCCAACCTCGACAAGAACTCCGGCTACACGCAGAAGACCTTCGACCTGTCCTCCTTCGCGGGCCAGACGGTCACGGTCAAGTTCACCGGAACCGAGGACTCCAGCCTCCAGACCTCGTTCGTGATCGACGACACCGCCCTCACCACCGGCTGACCCTCACCACCGCCGACGGCGGGGCACCGCACACCCGTGCGGTGCCCCGCCCCCGTCGCCCGCCCCGTCCTGACGAGGAAGCCGTCGAAACGCCCCAGGAGTCGGACAGCCCGAGCCCACCGAGCGAGAGCCGACCCGTGTGCCCGGAAGGGGCCCGGTCAGCCTCCGGCCGCGGGCTGGTCCAGTTCCGGGTCGCTACCGGAGGGTGTCGAAGGACTGGCGGGCGCTGAAGTGGTACAGCCCGACCTTGGGCCGGGCGACCGTTCCCGGCGTGGCGAGCGGAAGGCTGGTGCTGTCCGCGTTCGGCATGTGGCTCGGGTCGGCCAGGACGTGGATCTCGTCGGCGAGGGGCCCGGGAACGCCGGCCGGGTTGAGGTCCACCGCGGCGAAGGCGGTGGCGCCGGGCCGCACGGGATGGGCCGGAGCGCCGCCGAGGCCGTCGGGGGCCGTCGCCTGGACACCGAGGGTGGAGCCCTTGGCGCTGAAGCCGACGGCGGGGTGCAGGTCGAGTCCGCAGACGGTGGAGCCGTTGTTGGTCACCGTGATGACGCGGACCGTCGCCGGGAAGCCCTGCGGAGCGGTGACCTTGACGGTGAGGTTCCGCGCGGAGCAGGGGTGGGTGTACGCGTAGGCGTCGTCCTCGGCGCCCTTTCCGTCCGGCGAGGGGCTCGCCGCGGACGTCGGGGCGGCGGTGCCGGACGGCGTCGGGGCCGGCGTCGCGGTGGCCGTCGGAGCCGGGGCGGCGTCGGAGGCCGCCGCGGAGCGGCTGGTGGCGGGTGGCGCGGGCGCCCCGCCGGCGGAGCCGGAGCCCTCGCAGGCGGTGAGGGCCAGAGCGAGCCCGACGAGGGTGGCCAGGGCCGTGGACCGGCTCCGGTGGAGGTGCATGAGGGAACTCCCCGTGTGTCGTACGTGCGGGGCGGAAGCCGCCCGGGTCTTGATCCACTATGACCCGGGCGGCCCCTCACGCGGACGCTCCGCGCCGGTCGGCTACTTGGCGCCGAGGCCGGCGTCGGAGAGCTCGGGCTTGCCGGCGGCCTTGAGGACCTTGTTGAGCAGGGTGAGGTCGTAGATGCCGGTGAGGTCGGGCTTGTCGAGGAGCTTGGCCTTGACGGCCCAGTCGGACTCGGTCTTGAGGGTGGAGGCGAGGGGGTCGTCGGTGACGAGGATGGACT